>RFVF01000007.1 GCA_009922615.1 Pseudomonadota bacterium
CCGGCTGGTCCGGCCCGCGTTATTCTTATCTCGAGCCCACCGCGCCCACCGCTGGTTCGCGAGCGGATGCGCAATCGCATTTCGATCTGGGCCTGGCCATGCAGCGCATCGGCAAGCACAGCGACGCGTCGGCCGCCTACCAGCGCGCCATCCGGGCCGACGGCGCGTTCTTCGAGGCGTATCACAACCTCGGCATTGTCGCCGCCCAGATGGGTGACCTCCTCAAATCCACCGCCGCCTACGAGACCGCACTGGCGCTGGAGCCAGACTCGGCGAGCGCGCGTTTCAACTTCGCGCTCGCACTGCAACGCGGCGGCTACCTGCGCGATGCCGCCGTGCAACTGGAGAAACTCCTCGCCAAATCACCCGACGACGCCGGCGCACATTTCGCCTTGGCAAACCTCCAGTCACAGCAGTTCAACCAGCCCGCCAAGGCCCGGGCGCACTACCTGCGCGTGCTGGCGTTGAACCCGCAGCATCCGCAGGCCACGGCCATCCGTTTCTGGCTACGGGAAAATCCGTGAGTTTCCGGCGCGTGCACATTTGCCCTTTTTTTTGGGGACACCACGGAGCAAGTTGTCCTCATGCAAGCTGAAGTCGGAAACTGGTTGTCCGGGCTGACCCCGTTGTTCGCCGCCGTGGCCGAGACCGCCACCAAGGCCGCCGCCAAGCCCGGCGATTCCCCGTTTGCCGCGCCCGACTTTGGTTTGTTCGACATCCTGCTCATCCTCGTCATCGGGCTGGGCTGGTGGCGGGGCAAAGTGCGCGGCATCTCCGAGGAGCTCCTCGATTTTCTGCAATGGCTCGTGATCATCGTGGCCGCCGGCTTCCTTTACGAATTCCTCGGCGGCTGGCTGGCGGGGGCGGGCCTCTCGTTATTGTATGCCAACATGGGCGGCTACCTGCTGGTGGTCATCGTGGTCTCCGTGCTCTTCGGCTTCATCAAGAAAAGCGTTGGCAACAAGCTGGTGGACAGCGATTTCTTCGGTGGCTGGGAATATCGCCTCGGGAGCCTGGCCGGCGTGATCCGCTGCTTGTGCATGTGGATCGCCTGCCTCGCCCTGTTGAATGCACGGCAGTTCGATGCCGCCGCCGTCGCTGCCGAGCGCAAGCGGCAAGAGAAGGAAGTGGGCCTTGTGCTCATCCCGACGTGGGGCATGGCCCAGCGCATGGCGCTCTACGACAGCCTGAGCGGGCCTTACCTCCGCCAATATCTGGCGCATCAATTAATGACGCCCGTGGGCCTCACTCATCACGCCCCCAGCAACAACTCACTCGGCAAACGCGAGCAGCGCGTGCTGGATGACGTGACCGCCCCGCCGAAGCACGTGCCCGCGCCGCCGCCCCAGCCGCCGCCAGCGGAAAAAAAGGAATAGTCAGGTCGCGCGATGCCGGGCCTCATTCCACCGCAGAAGCTCGAGGAAATCCGCGCCGCCAGCGACATCGTGGATGTCATCGGCGGCTACCTTGGCCCGCTCAAGCGCGCGGGCGCGAACTTCGTCACGCTCTGCCCCTTCCACCGCGAGAAGTCCCCGAGCTTCAACGTCAATCCAGGCCGCCAGATTTTCCATTGCTTCGGCTGCCACAAGGGCGGCGACGTGTTTACCTTCGTCAAGGAATACGAGAGCCTCTCCTTCATCGAAGCCGTTCGCCGCCTCGCCGAGCGCGCCCGCATCGTGCTCGAGTTTGAGGACAACCCGAACGACAAACAGCAGCGCGGCGAAAAGGAATCGCTCCTCCAGCTCCACGAGGAAATCTGCAAACGCTGGCAGACTGCGCTCGCCAACGACGCCGCCGGTCAAATCGCGCGCGATTACCTCGCCAAGCGCGGTGTCTCCGCCGAAGCCGTGAAACTCTTCCGCCTCGGCTACGCGCCGGACTTGTGGGATGACACGGTGAATTGGGCGAAGTCCAAAAACTTCGACCTCAAACTCGTCGAGCGCGGCGGCCTCGTCATTCACAAGCCGGAGTCGGATCGTTACTACGACCGCTTTCGGGGCCGCCTCATGTTTCCGATTTGCGACGAGCAGGGCCGGGTCATCGGCTTCAGTGGTCGTGTGCTCGCGGGCGACGAGAAGACCGCGAAGTATGTCAACTCGCCGGAGACACCCATCTTCACCAAGGGCCGCGTCATCTTCGGCCTCGATAAATCCAAGCGCGCCATCGCCGACAAAGACTGCGCCATCATCTGCGAAGGCCAGCTCGACCTCATCGCGTGTTTCATGGCCGGCGTGAAGAACGTCGTCGCACCACAGGGCACCGCGCTCACTGCCGATCACACCCGCATCCTCAAGCGCTACGCCGACGAGGTCGTCCTCTGCTTCGACTCCGACAACGCCGGCCAGAACGCCGCCGTCCGCTCGCTGGACATCCTGCTCGCCAGCGGCCTCGCCATCCGTGTCGCCACCGTGCCTGCGCCGGACGATCCCGACAGCTTTATCAAAGCGCATGGTGGCGCGGCGTTTGAACAACTCATCGCGAAGGCAGAAGGCTTCTTCGACTACTATCTGAATCGGCTCTGCGCGATGAATGACATTGCCACCGACAAAGGCCGCACTGCCGTTCTCAAAGCCATGGCCGAGGCGACGCAGAAAACCGGTGACGCCGTGACCACGGACAAATATGCGCAGAAAACCGCCGCGCGTCTGGGCGTCGCGCCCGAGGCCACACGTGCGGAGTTCAAGAAGATCGCCGCGGCCAAACCCAAGTTTGTTCTCCGCACGGAAGCGCCGCCCGCCGCCCGTGCCAGCGGCCTGCAGCCGCCGTCCGCAGCACCCAGTCCACAGAACAAAAGCACCGGCCAATCGCCGCCATCAGCCGACCCCGACAGTCCGCCGGATGATTACTACGACACACAACCCGTCGCGCCGCCGCCGGAAGGTTATTCCAGTGACGCGCCAGAGGTTGCGAGCGAACCGGAGATGGAAGCGCCGCCCTCGAAGCAGGAATACTGGCTGCTCCAAGCGCTTTTCCACAGCGACGACCAGATGGAGTGGCTCGCCAACACGCTCCGACTCGACTGGCTCACGCACTTTGGCGTGCGGCAAATCGTCGCGCTGCGCCTCGCCGCGTTTGCAAACGATGATTGGAGCGGGCCTGCGCAGTTGCTCGACGCTTTGCCCGACGATGCGGCACGTGCGCTGTGCACGCAGGCGATGACCGAGAGCGACCGGATGCTCGCGGCACCACCACCACGCGAGGGCGCCGATGCATTGCGCGCGACCCGCATCCAAAATGAGCGCGAGCGCGCCCGCGTCGCCATGCTGCGCGACGTGCTCACCCGCCTGCGCAACGACTTCATCGACCGCCGCATGACCGAGCTGAACCGGGACATCAACAACCCGAATCTCACCGAGGCCGAGCATGTTGCAGCGCTGCAGGAGAGCGCGCAGTTGCGCCAGCAGAAGAAGCAGCCGTTGAGTTGAACCCGGTTTAACGCAAGGACGGGGAGTCGCAAAGAACTCAGCCTGTTTTGTCCTCTCTGAGAACTTGCGTCTTTGCGCCGTTGCGTTGAAACAACCTCAAAACACCCGCCACGGCGAGAAGAACAGCCACCCGACCAGCGCGAAGAGCGGCACGAGGATGGGCAGCGCGTAACGAATGCAGTATTCGCCAAAGCTCGGCGTCTTCACCTTCGCGGCGTCCGCGATGGACTTGACCATGAAGTTCGGCCCGTTGCCAATGTAGGTCACGGCTCCGAAGAATACCGCGCCCAGCGAGATGGCGAGGAGTTCGTGCGGATGTTGCGCGACGAACGTTGTGAGGTCCGCTGGCTGGCTTAGGCTCAGGTTCTGCCGCCCCATCGCAGCGGCGAGGAACGTCAGGTAGGTCGGCGCGTTGTCCAGCACGCCAGAGAGCGCTCCGGTGAACCAGTAGAACTTCATCGCGCTGTTCAGGCCGAGCGCACCCGCGTGAAGTTCAAGGTAGTCCAGCGCCGGCACCATCGTCGCAAAGATGCCCACGAAGAGCCACGCGACCTCCTTCACGGGCGCAAAGGTAAAGTCGTTCGCCTCGTGCACCGACCTGGGCGTGGTGAAGTAAGAGCCAACCGCCGCCGCGACCATGAGCGCCTCGCTGAGGCCGGGCGGGTGGCGCAGGAAGACGGCGGCCAGGATGAGGCCGAGGAAGGCAAGGTTGTGCAGTCCGTCCACTTTCCACGATTCATGCGCCGTCTCCTTGTCGCGAATGGGCTTGGGCGCGCGCTGGAAGTTGCGGCTGTCGAAGGCGTAGAAGATCGCGATGAGCCCGAACACCACAACACACCACGCCGGCCAGCATTGCTCCAGCGTCCACCAGAACGGCACCCCGCGCAGGAAGCCGAGGAAGAGCGGTGGATCACCGATGGGCGTGAGGCAGCCGCCAACGTTGCTGACGATGAAGATGAAGAACACGATGTGGAACGCGGTGATGCGATACTTGTTCATCCGGATCCAAGGTCGGATGAGCAGCATGGACGCGCCCGTGGTGCCGATGAAGTTCGCCAGCACCGCCCCGATGAGCAGGAACACGCAGTTGATTTCCGGCGTGGCCTCGCCCTTCACCCGAATGTGGATGCCGCCTGCCACCACGTAGAGCGCGCCGATGAGCCCGATGAAGCTGAGGTATTCGTGCCCCACGTGGAGCATCCGCGCTGACGCATCCAGCGCGAGCACGTAGTAAAGCGTCGTGACGAGGCCGAGGCCGACGGCGACATGGTGAAAATGTTGCTCCCACCAGTGCCGGTTAAGGAACGGACCCAACGCGATGGCCGCCAGCAGCAACGCGAAGGGCGCGATCATCCCCGGATGCGGATCGGGAGTGCCGCTCACGACGGCGAGCAGGCGAGCAGGGTCGGCACACATCTCCGGCGATGATTCGGGAAGGTCAGTGACGCGGCAAGTCGCATCGTCACCCAACGGAGCCGGTCGGAGATTTGCCGCTCGCCAGTGCGCGCCACTTCCGGTAGCTAAGGCCCTCGATGACCAGCCGACGCGACTTCTACGAGCAACGTGCACCGCACCGCGTCCGCGAGGCCGAGCGCCATTACCACACGCTGCTCAACCGCCACTTCGCGTTTCTCATCCCGCCCGGCCAGCGCGTGCTGGAAATTGGCTGTGGCCTCGGCGACACGCTCGCCGCCGTAAAGCCCGCGCGCGGCGTTGGCGTGGACTTCAGCCCGGCGATGGTCGAGCTGGCCAAGGCCCGGCATCCGCAACTCGAATTCCGCGTGGCCGAGGCGCTCGACTTCACCAGCGCCGAGCCGTTCGATTACATCATCCTCTCGGACCTCGTGAACGACGTGCCGGACGTGCAGGCCTTGCTGGAACGGGTGCGCGCGATGGCGCATCCGAAGACCCGGCTGGTGCTAAACTTCTTCAACAACCTCTGGAAACCCATCCTCGGCGCGGCGGAGTCGTGCGGCTGGAAAGCCCCGACGCTTCAGCAAAACTGGCTTTCCGCCGGTGACATGCGAAACCTCCTGCACCTCGCTGGCTGGGAGATGGTCAAGCAAGACACGCGCATAACCTGCCCAGTGAACGTTCCGCTCGTCGAGTTGGTTTGCAACCGCTGGCTTGGCCCGCTCGCGTCCAGCCTCTCGCTCTCCGTCTTCATGGTCGCACGTCCACGCCCCGCCGTGCCACCGGACCGCCATTACACCTGCTCCGTTGTCATTCCCGCGCGCAACGAAGCGGGCAATATCGAGGCCGCCGTCCTGCGCACGCCGGAGCTGGGCAAGGGCACTGAAATCATCTTCATCGAGGGCCACTCCAAGGACAACACCTGGGACGAAATCCAGCGCGTCGCCGCCAAGTATCCGCAGCGCAACATCAAAATCCTCAAGCAACAGAGCAAGGGCAAGGGCGGCGCGTGCCGCGAAGCCTTCGCCGCCGCCACGGGCGACATCCTCTTCATCCTCGACGCCGACCTCACCATGCCGCCGGAAGAGTTGCCCAAGTTCTACGAGGTTGCCCGCAGCGGCGCGGCGGACTTCGTCAACGGCGTGCGGCTCGTCTATCCGATGGAGCAGGAAGCCATGCGTTTCCTGAACATGATCGGCAACCACTTCTTCAGCCTCGCGTTCTCCTACCTGCTGGGCCAGCGCATCAAGGACACCCTCTGCGGCACGAAGGTTCTCTTCCGCACCGACTACGAACTCATCGCCGCAAACCGTGGCTACTTCGGTGAGTTCGATCCCTTCGGCGATTTCGACCTGCTCTTCGGCGCGGCGAAGCTGAACCTACGCATCCTCGACCTGCCCATCCGCTACAAGGCCCGCACCTACGGCGACACCAACATCGAGCGCTGGAAACACGGCTGGCTGCTGCTGCGCATGACGGCGTTTGCGGCGCGGAGAATGAAGTTCATCCGCTGAACGGCTGATACGCTTTGCGGGTTCACAGTGGGGTGCGAGGTGGGCTTCCCCTTTAACGCAGAGACGCAAAGACCGCAGAGGAGCGCCAGCGCCCAGTAGGTCAGGCTTCCAGCCTGACTTCCAACCTCTTCGATCTGGTTCGCTCATCATAGCAGGCCACGTCATGAAGCACCTCCAGTGGCGCCTTGAGGCGAAGTTGTTCCTCGGTGCGAGAAGGTTTCACTGCCGTGCTCAGGAACGGTTCGGTCCAGATGGATGTCAGGCTGGAAGCCTGACCTACGGACGCGTGACGGGCACGAGCTTGCCGCCGCGTAGGACGCGCAGCCGCTCACCGCGCCAGACGACGGTGTTGCCGAGGAAGGCCAGCGCCCAGATGGGGACTTGGAGGAGGTCTTTGAGTGGAGCGAGCAACGCTTGCAAACCTACTCGTGAGTCAGCGATTGCTCCTTCGAGTCCCCCCAATCCCACCAGCTTTTCAAAGCGCAGCCAAACCATGCAGTCATTGGCGCAACCCATCCGACCGAGCAGCGCGCCAAGTGAAACCGGAACGCCGTAGGCTTGAACTAAAAGAGCCAACGTTAAATTACCACACAAGACGCGTTCCAACGCGCTGTCCGAAAAATTTGCGATGCTGATGACTAGGAAGAGCAAGTTCCACAACGTGACATTCCCCAGAATGCTTAAGAAATACGGCACGGGCTGGCAGACGCGGATGGTGCGCGCCCAGCGGAGTTGGTGCGCCCAGACTTCGCGCCAGCCTTGCGCCCGCTCGCGACACTCGACCACCACGGGGCACAGCTCGATGCGGTAGCCGCGCCGCGTGATTTGTTGGCCGAGCTGGTAATCGTCCGCGAGATAATCCACGAGCGCGCGAAAACCGCCGACTTCATTGAGCTGCTGCCGGCGCGTGGCCATCACCGCGCCGAGCGCGAAATCAATGGGCTTGAGCGTGCGGGATTGCAGCACCTGGCTCCAGAAGTCCGCGTTCACACCCACGGCCTCCCACTGCATCGCGAGCGTGGTGGGGTTGGCCAGCGCGTAGAAGCAGCAGACGAGGCCGGCCTGCGGGTCGCGCAGCGGCTGGACGACTTGCGCGAGAAAGTCCGGCGGCACGCAGGTGTCGGCGTCGCTGACGATGAAGTAGTCGTGCTGCGCGAGGCGTTCGAGGTGGACGAGGGTGGAGACTTTGCCGTTGGGGCCGAATGGCTCGGCGCAATGGACGAGCTGGGCGTTGGCCTGCGGGTGCTCGGCGATGAGTTTGCGGACGAGTTCGCAAACAGGGTCTTGCGCATCAGCGACGCCGAAGAGGATTTGCACCGGGCCACAGTAGTCTTGCTTGAACCAGCTTTCCAGGCAGCCACGCGTCTCGGGATCAAGGCCCTTGAGCGGCTTGAGCAGCGTGACGCCGGGGGCGAACGAGGTGTCCGCCGCGCGCTGGTGCAGCGGGAAGCGCCGCGCGGCCAGCCATTGCCAGAGCGTGAGGGCGAGGCTCAGAAGCGCGAGCGCGGCGAAAATCAGGTGCAGGAGCACGACGCTTCAATGCCCCAACTTGCCGGAGAGTGGCAAGTGTGTTACCACGCTGATGCAAGCTGAAGATCTCCGTTCCCTCCTCCAGGCGACGCCATTGAAGCCCTTCACGATGGTGACGGTGAGCGAGAAATCTTATCCGGTGCCACACTCTGATTCTGCCTTCCTCACCCCCCAACGGGAATCTGCTGATCATCGCCCGCACAGAAAGCACGGCGCCGGATCTTTTGGATGTGCGCGCTGATTGCGCGCATCGAAGTGCCGGCAAGGCCGCCGCGCAAGCGCTGACCTCAGCCGGACAAAGCCGACATTGCCGTTCAAATCTGATCCGACGCCACCTTGCGCGTCACTTCCTCCAGCGTGGTCTCGCCGGTCAGGGCGCGGTTGAGGCCGTTCTGCCAAAGTGTGCGCATGCCGTGGTCGGTCGCGATCTGTTGGATGATCCGCGTGGGTTTTTTCTCCATGACGGCGTCGCGGATGTGCTCGTCCACCTGAAGGAGTTCGGAGATGGAGAAGCGGCCGTGATAGCCCGTTTCCTTGCACTCGGGACAGCCCGCGCCCTTGCGGAAGGAGGCGTTGTCGATTTCCTCCTGCGTGAGCGTGCGGAGCAGCGCCGGCTCGGGCTCGTAAGGGATGGCGCAAAACGGACAGTTCTTCCGCACGAGGCGCACGCCCATCACACCGAGGATGCTCGACGCGAGCAGGAACGGCTCGATGCCCATGTTGATGAGCCGCGCGAACACGCCGGCCGTCGTGCCGCTGTGGACGGTGCTGATGACGAGGTGGCCGGTGAGGCCAGCCTGCACGGCGATGCCCGCCGTCTCGGGGTCGCGAATCTCGCCGACCATGATGATCTGCGGGTCCTGCCGCATGAGCGAACGCAGCGCGGCGGCGAAGGTGAAGTCCTGCGCGGGGTTCAACTGCGCTTGGCTTACCGTCGGGATGGGCACTTCGACCGGGTCTTCGACGGACGCCACGCTGACGGTCGTGCCGTGCTTCGTGAGCAAATGGTGCAGCGCGCAGTAGATGGCTGTGGTCTTGCCGGAGCCGGTGGGGCCGGTGAGCAGGATGAGGCCGTTGGGCTTGTCCACCAAGTGGATGAATTGCTCCTTGGTCTTGGGCTCCAGTCCCAGCCGGTCGATGTCGAAGGTCCGGGTGGACGGGTCGAAAATGCGGCAGACGATTTTCTCGCCGAGCACCGTGGGGAAGATGGAGACGCGCAACTGCACGTTGTTGAACTCCGGCCCCATGTTGACCTTGCCGTCCTGCGCCACGCCGACGAGGTGGGACGCCATGTTGGCCATGACCTTGAAACGGCCGGACACCTTGTCCTTCATCTCGCTGGGCAGATGGACCATCTCAACGAGCTGGCCGCTTACGCGGATGCGCACGGCAAGCGATTCCTGCCACGGCTCGATGTGAATGTCACTGGCGCCGGATTGCACGGCGTCATGCACCAGATAGTTCACCAACGTGCTGATGTCGGCGTCGAGCAGCGTGGGCAGGCCGTGGAGGTAATCGGTGGTCTGGCTCATGGCAACGCAGGGAGTTATTTGGCTCCGCCGGGCAGCACCTCCCAGCGTTCGCCAAAGAAGCCGGCGGCGGCGATCTTGCCCGGTGCGCGCGGCGTGACGGGTGAGTTCACATCCACTACGGCCCAGTCGGGGAGCTTGGGCACCTGACGCGCGTTGTTGAGGTAGTCGTATTCGCGGAAGGTGAAGCCGCTGTTGAGCACGACATATTTCTTCGGGTTGAGCGGGTTCGGATAGACGAGCACGGGCGCGTGGTGCGCGGCATCGAAGAACTGCGTGCCGACCAGCACGCCGCTCGCGGTCCACTTCACCGGCAGCTTGTCCGCAATGCGCGCAAGCAGCTTGTTGCTCTGCGGATCGCCCCAAAGGACGAGGTTGTGGGCGGCGATGTCTTCGTCAGTGATGGCGGAATCGTCCTTCACTCGGGCGTCACCGCGATACTGGTTGCGCCAGTGCGTGACGGCGTGCGCGAACTCACCCGCCGCCCACTTGCCGACCTTCTCGTTGAGCGGCGTGCCGGTGGGCTTGACCATGAGGAAGCTGTCGAGGAACGCGTCGTCAATCGGGCCTTGCAGTCCGTGGCGTTTGGCGAGCGCGGTGTCGTTGACCGCATTCACCAACGTCCAGTTCTTGTTCACCTTGCTGAAGTGCGCCGTCCACGAACGGTCCGTCTCCGCCAGCGGCGCGTCGAACTTCGTGCCATCGATCACGACCTTGGCCTTCTTCGTGACGGCAAACGGATAGCGGCCCGACGGCATCGCAAGCGTGAGCGCGGCGACGTTCTTGGTCGTGACCTTGATGGTTTCGTTTTCGTCGTCGATGTCCGCGTCCACCCGGGCGCGTTCCCAGTGCTGCTCCATTGCGTCCACCGTGACCCAGTGGGAGCGGTTGTAGCGCAAAGTCCACGTCGTGAACTTCACATGCTCGGGCAGCAGGTCGCGGCCCTTCGCGGCGATCGCGTCAATGCGGCGGTTGATTTCCTCCTTCGCGTTCTTCTCGTAGCTGTGGCCGGTCTTGGGCCCGATGATGTGCGTGAGCTTCATGCCCTCGGCTGCGAGCGCCTTTTCCATGATGTCGGCGGCCTGCTTCTGCGAATCAATCTCGCCGCTGTAGGCGACCGTCGGGAGGTTGTAGAGGTTCAGCGCGTAGTCGGTGCAGTCATAGACGTGCCAGAGTTTTTTCTCGAACCACGTCGGCTGCACGACTTCCTTCTGGAAGACCTTCAGGAAGTCCGCCGTCTCCGAAAAGCCCGCGCCCGGCGCTGCCGCACAAAACACGCCGGGATAATGCACCGCGAACTGCCAGCAGCCCGCGCCGCCCATCGAGAAACCGCGCACGACAATGCGGTTGTCATCGATGAAATAGTTCTTCTTCGCGTGCTCCAAGGCTTCGAACAAATCCACTTCGCCCGCGAGCTTGTTCGCGCAGCAGTAACGGCCGTAGAGATGCAGCACGATCGCACCCGGCGGCGTGAACTGGCCGGGGGATTTCTGCACGCCGTCCACGAAGCTCAGTTCGCTCAACGTCTCGCCGCGCCCGTGAATCCAGAAATCCAGCCGATACGGCTGCGACGGCCCCGGCACGTAGGACGCCGGAATCACCAGCCCGTAAGGCTGCACCGAGCCATCAATCTTCGAGAGGTAGCCGCGCGCGACCAGGCCGGTCTGCGTGAGCCACGGCGACTTGCCCTCGCGCAGCGCCGCCGCACGCTCGGTGCCCTGCTTGAGCAAGTTGCGGGCGCTGTTGACCTGATTGGTGTTGTAGAACTCGTCGAAGCGCAGCGCCCAGTCCACGGCCTTGTGGTAGATCTGCACGTCGGGCAGCAGGTCGAGCGCGGGTTTGCCCTTGAGTGAATTGCGGAGTGCCTCGATCTCCTTCGCCAGCGCGGCGGCCCCGGCGGTGAGTTCCTCGCGCGCGGCATCGGGAATCTTCACGCCCGGCGGCGGCACGGGGCGGACGGACTCCGCCTTGTTGTCACCCGGGCCATCGGCAAGGGCAATGAGGGTGAGAGCGAATAGCGCAACGAGGTGGGTTGATAATTTCATGCGAATGAACGGACGATAGCAGCCGCCCGTCGGACGCAAAGTTTTTTGCGCCCGACCGCACTGTCTCCCCGCAGAGCAATGGTGAACCGCATTTGCCAGCCGTCCGCCTCAGCCGGTTCAGAAACGGCGGCTCCGCTCAATACGGCAGCGGGAATTTCGCCGTCAGCTCGCGCACGCGAGCGCGGACCTTGTGTGCCGTCGCGACGTTTTTGATGTCGAGCAGCACCTCGGAGATCATGTCGGCGATAGACGCCATCTCGGCCTCCTTCATGCCGCGCGTGGTGCAGGCGGGCGTGCCGAGCCGAACGCCGCTGGCCTGGAACGGCGAGCGCGTCTCGAAGGGGATCGTGTTCTTGTTGGTCGTGATGCCGGCCTCGTCGAGCGCGATCTGGCTTTCCTTGCCGGTGATGCCGCGCGCACCGACATCCACGAGCATGAGGTGATTGTCAGTGCCGCCGGAGACGAGGCGGAAGCCGTTGCGCATCATGCCGGCGGCGAGCGCCTTCGCATTGGCGACGATCTGCTGCTGATACGCCTTGAACTCGGGCTGCAACGCCTCGTGGAAGCAGACGGCCTTGCCCGCGATCACGTGCATGAGCGGGCCGCCCTGGATGCCGGGGAAAACTTGCGAATCAATTTCCTTCGCATACTTCGCGGGACACAAAATCAAACCACCGCGCGGCCCGCGCAACGTCTTGTGCGTCGTGGTCGTGACGAAGTCCGCATACGGCACCGGACTGGGATGCACGCCGGTGGCGACGAGACCGGCGATGTGCGCTATATCAGCCAGGAGCAGCGCGCCGACTTCCTTGGCGATCTGGCCCATGCGTTGGAAATCGATGATGCGCGGGTAAGCACTCGCGCCAACGGTGATCATCTTGGGCTTGTGCTCGCGCGCCATGGCGGCGAGCTGATCGTAATCGATGCGCTCGTCTTCCTTGCGCACGCCGTAGTGCACGATCTCGAAGAACTTGCCGGAGAAATTCGCCTTGTTGCCGTGCGTGAGATGGCCGCCGTGGCTGAGATCCATCGTCAGCATTTTGTCGCCGGGCTTAAGGAAGGCGAAATAAACCGCCATGTTCGCGCCGGAGCCGGAGTGCGGCTGCACGTTCGCGTGCTCGGCGCCGAAGAGCTGCTTGGCGCGCTCGATGGCGAGCGACTCGACGACGTCCACGTTTTCACAGCCGCCATACCAGCGCTTGGCCGGGTAGCCCTCGGCGTATTTGTTGGTGAGCACGGAGCCTTGCGCTTCCATGACGGCCGGGCTGGTGAAATTTTCGCTGGCGATCAGCTCGATGTTCTCCTGCTGGCGCTGGCGTTCCTTGGCGATGGTTTCAGCGATGGCGGGATCCACGGCTGACAGGCGCAATCCGTTGTTCGGTTCCATTTTTTTAACTCTCCGTTCGTGGCGGCCGCCTTCAAACTCAGCGGCTAGAAAGGCGTCTAAGATTTTCCGGCCCTCGTCGGGCGAGGTCTGTTTCTGGCCGAGGCACAGGACGTTCGCGTCGTTGTGCTGGCGCGTCAGGCTGGCCATTTCCTCGTTGAACACAAGTGCGGCGCGGATGCCGGGCACCTTGTTGGCCGTGATGCTCATGCCCACGCCGGACGTGCAACAGAGCAGGCCGAAGTCCGCGTTGCCCGCCGCGACCTGCTCGGCCACAAGCTTCGCGTAATCCGGGTAATCCGTAGATGCCGCGGAGTTCGTGCCGAAGTCCATGACTTGGACGTGATGGCTCTCAAGGTGTTTCTTCAATGCCTCCTTGAGCTGCCAGCCGCCGTGATCCGCGCCAAGCGCAAACGTGATCGCGCGGCCACTGCCCGGGCCGTCTTCGCTCTGCTCGATCGCGCGCATCAACGACTCGATGCCCTGCTCGATCTGATCACGGCAATTCAGATACACGTCAAGGTCGCCACCGATGGGATCAGCGATGTCCTTCTCCCAGAAGTCCAGCGTGTCATCGAACTCGCGCAAGACGAACGTCTTTTCCTCCGCCTGCGGGTAGAGCAGCGTGACGGCCTCCACGTGCCCGCGGGTCATCCCAAAAATGAAATCCGCCTCCTGCACCATCGCGCCCGTGAGCATCCGGCTGCGCTGCCCGGTGATGTCGATGCCCAGCTGCTTGAGCGCGGTGACGGCATGCGGGCTGGGGGACTGCCCGTTGATCGCGCCGACGCCGGCGGAAAGCACGCGAAAGTCGCCTTTTCCCTTCACCGCGTGGCGGAACAAACCCTCTGCCATCGGACTGCGGCAGATGTTTCCGGTGCAAACAAACAGGATGGTTTTCGTGCGCGCCAAGCGGACTCAAGATGACGGCGCGAGGGAGGCAGCGTCAACGCGGAAATCCTATTCCGCAGCTCCCGGCGGGCGCATAGCGCACGGGCTACTTGGGCACCGCGTTGATTTGGAACTCATCCTTCCCGCCCACCACGGCGCGGCCGGAGATGCGGCCTTGGTGTGTTTCCTTCTGCGCCTGTTCCTTCGGCCCCTGCTGGAGGAAGGCCTGCGTCGGCGCGCCGTTGCTGGTGAGCGCGTTGGCCGCGGCCTTTTCCGCTTTATCTCCCGCCGGCTTCTCCGCTGCCGAGACGCCAAAACTCGTCGGCTGCAACGCGGGCAAAGTGGTTGGAGCCGGGGCCGGGGCGGCAGGCTGCCACTCACCGCGAAACTCGACGGACTGGTTGAGCTTGCGGTTCACGCCCAGGGCGCGAAAGCGGTAGGCCAATAGCGCGCCATTCTCCTGCCCGTTTTTGGCCGCGACGTCTTTGCGTTCCTTCTCGTCGGCGAGTTGGCGTGTCGACTTCGCGCGAAGTTCTTCCGCTGCTGTAGGCAGGACCGTGCCCTCGTAGGTCGAGCCGTCGGCGTCCACGATCCGCACCCGGTCACCGGTGCGCTCGAAGGCGAAGTCCTGCATCACCTGAGGCAGCGGTGGCGAGTTGAAGTTCTGCCGGTAACCGGATTGCGAGTCCAACTGCTGAAACCGCTGGCTCATCTGCGTTACTGCTGCCGATGACTTGGTTTGCATGAGCGCTTGAGCTGGGGGCGCAGGCGCAGTCACCGGCAGCGGCGCGGCAGCGGGCGGCGCACTTTTCGCTTCGGCGTTTTCCCTGCGTTGCAGCAACACCGCGCTGGTCTTCGCCGGGTCAGGCACGAACGCCCCACCGAGGGCAGGTTCGGCATTGAGCGCCTTGGCGAGCTGCATCCGATCGGCGGTCAAGTTCTGATCGGCTCGCTTCACTTCAGCGTCCGCAGCCAACCCCAGCCGCACCGGAGAATCCGTCTTGGCAGCCGGTGAACCTGACGTGGGAGCGGCCGCACCGGCAACGGAGCCGACGCTCCGGAACGCGCTCGCGGCGAACTCCGCCGGGGCGGCGGCGTTGCGAGGTTCGGCTTCACGTTGCACCGCTAGTAGCGGTTTGTTCGCCATCGGCATTCCTCGCGAAGCGGTGGGCGCAGGTGCCGCCACCGGGGCAACGGGGGCCTTCGCCAATTCCGACACTGTATCCTTGCGCGGCATATTGCGGGCGCGGGCCAGGGGCTCGACTTCCGGTGCTGGCTGACTGGCCACGACTGCGCTTTGCGGTTTGGCGGTCGGCGCGGGAGTCGCGGCGGGGACTGGGGCGGGCGGCGTGGGCAGCACATCCGGAAACGTCCGTTGCCGCGCCGCCTGCTGCGGATCGTTGCGCAACACCGCGAGCACGATCACCAGCGACGCAAACATCGCGCCGCCCCAGATCACGCGGTGCCGGTAACGCGCAAAGAAACTCGGTCGCTGATGGGACATCGCAAATGAGCGCACGAAATTCTTCGCCGCCTCCTCTGACGTAAGCAACGGCCGGCTCGCCACCCGCGCCGCCTCGCTCTGCAGCATTTTGCGCGTGGCGGGATGCAGCTCCAGCGGCGCGCCGAGCTGCTCGCGTCGGCGCTGCTTGTAGGCCAGCAGGTCCTTCTCGATTTCTCGTTGGGGTTCGTTCGCCATGAGCGGATCAGGTGGTGCGTGCGGGATTAAGATCACGAGCAGTATTAAACATGGCTGCCGGGCGCAGCATGCTCTTCCTGCTCCTACTCTTACTCATGATTTTAATCGTCTGCTTCATCTTGCTTCCGGGTTGGACGGGGAAACCGGCGGTTTCCCCCCGGCAAAGATCGGGCGAGCGATTTCCTCGAGCTTGTCGAGGCACTTGCTCAGGCGCGAACTGACGGTCTTTTCATTCAAGCGCAGGGTGCGGCTGATTTCCTCGTAGCTCAGGTCGGCGAAGTAACGCAGCTCGATGATTTCCTGGCACGGTCCGCCGAGCTGCTCCAATGCATGGCCGATCAGCAGCGCCCGCTCGGTGTTCAACAACACCCCGTCAGGGCCCGGCTGCTGGCTCGGCGCATCCAGCGTGAGGCCCGTCTCCGGGTTTTCCGCGTGCAACGAGAGCGCCGACTGTCCGCCGCCGCGCTTGGCCGCGCGCAGCTTTTCGAGGTAATCGCGCGCCTTGTTGCCCGCGATGCGGAAGAGCCACGTCTGCAACTGGCAGTCACCGTGGAAATTGCCGATGTGCTTGATGACCGAGAGAAAAGTCTCCTGCGCGATTTCATCCGCATCCTCGCGCGTGAACTGCGGCGAGAGCTGGAACACGTAGCGCCCCACCGCCGCGTAATGCGCGTCGAAGAGTTCATCCCACGCACGCGGGTCGCCGCGCCGGCAGCGCGCAACCAGCTCGGATTCGCCCGTGGAACTCATGCGCCGCGAGGCTAGCAAACCCCGGTGCGCCTGGCGAGGCCCTCGCGGGGTGAGCTCACCTGTCAGCGACCGAACAACTCGCGCTTGAGCTTTCGCCCAGCCCCGCCGATAACGAGCGGGCATCGCCGCCGGGTGGAGATGCCCTTGAAATGCTCGCATGAAGATTTTGCTCGTGGACGACGCCGACGTGTTCCGGCAATCGGTTGCCAACCTGTTGCGCACGCGTGGACACGAGGTCGTGGAAGCGACCAACGGACTGGACGGCGTGAAGCTGGCGCGCGCGCATTTGCCTGACGTGATCGTCAGTGATGTTGTCATGTCCCAAGTGGATGGTTACGCGCTCACTTCGGTCCTGCGACAACATCCCACCACCACGGACATCCCGCTGGTGCTCGTCACGGGCGAGGCCGACCTCAAGGGCATGCGCAAGGGCATGACGCTGGGGGCAGATGACTATATCGCCAAGCCGTTCAAGATGGACGAACTGATGGCCGCGTTGGAACTGCGCGTGCACCGCCGCCGCGCCGCACGGGCGGAGGTGGAGCAAAAGCTGGCCTGCCTCGGTTCGGGCATCACTTTGAAATTGCCGCCTGAACTATCACAGCCACTGGATCGCATGCTGGCCTCGACGGCCATGCTCGCCAACTCCAGCCAGCCACGCACCCCGGCGGAACTGGCGGAACTCGCCCAGTCACTCCGCGATGATGCCCGGCAAGTCCAGCGACTCGGCCGCAACCTCCTGGCCCACGCGCAGCTCGAACTATTCGGCACCAATCCCTCTCATCTAAACCGACTGCGCCAGGCACTTTCCCCAAATGCGGATGCGGTTGTGGCTGTGCCCGCCCGTCAGTGCGCCGTGGCCACCGGACGAGAGGGTGACTTGCACCTCAAGCTGGCTCCCGGTGCGGCCACCATCGCGGAGACGCACCTCGCAAAACTGGCCGAGGAACTGGTGCGTAATGCTTTCGAGTATTCCCCGGCAGGCACGCCCGTCACCGTCCAGTGCTACGATGATGGCCACGACTTTTTGCTGACCATCCACGACGAAGGCCGGGGTATGGCGCCGGACAAAGTCGCCCGGCTCGGCGTCGTAGTCGCGCGAGCGGATGGCGCACCCCAAGTCACCGGCCTGGGCCTGCCCATCGCGCGGCGGATCGCGGAACTGCACGGCGGCAAACTTATCCTTTCCAGCGAGCCGGGCAAAGGCACTACCGTCCGCGTGAGCCTGCCGGCCCAACCGATTGTGGCACCCGCTCCGGCCACAGAGCCGCAGTTTTGAAGTCTCACCGCGCGGGTTTGCGCATCGGCCCGGCCGGGAAAATTGCTTGCGATTTGCTTGCCGCACCCGACCCGACTGCCCATTCTCGCCGCGCTTTTTGAATCTGTTTACCTGACGCCCGATGACCGAACCCGCCATCACCCCCGAGCTTGTCGCCAAGCACAACCTCACGCCGGACGAATACCAGAAGGTGCTCGAAATCCTCGGCCGTCCGCCCACTTACACCGAACTGGGCATCTTCTCCGTGATGTGGAGCGAGCACTGTTCCTACAAGAACACACGGCCCGTGCTGAAGGGCTTTCCCACCAAGGCCGCGAACATCCTCGTCGGCGCGGGCGAGGAAAACGCCGGAATCATTGACGTGGGCGACGGCGTGGCCATCGCGTTCAAAATCGAATCGCACAACCACCCCAGCGCGGTCGAGCCGTTCCAGGGCGCGGCCACGGGCGTGGGCGGCATCATCCGCGACATCTTCACGATGGGCGCGCGGCCCGTCGCGGCGTTGAACTCATTGCGCTTCGGCGAGCTGTCCAATCCCGAGGTGCGCCGGCTTTTCACCGGCGTGGTCAGCGGCATCGCGCACTACGGCAACTGCTTCGGCATCCCGACCATCGCGGGCGAGGTGTATTTCGACAAAAGCTACGAGGGCAACCCGCTCGTGAACGCCTTCTGCCTCGGCGTGCTGCGGCACGACCAAATCACGCGCGGCGCGGCGCACGGCATTGGCAACCCGGTCTTCTACGTCGGCCCCGCGACGGGTCGCGACGGCCTCGCGGGCGCGGCGTTTGCCTCGCAGGACTTGACCGAGGAATCCGCCGAGCAACAGCGCGGCGCCGTGCAGGTGGGCGACCCGTTCATGGAGAAGCTCGTCTGCGAGGCGTGCCTCGAACTTCTCGCCACCGGCTGCGTCGCCGGCATGCAGGACATGGGCGCGGCGGGCCTGACCTGCTCGACGTGCGAGACGGCGGCCCGCGCCGGCACGGGTATTGAAATCGAGCTCAATAAGGTGCCGCAACGCGCGCCGAACATGAGCAGCTACGAAATCATGCTCTCCGAGTCGCAGGAGCGCATGCTCATCGTGGTCCACAAGGGCCGCGAGGAAGAGGTGAAGAAGATTTTCGACAAGTGGGATTTGCCGTGGGCGGAAATCGGCGTGGTGACTGACACGGGCCGCATGGTCGTGCGCCATGGCGGCAAAGTCGTCGTGGACGTGCCGGCCAAGAAGCTCGCCGACGAAGCGCCCGTCTATCAGCGCGAGTCGAAGGAAGCGGCTTACATGGAGGCCGTGCGCGCATTCCGGCTCGACGGCATCGCGGACACGACAGACGCGGCGGGCGACTTGAAGAAGCTCCTCGCCAACCACTCCATCGCCTCGAAGAACTGGGTCTATCGCCAATACGACCACATGGTGCGCGACGGTTCCGTGGTCTGCCCTGGCAGCGACGCCGCGGTCATCCGCATCAACGTAGATTCCTTGCCCATCACGAAGGCGGAATACGCGGCCGCACAGGCAGGCCAGCCTGCTCCCGCGAGTGCGCGGGTGCCGGACAAGTTCGTCGCCTTCTCCTGCGACTGCAACGGTGCCTACGTCTATCTCGACCCCTACGAAGGTGGAAAAGCCGCCATCGCCGAAGCCTGCCGCAATCTCGCGTGCGCCGGTGCTTCGCCGCTGGGCGCGACCGACAATCTCAACTTCGGCAACCCGCATTACCCGGAGATTTTCTGGCAGTTGAAAGAATCCGTGCGTGGCATCGCCGAGGGCTGCCGCGCCTTCAACGCCCCCGTCACCGGCGGCAACGTCTCGCTCTACAACCAGCGTGGTGCGCTCGGCGCGATTGACCCCACGCCCACCGTCGCGGTCGTCGGCCTCATCGAGAAGCCGGAGCACATCACGACCGCGTGGTTCAAGGACGCGGGCGACGCCATCATCCTGCTCGGCACGCCCGTGGATACGGCAGACCCATTGCTCGGCCTCGGCGGCAGCGCGTATCTGCAAACGCTGCACGGCAAGAAAACCGGTCTGCCGCCGCGCGTGGATTTGGAGAAGGCTAAGACCCTGCACACGACCTTGCTTGGCCTCATCCACACCGGCGAGGTGAAGAGCGCGCACGATTGCAGCGAAGGCGGGCTGGCAGTAACGCTCGCGGAGAGTTGCATCGTGCAGCAGACGGCGCGCGAAACGCCCCGGCTCATCGGCGCGCAAATTGATTTGTCCGGCATCAAGGATGTTCGGCTCGACGCCCTCCTCTTCGGTGAAACGCAAAACCGTGTCGTCATCACCTGCGCGGCGCTCAACGCCACCAAGGTCATCGAACGCGCCAAGCTCATGGGGGTGCCCGCTTCGCGCATCGGCACCGTGGGCGGCGACGCGTTGACGGTGAAGACGGCGACCGGCGAGTTCACTGCGTCCGTGGGCGAGTTGCACGACGCCTGGTGGAACAGCATCGCCCGCGCGATGGCGTGAACGGCGGCTTGCCTAGTTCTCCGCGCGGACCGGTTTGACCGGAGCCGCTGTCCATAGCCAGCCCAGCACACCAAACGCCGTCCACGCCAGCGCCGGCACGTAGAGCCCAAACTCGACGAAGCTCTGCAACGCCCAGCCCAGCAATCCCAGCCACACGCTGAACAACGGCCAGTCACCGCGCGCGCGCCGACCCAGCACAACTATCGAGCCAACGATGAACGCGGTGAACGCCGCGCCACCCACCACACCGGAGTCGGCGGCCTGTTGGAGATAATCGTTGTGCGTGAGCCGCGAGGTCTCGACCTCCGGTGGCTTCTCGCGTTGGTAGATCCGGTAAAACGTCCCCGGTCCGGTGCCCAGCAGCGGGTGGCTCACGGCCGTGCGCCCGGCGACTTGCCAGCACGACCACCGCGACACCGTGCTGCGCGCGCCGTCGGCAAAGTAGCTTCGAAACTTCGTCGCAAAACCGACGCCGCCGACCACGACCACGATCAGCACCAGCGCGATCTTCAGCCGACGAGGCCAAGACAAATGCAACAGCGCCGCACCCGTCACGAGCAGCGCACAGAGCCAGCCCGCCTTCGATCCCGACCAGTAAAGACAAGCCAATCCCATGTAAGCCACCAGCCCGAGCAACACGCCGCGCGAAACGTTTTGCAGCCGCGCGCTCAACCACCACGTCGTTGCCAGCGCGCCGGGCAGCAGCAACAGGATCGCCCCGGCGAAGGTGTTCGCCGTCACAAACGAGCTGAAGACGCGGTCCTTCTCGAGCTTGGGCCGCAGGTTGGGGTTGAGCGTGTAGCCGCCCTCGGGCGTGCGCGTGATTAGGCGGCTGGCCTCGAGCTGACGCAGTTGTTCTTCGGGCAATTCTTTCCAGCCGGTCTTTTCGTTGGCGTAGAAAAACTCCCGGCTCGCCGCCAGCCCGCCGTATTGCTGCCGAAAACCCGTGACCAACACCGCGAGCAGGCCGACGAGCAAGCCCACCCACAGCCACCGCGCGCCCAGCGAACTGCCCGCCGCGAGCCCCACCGCGAAGCACACGATCGTCGCGACGAACTGCGGCAACACGCTGCGCGTCAGCTCCGCGTCCACCGTCGTCGTGGCGGCGATGAACTGCCAGACCAGCCACACCAACGGCAGCACTAGCGCCCAGCGCGGCACAGCGGTGGGTCGCCGCCAGCGCACGGCGGCGAGCGCGGCAACGAACGCCAGCACGCCGTAGCCCCACGTCGCCGGCCATGATTCATCAAGCGCTTCTTGCAGCGTGGCGGGCGGCGGCGCGATGTGGTCAAGGATGACGGGATTGCCCAGTTTGAGCAGCGCAAACGCGAAGAATAAACCCACGATCCCCGGCCACCACTCGCGGCGCGCGGCAGGCGTAGCGGCAGGCTGGGTTGGGACGGCAGACATTTGCCATACGCTAGCAATCGCCCGCAGCACAATCCAGCCCCGCCAGAATGTTCCACCCCGGCCCGCCGTCCATTTAAGCCATGCGTTTCCTTGCTGCTGTCCTTGCGCTTACCACCACCGCTGCCGTCGCAGCAAATAACTGGCCTCGCTGGCGCGGCCCGCAGGACAACGGCAGCACACTCACCGGCGAGTATCCGGTGAAGTTCGACGCCGACTCTGGCTGGCTTTGGAAAACCCCACTCCCCGGCAAGGGCTGCTCCACACCCATTGTCTGGAACCAGCGCATCTATCTCACCGCACCTGTCGAGGGGAAGGATGCGCTGCTGGCGCTCGACTGGAACGGCAAGTCACTTTGGCAAACCACCCTCGGCCCGGAGAAGCCCGGCAAGCATCGCAACGGCTCCGGCTGCAACTCCTCGCCCGTCACGGATGGGCGTTCCGTCTTTGCCTACTTCAAGAGTGGCCAGCTCGCCGCCGTGGACTTCGACGGCAAGGTCCGTTGGCAGGCGAATCTCACCGACCGCTTCGGCAAGGACACCCTCTACTGGGACTATGGCACTTCGCCCGTGCTCACTGAGCGCGACGTAGTCGTGACTCTCATGCATCACGGCGAATCGTGGATGGCGGCTTTCGACAAGGCCACCGGCGTGCAGCACTGGAAAATCTCCCGCAACTACGTAACCCCGACCGAGGGCGACCACAGCTACGCCACACCCATCGTCACGCGCCACGCGGGCCGCGAAGCACTGCTGGTCTGGGGCGCGGAGCATCTCACCGCCCACGACGCGGCCGACGGGAAACTTCTCTGGTCCTGCGGCGACTTCAATCCCGAGGGCAATCGCAACTGGGTGGCTGTCTCGTCTTTCGTCATCGCGGGCGATCTCGTGATCGTGCCCTACGGACGGGGCTCGCGCCTGCACGGCATCAAGCTCGGCGGCAGCGGGGACGTGACTGCGTCACACCGCATTTGGCAGCGCAAAGATACCGGCACCTTCGTGCCCACGCCCGTCGAACACGCAGGCAAGGTCTATCTCGTCCGCGACCGGGGCGAAGTCGAATGCGTCGAGCCGGCCACCGGCAAGACACTTTGGTCCGGCACGCTGCCCAAGAGCGGGGCGAACTACTATTCCTCGCCCAGCTTCGCTGACGGGAAGCTCTACGCCGCGCGCGAGGACGGCGTCGTCTTCGTCGCCGGAGCGAACGGGAAATTCGAGCTGCTGGCCGAGAACAACATGGGCGAGCGCGTCATTGCCTCGCCCGTGCCCGTGGCGAACCGCCTCCTGCTGCGCGGGGAAAAACACCTCTTCTGCATCGCAGCCAAGTAGTTACCAGCCGCAGGCAGGTTCCTTGGCCTGTTTCGCAAGGTTGCGAAGGGCAAGCACGCTGCTAAGTGAGCCATGCGAAACCGTTGGAAATTCTTGTCCTGACAGGGTGGAGGAGTGATGCGCCTGCACATCTCTTTTTCAAACTTCGAAGCCAGTAACCACCGTCAGCCGAAGAACCAGCGCGGATTTACGCTGGTGGAAATCATGATCGTGGTGGCGATCATCGGGTTGCTGGCGGCCATCGCCATTCCCAACTTTGTCCGGGCGCGGGCGCGTTCCCAAGCCACGGCCACTCTGCAAGAGGTAAAACTGGTGGACGAGGCGAAGCACCAATTCGCCATCGAGTATAATAAGCCCGGAAATTACACCCCGAAGGTCGCCGAAATTCGGCCTTACTTGAACCCCACTTCCCGGCTCTACAACACCACGCAAATCTCCAACTTCAGGGACATGTTTGGGAATGCGATCTTGATGGGCGATCTCGATACGCCCCCGCTCATCGACGACGCCACGCGGGACATGTTCCTCAGTGCGATCCCCAACTCGGCGGCGTTGTGGGGTATTTACGCACGGTAACTGCCCCGCGACTTGGAGAAAACAACACGGCGAAGTTCCGTTACGCCGTCCCCAGTCTGAACAAACGCGCAGCATTGCGGCCGAGCACTTTTGCGCGCGCCTCGGAAGAAAGAAAATCAGCAACGCGGCGGTGCGCTCACGTTCCGCGCGGTAGCTTTCCGGCGTCGCCTTCTCATCGAAGCCACCGCCGTAGATGAGGCGGTCGGCTCCATAGGCGTCGGCGAGTTTGCGAATGACGGCGGGCAGCTCTGCCGCCTCCTTCGCGTCCGCTGGTGGTAGCGAAGAGAGCTTCATCACCACGTTCGGGAAGTCCGCCCAACGCACCACGCGGTCGTGTTCGGCCGCCGTGCCTTGGAAGGGTCGGCCCAGATGATCCACGATCACCTGCGTCTGCTTGAACTCGCGGATGAGTGGCTCGAACCCTGGCGCGTGGTTTGGGGTGAAGTGCAGTTGGACCGCCAGCCCGTGGTCACTCGCCAGCTTCCAGAGCTGGCGCAACTCGGGCTTGCCGAAGGGCGGCAGACGGTCGGCTTGAAAGGCGTGGATGCGTGCGGTCACAACAGGCAGCCGTTTGGCCAGCGCGGGCAACTGCTCCATCGAGCCGGGCCGGTCGCAGAAGACGAGCAGCGTGCCCTTGAGCCGACCCTTGCCGACGGCGAGGCAGTGTTCGAGATAGCGGTGGTCGTCTTGATACGGCTCGGGATGCACCACCACGGCAAAGTCCACGCCCGCGGCATCCATGAGCTTGAGGAGAAACTCCGGCGAGGTGGGCAGCTCCGGCTGGTAAGTGCCACGCGGGTGATAGGGAAAACGCGCGTCTGCCTTGCCAGCGAAGCAATGCGTGTGGGCGTCCACGATAGGAGCGCGGTTTTGCTTCGGTTCGGCGACTAGCGCCGCGAAAGCGCTCGGCGCGGCGACGGTGGAGCCAAGGAAGGTGCGGCGGTTCATGGCAGCACCAACTTGTGTCCGTTGCGCTCCGTGTTCCCCGCCTTGTCCCGAGCAGCAGCGGAAACTTCCTTCGTAGCGGTCAAGGTGACTTCCCAGTCCGCCACGCCCGCATGTTGCGACACGAGCTTGGCCTTCTGGCCGTTCACCGTGACTTCGGCGACCTCGCCATTGTCCTGCGTCACGCCGCGCACGAGCACCTTGCCGTCGGTTTGCTTGCGGGCGGAGGTGATCACCGTCGCGGGCGGGAGATCGTCTACTGGCGCGAGCAGTTGTGGGAAAGCCACCGGCGCGGTTTTCGCGGCGCGCACGTCTTTGCCGGTGAACTTGTCCACACTCTGGTAATCGCCACCGGACATCGCCGCCGGGAACTTCACGCTCACCACCTTTGTCAGCTCGCCCGCCGCCGGGTAGCCGTGAAAATAATAGGCCACGGAGTTTTCCAACTTGTCGTTGCGCGGACCGCCACCGAGGTCCACGACCTTGCCCTGGCGCGACTCGCTGCCGGGCCAGCTCACGTTACGGAAGTGGCCTGAAACGCCGGCCTTCGGCGAGGTGCAGGTCAACTGAATCAGCGGGTCGCGGCCTGAGCGGCAGTTGATGAGCTGCACGTTCTCGTAGGTAAAGTCGCCGTATTGAATGCTCTCGTCGTCGTGTCCGCGATTGATCGGCTCGGAGCTGACCTGCGTGAGACTGATGTTGCGATAAATATGCGCATCGTAGTCCGGGTGATATACGCCATAGACGCCGTTGCTCACCGTGAGGCCGTCGAGAAGGAAGTGCGACAGGTTCGGGCGCAGGACGTAGTGCGTCTCCCACGCGCGCAAGTTCCGCGCGATAAAGGGATGCTCGCGGTCACCGCCCACCGAGCCATTCACGTCATCGCCGAAGTTGAAGCTGTAGAGGCCCTCGCTGTGCGACTCGTTATCCTCGAAGCGGAGGAAGGGAATCTTCCGCACGTCCACGCGCTCGCGCTCGCCGCTGGGCTGTAGCGTGTTCAACAGCGGGCTGAAGTTGCTACGCTTGGCCACCTCGAAGTGGTAGCCGTATTGGTCGTTTTCACAGGCGACGTTGCGGGTGAAGGTGTTGCGTCCGTTGGCCCACCAGAAGCCCGCACCGTCGTTGTCATCGAAGGGCAGAACTTGTTTCGGCAAACGCTTCCCGTGATACGCCTGCACCGCGAGATTGCGGTCGAGCAGGTTGTATTGCTCCGTCGCGTCTTCGAGGAAGAACCCGTGGCCGACAGACTGGTAGCCGACACAATCGCGCACGACGAGGAAGTCCGTGCCGTGGATGGTAAGCCAGCGGTTGTGCGAATCCCAGATGCTCGCGCCCAGCACGCCGCTTCCGCGCATCGAGTCACGCACGAGATGGAAGTGGAGCGCATATTTGCCAAGCACGTTCTCTTTGCCGAGGTGGCGGAACTCCGCGTAGCTGATCCCACCGGTGCTGTCGCGGTGAAACATAGTGTGGCCGCGCACGCCGTCGGGCGCAGCGGACTCAATGGTGACGTTGCGGGACAAGTTGGCGACCTCGCTGCGATAGTCGCCCTCGCCGAGATGCGGGTAGTCGAGCGCGCGGTCGAGCGTCACTTGGTCTCCGGCCAGCGCGGTGATGCGGCGCTCCTCGGTCTGCACCTTGCGCGGTTTGGCGGCGGACTGGCGGAAGGTGTTCCCGCTGCCGTAGCTCTCCTTGGAAGCGGTGATGATGACCTGATCGCCCACGCGCCAGCCAGTGACGGGGTCGGAGAGTTTCACGATCGGCTCGCCGGCCTTCACCGAAGCGCCGAGCTTGAGCCAAGAGCGGTTCAGCGGGGCACCGTGCGTGTCCCAACGGCCGCCGCAGTTGATGATCGCGGGCAGCGTCTCCTTGTTCATGCCCTCGAAGTGAACGAGCCGGATCAGCGTAGTGACGCCAGCGGGAATGGGCTTCTCCGCCGAGCCGATCTCGAGCAACGGCACCGCGCCGGCCTGCGCGGCGGCGGGCGCGTCCGCGTGGCAGTCGAAGCCGTCCTCGGTCGTCGTCTCGCCCGGCTCGATCTTGATGAGGCCGACTTCGAGCCGCGTGGACTTCTCGCGGCTGAACGTCAACGTGCCCGCGACGTGGATCATGCGGACGGCGTCCTTGCTCTGCGCGTCATACGTGACCGTGTGGCCCGCGCGAACCTGCACGCGGTCACCGGCCTTGGGCGCGCGACCGTTGACCCAAGTGGCGGGCGCGGACCACGCACCGCTCTTCGCCGAGCGAGCATCGAAGGTGACAGGAGCGTTCTGGGCGAGGAGCGACGGCACGCTCAAGACCAGCGCGCCGAACAACAACAGGGTTTTCATGCCACCAGCGGACTGATTGGGACATCCGCTGATTCAACGTCTAAATCAACGTCAAAACGAACTGACAGCCAATGCCAGTGGGAGCAAATGGTCCCTCATCAGACGAACCTCCGCCGGAGCACGCCGAGCTGGTAGCTCCGGATCCCCTCACTAATTCAGCACGCGAATCTTCAGTCGTTCCTGCGCATTAGCATCGTTCGCACTACCGCGTGTGCAGCTCCCGCTCCCGTAGCATCGCGAAGATCACCGGCGTGACCACGAGGATGTGCAGGAGGCTGCTGACCATGCCGCCGATCACGGGCGTTGCGAGCGGTTGCATTACTTCACTGCCGGGGCGGTGACTCCACATGATGGGCAGCAGGCTCGCGACGATGGTGGCGACGGTCATCACTTTCGGGCGCAAGCGCAGGCGCGCGCCGTCTTTGATGGCTTGCACAAGGTCGTCGCGCGTGAAGGGCTGGCCGGCGGCGGCGCAAGCGGCTTGTTTCTTTGCCACCATCTCTTCGAGATATACCACCATCACCACGCCGGTCTGGATGGCCGTGCCGAAGAGCGCGATGTAACCCACCCACACGCTCACGCTGAAGTTGTAGCCCAGCAGGTATTGCAGAAACACGCCGCCGGTCAGCGCGAAGGGCACGGCGAGGATGACGTGCGCGGCTTCCTTCGCCGAGTGATAGATCACGTAGAGCAGCAGGAAGATGATGAGCAGCGTGCCGGGGAATATGTAGTAAAGCGTCTGCTGCGCGCGCACGAGGTTCTCGTATTCGCCGCTGTATTCGATGGTCATGCCGGGCGGAAGTGTCGGCTCAATCTGCTCTTTCACGCGGCGCTTCACGTCCTCGACGAAGCCGGTGAGGTCGCGGTCTTGCACGTTGGCCTGCACGAAGACGCGGAGGCGGCCGTTCTCGCTCGCGATTTCGCTCGGGCCGGTCGTGCGGCGAATCGTCGCGAGCTGACCGAGCGGCATCTGCTTGCCGCTGGGAGTGGCGACGAGCACTTCACCGAGGCGTTCGAGGTCGTCGCGTTCGTCGCGTTGCAAACGGACTTGGATGCCGGTGCGCTCGCGTGGGTCCATGCGCTCGGCGGCTTGATACGTCGTGGAAATCACCTTGCCGCCGATGCCGGTCTCCACGGCGTCCATCACGTCCTGTGCGCGCAGGCCGAAGCGCGCCATCGCCACGCGGTTCACCTCGACTTCGAGATACGGCTTGCCCTGCACACGGCTGGGCGCGACACCGACGGCACCCGGCACTTCGCGCACAACACGCTCGACCTCGAAGGCTTTCCGCTGCAAGTCATCGAGCGAGCCGCCGAGAATCTTCACGCCGACCTGCGCACGGATGCCGGTGGAAAGCATGAGAATGCGGTTCTCAATGGGTTGCAAAAAGCCGGGCACATAGCCGGGGACGTTTGCGAGTTTCTCAGTGAGTTCCGCGATGAGGGTTTCCTTCGTCGAGCCGGCGCGCCACTCGGGGTTGCGATAGACCGTCGGGATTTTGATGAAGCCGAGGTAAACGCGGTTGGTGGGCAACCACTCGGGCTTGAGCATGATGGTGGTCTCGATCATCTCGACGGGTGCGGGGTCGGTGGCGGTCTCGGAGCGGCCCAGCTTGCCGCCGACGCTCTCGACTTCCGGCAAGCTGCGGATCACGCGGTCCTGCCACGACATGACGCGTTTCACCTCGGTAAGCGAAGTGCTCGGCAGCATCACGGGCATGAAGAGGAGCGAGCCTTCGTTGAGCGTGGGCATGAAGTCCTTGCCGAAGCCGGTGAACGCGTGAGCGAGCTTGGGATGACCGGCTTTCTCGACGCGCTGCAACCACTCGCGCGGCACACCGAAAGCCATCGCGAGTGCAACGGTTAGCAGCAGCGCGGCGCAGGCCATCACCGTCTTCCGCCAGCGCAGCGCGAGATCGAGGATCGGGTCGTAAATCGCGAGTAACACGCGCATGACCCAGTTGCGATCCTCCGAATGGAACGGGCCACGCACGAGGATCGAACACAACGCGGGAACAATCGTCACCGCGAGAATGGTCGAGCCGATCATCGCAAAGGTCTTCGTGAACGCGAGCGGATGGAACAGTTTGCCCTCCTGACCGGACAACGCGAACACCGGCAGGAACGCCAGGATGATGATGACCATCGCGAAGAAGATCGGCCGGCCCACTTGCTGGGCGGAAGTGAGGACGACGGCGAGGGTTTCCTCGGCCGTGAGGCGGATGGAGGAGGGCTTAGTAATTAGTGAGGGAGTGCTTGGTGGTGCGGACGCGGTCGGTGATGATGCAGCGCTTGCCTCTTCACCCCGGCCCTCTCCCCCGCTCGGGGCGAGGGAGGAGGACAACGCCGGGTCGGAGACCAGCGCTCCGCTCGAAGGTGTAACACTAACCGAACTCGTTGCCGGTGCGGATGCCGACCCCACTCCCGACGCCGGGTTACCAATCACTCCCGCATTAATTACTTTCCTCTGCTTCTCCTCCTCCGCTCGCTCGCAGTGCCGAATCACATTCTCCGTCATCACAATCCCCGCGTCCACGAGCACGCCGATGGCGATGGCGATGCCGGAGAGGGACATGATGTTCGAGCTGATGCCGAACTTCTCCATGAGGATGAACGACACGAGAATCGAGAGCGGCAGCGGCACGGTGACGATGAGGATGCTGCGGAAGTGCCAGAGGAAGATGATGTGCGCAAGCGTGACGAGGATGATCTCTTCGGCGAGCGCGTGCTTGAGGGTGTCGATGGTGCGCTCGATGAGTTCCGCGCGATCGTAGAAGGACTTGATGGTCACGCCGGGCGGAAGGCTCGGCTGGATCTGGCGAATCTTCTCCTTCACGCGGTTGATGGTCGCGAGCGCGTTCTCGCCGTTGCGCATCACCACGATGCCGCCGACCACTTCGCGTCCGTCCACGTCGAGCGTGCCGCGTCGGAAGTCGCCACCGATTTGCACGGTGGCGATGTCCTTGAGGTAGATCGGAATGCCACCGCGCTCCATCAACACGATGTTCTCCAAGTCTGACAGTGACTTCACGAGGCCGAGACCGCGCACGACGAATTCCATGCCGTTCTCCTCGATGACCTTGCCACCGACATTGAGGTTGCTCGCGCCGACGGCGTCCATCACGTCCTTCAGCGTGACCTTGCGCGCGCGCATTTTCAGGGAGCTGACTTCAATCTGATACTGCCGCACGAATCCGCCGATGCTCGCGACTTCCGCGACGCCTTGCACGGCGTTGAGTTGATAGCGGATGAACCAGTCTTGCAGCGCGCGCAACTGGCCGAGGTCGTAGGAGGGTTGAGAGGCGGAGTTCGTGTGCGCTGGGTTGAGAGCGAGCTGTGGGTCAACGTGGAGGTAGTATTGATAGACCCAGCCGAGGCCGGTGGCGTCGGGGCCGAGCTGGGGGATGACGCCGGTGGGCAGTTGCGCGGCGAGCAGGTTCAAACGCTCAAGCACACGCGTGCGGGCGAAGTAGTTGTCCACCTTCTCCTCGAAAATGATGGTCAACATGCTGAAGCCGAACATCGAATTGGCGCGCACGGTCTTTACGCCAGCGAGTCCTTGCAGCCCGACGGAGAGCGGATACGTGACCTGATCCTCGACCTCCTGCGGCGAGCGCCCTTCCCAGTCGGCGAATACTATGACCTGATTCTCCGAGAGATCAGGGATCGCATCCACCGGCGTGCGGAAGAGCGCCCGCGTGCCGAACGCGATGAGGAAGAACACGCCGCACACCACCAGGAAGCGGTTCCGCAAGGACCATTCGATGAGGCGGTTAATCATGAGTGATTTCCTCGGGCCGTGCGGCGGTGCTGATTATTTCTTCGGCGCAAGCTTTACGAGATATTTGGCCGGCTCCTTCTTGAAGTCCGGCAGGCAGTTCTTGCAGCAGAACTTCACTTCCTGTCCCTCGTGGACATAGACGACGGGCGCACCCATCGAGCCGAGCTTCTCGCCGGAGACAATGCACACGTCGAGCGGATAAGGCTTGGCAGCCGTCTTCGCGTCGGTGCCAGATTTCGGGACTTCGGTCTGTGGTGTGTCCTTCGATGTGGGCGTGGCTGGTTCTTTCTTGTCGCAGCCGATGAAGACAGCGGCGGCGAGCGTGGTAACTAGGATTGCGGATGTGGCTTTCATTGTTTCTGTGGGTTTTGGGTTTGTGGCGCGGCGCTCTTCGTGAGTGCCGAAAGTTTCTCAATGTATTTTGCCGGATCAGCCCGGAATTTTGGCGGGCATGCCCCGCAGCAAAACTTTAACTGCTGGCCTTCATGAATCAGCACGGGCGGTTCGCCCATCGTGCCGAGTTTCAATCCAGTCACGAGGCACACCTCAAGCGGGTAAGGCTTGACGTTGGCGGGGAGCGCCTGCGGCGGCGGCGCTGCCCCCGTTGCGGCAGGTGAGGCCGCTGCGGGCGCAGCGTTGGCCTGGGAGTTGAGCTGTGCTTGGCCGTCGATGAGCAGGTTCCCCGCAGTCACCACGCGCTCGCCCGCCTTCACGCCATCTAAGACTTCCCAATCTGTATCCCCGGCCCGACCGAGTTTAACGCGCCGTTGCTCATAGGCTCCGCCGACTTCTACATAGACTACGGCTCGATCACCGGTGTGCAGCACGGCGGAGCGGGGCAGAGTTAGAACCTCGGGCGTGTCGAGCTTCACGATGGCTTCGGCATAAGTTCTGTGAAGCAACTCGCGGCGGGACTTGCCTTGCACGGTGAGCAAGGGGTTTTGCAACTCCACCCTTACCTTGGCGCTGCGGGTCATGTCATTGAGGTTCGGGTCAATGAACGTGACGGTAGCAGTGAATTTCTTACCTGGCACGCTGGGCACGGTGATCTCCACTTCCTGCCCGACGCGCACCCAGGCGAAGTCCCGTTCATACAAGTCGAACTGGAACCACATGGTGAAGAAGTCCGCGAGTTCGAACAACCGGTCGCCCTCCTTCACAAACTGCCCCTCGTAAACTTCCCGCGTAATGATGGTGCCGGTCATGGGCGCGAGAATCTCACTGAGATGGTTGGTTTCGGATTTGAACGGCAGCTTCGCGATCTGGGCGGCGGTGAGGCCATAGCGTGACAGGCGTTGCTCGGCGGCGGCGAGGAGGCGCTTGTGCTCCGTCGTGAGGGCATAGCTGTGCGCCATCTGACTTTGGCGGAAGAGCAACGTATATTCGCGCTCGGCGTTCAGGAGCATCGGGCTGTAGAACGTCGCCAGCGGCTCGCCTTCCTTCACTTCCGCACCGATATAGTTCACGTGCAGCTTCTCGATGCGCCCCTCGACGTAGGCAGACAACCGGCGGTGCCGCGTGTCGTTATCGTCGATGATACCGGCGACCCGTAACGTGCGGACGAGCGGACGCGATCGCACCTCCGCCGTCTGCACCTGCACAACTTGAATCGCGTTGGAACTCAAGCTCACGGTGTCGGCGGCCACTGTAAACCCCTGCTGCCCCTCGTAAATCGGCACCAGCGTCATGCCACACACGGTGCATTTGCCGGGCTTGTCCGACTTGATCCACGGGTGCATGGGGCTTTGATAGTAAAGCACCTTGCGACCGGAAGAATCGGCTTTGGCCGCTGGCGGCTGATGGGATGCCCCGCCGTAGTGCTGGGCGGCGAACCAGCCACCGGCACCGGCCAGCACGGCGGTGGCCAGGAGGGCGAGGGGAAATTTGGCGTTCATACCGGGGTTTTGTTTATTAGTAAACAATACGTGTGCGATTTACTCGGATCGCGGTGGCGAAGGTTCGGCGTGATGGGGCGTGCCGTTGTGAAGCTGCTGCACCAGCCGGGGAAGCTGGAAATAGTCCGGCAGATTGCACAGGGCGGCGAGTTCGGCGAAGGCTTGGTGTTGCTCGACAGTGGCGCGGTCCTGCATGAGCTGGGCTTCGAGGTAGTTGCGACGCGCGTCGAGAATGTCCCGCAGCATTCCCCGGTTGGCCTCCCACATCACCATATAAGATGCCATCCCCTGCTGCGTGCGCTGGAGGATTTCATCACGGTAGAGGAGGGCTTCACGATGGGCGGCGTCGGTCATGAGGGTCAGGCGCAGAATTTCTTCACGGACATTGAGTTCGTAATCGGTGATTTCCGCGTCGGCGGTGCGGACTTTCGCCTCGTCGCGCCGTAGATCAGCGCGGTATTTCGGCGCGTTCCACCAAGGCAGAGTCAAGCTCACGGTGAACATGCCTTCGCGAAGGCCCGCATCGCCGCTGAACTGCCGCGCTTGCAGGCCAACGCTCACATCCGGCAGGCGCATGGTCTCAGTCAGCCGGGTGACGGCTTGGGCTTGGGATTTCTCCTGGCGCAGCACCTTGAGCCGGGGCTCGTTGGTCGCGGCGTAAGCGGCCAGGGCAGGCGAGTAAACCACTGGCAAGCCAAGCTCCGGCAATTCCACCGGTGGCCAGGGGGCTTGCAAATCCCGGCCCAACAACCGGTTCAGGGTCGCTTGTTCAGTGCGCAAGCGGTTTTGCTCGGTGCGCAACGCATCGGTTCGTTTGCTCTTTTCATTTTGAATCACCAGCAGTTCCGTGTGCGAACCAGTTCCGGCACGAAATTTCTCTTCGCCCAGCGCGATCATCGTGTCCAGCCAGGCGAGGTCATTGGTGAGGAAGCTCGTCGTCCGATGCACCAAGGCGATCCGCAACAGTGCCTTGGTCACGTCACGTCGCAGTTGCGCGGCGCGGAAAGCGGCCTCGGAGATCTGGGTTTGCGTCTCGGCCGCCATGATGTCGCGGCTCAGGCGCGGGCGGTCCCAAAGCGGCAGCTTTTGCTCGATCCCATAGATCAAATCTCCCTCGGCTTCCAAACCACCCCGACGCGGCCCGGCCACCACGCCACTGAAGCTGAACTTCGGGTCCTCCCATCGCCGCACCGTGGCGATCCCGAGATGACTGGCCGTCACACGCTTCTCCGCGACCTGCAGGCCGGTATTGTTTGTCTGCGCCTCGGCAAACAGCGCCGAGAGCACCGGTGGCGAAATGGCAATGGCATTCGTTCGAGCGGCGAAAGACGCTGCCCCAAGCGGCGCGCAACCAAGCCATAACCCATTTACCACCAACACGATGTAACTGACTGAGTTCATACCAAATCTGCTGCTGACCAATCCAAACCGAGCGGGGAAACCACGCTTCAACCCGACGCGTGGACACACTACTCCTGCGGAGTGGGAATCAGATGAGGTAACTGCAATTCCGTATGAACAACGGAACGTCAGCGGGGGAGGGAACCGACGGAACGAACGAGGCGACCGAGTAGGGCTGCGGTTGGACCTGCAACACCGACGAGACCGTCTGGAGCGCAGCCAGCAATTGCACCCGGGAATTATCCTGTGCCGGAGCGGGGGCTTTGGGAGCCGGTGTGTTCCCCGCGACCTTCATGCAGCAGGCAGCCATGTCACAGTGGCAGGACGCCTGGTTTTTGCAGAGCTGCCGCACGGGAGACGCGAAGGCCGGCAGGTGCGAGAGCACCAAGGCGAGGCTGAACAAGATGGTTATGAAGGCCTTCACGCGTTGTCAGTGTAGAGCGTTCGACGCCCGAGTCAAAGAGAAGTTCAAGCATTGCCAAGGAAAAGTGCGAACCCGCCAAGTCCTGTTGTTCCACGTGGAACAGCCCTCCGTGTCTGGCCACTTCCCCGTTTTCCGCCGGGCTCGGCCAGCGGCTACAGGTCCCCGCAGCAACCCGCGTGGCCCGGCACACTGTCCTGATGCTCGGCGGCACCGCAGGCCACCGACTCCTCTTGCGGGGCGCGCTTCATTGCGATCATCACCACACTGATGTCAGCCGGGCTCACCCCGGAGATGCGGCTGGCCTGCCCGAGCGTGGCAGGACGCACCTGGGTGAGTTTTTGCCGCGCCTCGGGCCGGAGGTTGCGGAGCGACGCGTAGTCCAGCCAGTCCGGGATGCGCTTGTCCTCCATCGTGCGGAAGCGCTCCACCTCCGCCTCCTGCCGCTGGATGTAGCCGTCGTATTTCAACGCTATCTCCACCTGCTCGACCACATCTTGGGTAAGCCTCTCATCCCGGTGCGGCAAGTCTCCATAGCCCACCTCCGGTCGGCGCAGCATCCTCGCCAGCGAATCCGATCCCACATGCGTCTTCGCCAGCCGGTCCAGCTCGGTCGCGATCGCGTCCCGCTTGGCCGCAACCTTCCGCCACAGTCGCTCTGGCAGCAGCCCCACCTCGTGCCCGATCTCCGACAGTCGCAAGTCCGCGTTGTCCTGACGCAGCAGCAGCCGATACTCCGCCCGGCTCGTGAACATCCGATACGGCTCCACTGTGCCCTTCGTCACTAAATCGTCGATCAACACCCCGATATACGCTTGGTCCCGGCGCAACACCACGGGCTCGCGCCCTTGCACCCGGCGCACCGCATTGATCCCTGCCATGAGACCCTGCGCCCCCGCTTCCTCGTAGCCGGACGTCCCGTTGATTTGCCCGGCCAGAAACAGGTTGCGACACACCTTCGTCTCCAAGCTCGGGTGCAACTGCGTGGGGAACGCGAAGTCATACTCCACCGCATACGCCGGCCGCATGATCTCGGCCTGCTCGCACCCGATGATGCTCCGCACCATCTCGTATTGCACCTCGAACGGCAGGCACGTGGAGAACCCATTCACGTAGATCTCATCCGTCGCGATGCCTTCCGGCTCCAGGAAGATCTGCTGCCGTTCCTTCTCGGGGAACTTCACGATCTTATCCTCGATGCTCGGGCAATACCTCGGCCCGACGCCCTCGATCACCCCGCTATACATCGGCGACTTGTGGAGGTTGGCCCGGATGATCTCCGCGGTCCGCTGCGTCGTCCAAGTAATATGGCAAGGCAACTGCCCGCCCGCCTGCGCCAAGATGGAGCCGGGAGGGTAGGGACCGAGGGCACGGGGTTTCGTCCGCTCGTCACGGGTTTGTTCCACGTGGAACTTGTGCCCCGGTTCCCTGCCCTCCCTATTCCCTATTCCCAATTCCCTATTCCCTTCGTCAAACAGCTCCTCCTTCCAATACGTGAACCACGGCACCGGCTCATCCCCCGGCTGGACCTCCAGCTTCGTGAAATCAATGGAACCCCTCACCAGCCGCGGCGGCGTCCCCGTCTTCAAACGCCCCAGCTCCAGCCCAATTTCCTTCAGCGAGCCCGACAGACCCATCGCCGCCGCCTCGCCCGCTCTCCCCCCGGACTGCTGATTCGCCCCCACGTGCATCAGACCCCGCAGGAACGTCCCCGTGGTGATCACCACCGTCTTCCCGAGGTATTGCACCTCCAACGTCGTCTCCACCCCCGTCACCTCGCCGTCTCGGTGCAGCAACTTCACCGTCTGCCCCTGTTTACAATCCAGATTCCCCTGCCGCTCGCACAACCACTTGAGCCTGAACTGGTAAGCCTTCTTGTCACACTGCGCCCGGGGCGCGCGCACGCTCGCTCCCTTACCCGCGTTGAGCATGCGGAATTGCAGCCCGGTCATATCCGTCGCCCGGCCCATCTCCCCGCCGAGCGCATCGATCTCCCGCGCCAGGTGCCCCTTCGCCAAGCCCCCGATCGCCGGGTTGCAGGACATCTGCCCGATCGTGTCGAGATTGATCGTGAGCAGCAGCGTCTGTGCGCCCATGCGCGCCGCCGCCAGCGCGGCCTCCACGCCGGCATGCCCGGCGCCCACCACGATCACGTCATATTGCTTGGGATAAACGAACGGCACAACGCGGGCAGTCTAGCCACAAAGCATCGCAAAAAGGCATAAAAAAATCGCTTGACGTTTCTCACCCTCCTCCTTTCAATCGCCCCCGAGACCAATCACCTTGAACGACGCAGCCACCGCTGCGTGGAGGGATGTGTCCATGACGGTAGGACGTGGGATAATTCAGCGCAACTGCCGAGTCGGCGAGGCACTCGCACGCCCACATGCTTCGCCCCAGCCGGGCAAACACCCATCACCATTACTTTATCGGGAACGCCTTGGATTTAACCTCTCGGGAAGCCCTAACGAGCCGAATCACTGCCCCTTTCACCCCAATCAACGCCTCGTTGATCGGCCAGAAACCGGCTGCCCTGAGCCGAAACACCCCATCGACCCACCGGAAACAGCCGGCGAGGTCTCCGATACCAGCTACGGGAAGCCTCGGAGTATACCCGAGCGACTAGAACGATCTCGCCGCTCTCCCTCACCCCAACCCTCTCCCGCGGGGAGAGAATCCACGATCCCCAAACTCCCGCGATTTCAGCCTTTGAACCCGGGCGGAGCGCCGAGCATTGCTCGGCTTTGGGGCGTTCGCCCGCTCCGGCCGAGCAATGCTCGGCGCTCCGGTTCATGGAGTGGGAGCGAGTCAGTCAGCGGGTCCCACGATCCGACGCGATGGGTTTCAGCCCAGCGCGGGCGGCGTGACTCCCTGCCGATGAACCTGACGCGCGCCCACCCCTCACCCGCCCTGCGGGCACCCTCTCCCCTCCTCCGAAGAGGGGAGAGCATCCACGAGCCGCCAAGTCCCGCGCTTTCGTCCCCTGAACCAGTGGCGGCTGTAGCGGCGCTCTGCGAGCGCCGAGTTGCGGCCGCCTCCGCGCGAAGGACGCCACGGTCGGCGGTCACAGACCGCCGCTACAGGTCCAGGGGTATGGCCGGGGTGAGGGGTGCGCTCCGCGACGGTTCAGGAGCCGCCATCGCGGCCGTTGGCGAGCGATTCGCTCGCTCTCAGCGAGCACGGGTTGGGGAGTTGGAGCAAGCCTACCTTCTCATAACCTCTTCCTTACCAACATATTGCCATACGCGTTCGTTAAACTGCCTCGTCGAGCACTCGGTTAGCCCCGTCGAGCTGAAGAAACACGGTGTCGATCCCTCAGAACGCTCTGTCGATCGGTCGGAACACCATGTCGAGCACCTCGACACCCCATCCCTTCACCTCGACGGACCGTTCCGAGCGCTCGACAGTGCATTCCTTCAGCTCGACCAACCACTTTTTCCGCTCGACGCACCGTTCCTTCACCTCGAGGCTCGTTGCAGAGGGTCTTGGGCTCGCCCTTACCCACCGCCACGGGTGGGCGCGCCGTTTTGAGCCCGTCACCGAACCTCCGGGGCCTGCGATGGGCCGCCGGCGCGATGAGGGCACCCCGCGCCACCCCGTTCCGGCTCCACCTACCGCTTTTTCTTCGTTTCGAGTCTCCTTTAACGCTGTCGGTCAACACAAACAGTCAAAACAACCCAAAAAAACAGTATGTTCGAAAATTATTCGTTCCAAGTCCTGCGCCTCCGCTACATCGGGGGTGCTGCCACCGCCATCCCGTCGTTCCGGCCGGACGGCAAATCGCCGGCGGACATCGCGGCGATGGTTACCAGTGCCACCGCGCCCACCGGGCCACGCGGCAATTATGAAGCCGCCAAGGCCACGTTGGACCTGGCGCAAGGCGAGTTCGACGAGGACATCGCCGAGGGTCACGCCGCCTGCGTGCAGGTGTATCCCATCATGAAGAGCCGCTACCGCACCGACCCCGGCAGCCTCTCCGCCATCAACTCGTTGCCCACGGTGGACGAGTCGCCCAATGCCACCTACACCCGCCTCAAGGCCATCTCCACCTTGTGGGGCAAACTCCCCAACCCGCCCGGCTCCGCCACGCCCTTCAAGGCGTGGGATACCATGGACAAGGCGGCGTTCGACGCCTACCTCATCGCCCTCGAAGGCTCGGATGGGCCGCCCGTGGTGGTGGGCACGCTGGCGGCGAAGGCCAACGCGGAGTCTGCCTTCCAAGTCGCCGAGGGTGCCTTGCACACGGCGGAAGCGAGCATGGAGGACTTCACCACCAACGCCTTGATCCAAGGCCGCGCGCAGTTCCCGCCCGGCACGGCGAACCGGGAGGTGATTGATGCCATCCCCACCGCGCCCGCCACGCAGCCGCCCGGCCAGGCGGTGATCACCAACGCCAGTTCCCCCAGCGCGGGCGCGGCGCACTTCGACTACGATGCGCCGCACAGCACCAGTTGGGACGTGCTGCGCAAAGGGCCGGGCCAGCCGGCGTTCGTGAAGGTGGCCAACGACGTGATCGTGAAGAGTTACGACGCCACGGGCCTGCCCGCCGGCGCGTATGAGTTCAAGGTCATCGGCCGCAACTCCAAGGGCGACGGCCCGGAAAGCGCCGTGACCACGATCAACGTGGCGTAAGGCGCAACCCGCCCTCAGCGTGACTCCTCGACTCCTCTCCCGCTCCCTTTGCGCCGCAAGGGGAGCGGGCCGGGTTGAGGGGTTGCGTGCGCCGGCTCACGCCCCTGCCCGCGGACGGCGCACGCCGAGACCCCGGCTTGGGCTTAAAGCGGCACCTCTCATGAAGCTGCTCTCGCAAGCGAGCCTCCAGACGGGGCACCCACCGCTCAAAAAGGGTGCGGTATTTTTCGGTTCAATCGTAGTGCCGGTCGTCATGGGTGGAACTCAGGAAATACTGCTGGACAGGCCAAAACCGGCCAATAATCTGCCGCCATGTCCACCACCCGCTCCACCTTGCTAGGCCGCAAACTGCGGTCGAATACCTGTTAGGCCACTTCGCACGCCCATGCCAACTCTACCAGATCAGTTTCCGAAGATTGCACGCCAGCGAGCTCAGTCGCCCGACGTGTTGCGGCTGTTTGGGCAGTTGGAGGAGCGAGCGGAGGTGTTTGCCAGAATGCAGGACGAGTTCACAGAGATTATCGCGCTACACCGAGCCGCACGCGAGGGGCGTCCCGTCCGTCTTTCCGCTCGACAGCAGCGCATGTTGACTGAGTTCGACCGAGACGCGGAGCAGGCCGTGCGAGATATGGAGCGTCACACTTTCAGCATGGATGATGCAGCATTGTTGACGAGTGCGCTTTCTGGTGTGGAGCAGCAGATACAGCTCGATGAGCACATGCTTCCGGGATTTCACGCGGACGATCAGCCGATGGCCACGCAGTTACTCGAATATCAGCGCGAGACGATGCTGTTGATTGAGCAGTTCGTGGCGTCGTCACCGTTCCGAGGCAGAGTCACATCTATTTGGCATGGCAAGAGAATCACGAAACCAGTGGCCTAACACAGCGCTGGAGCCAACGCCGTTTACGCCTGGCAGTTTTCGCTGCGGGTTTCCGGTTGGCGGGAGTCACCGGCGGCGTGGCTCAGCTTTTGGTCGTTAGACCACTCTGACGCACTTACCTAAACCCCACCCTATGAATCAAAAGACTAACACCTTCCTGCTTCTAGTCTGCCTTGTTCTTCTGGTTGTCATTGCCGTCGGTGTCTGGACGCGCCCGTCACTAGACGACATTGACAAGCGAATCATGCACTGGGGCCAGCATTTCAGCGCCCAGCATCCGACCAAGTAGCGATGCCCTCGTTTCCACCGTCCGAGCCATACTCAGCCGGGAGGCTGCCCGGTTTGCGCCGCTCTCAGAGCTCGCAAAGACACGAACCGCCTCACCCTGCGCTGCAGCGCACAGACTCCGCATCTCCCATGAAAGCCAAATTGATAGGCCTCCTGTGCACCACGCTAGCGGGCTGCGCATTTGCTGCCGAAAGCGCGCCGAATGTGCTGACCGACAAGTCGCCACCAGCAAAGACCCACCCGCCCCCGGCGGCATCGTGTGCATCGGCAGTTCGCACATGCAGTTATGGAAGACCGTGGCGGCGGACCTCGCACCCCTGACGGTCCACAACTACGGCGTCGGGGGCAGCCGCATGTCCCAGGCAGCGGATTTGTTCATCGACCATCTGGCGATTGCGTTCAAACCACGAGCGGTGATTCTCTACGAGGGCAGCAACGACATCTCCGCCGGCGGCAAGCCCGAGGATGTAGAGGCGAACTTCAAGAAGCTCCATCGGAAGTTGCACGCGGCCCTGCCGGAGACCCGGCTTTATGTCCTCGGCCTCGTGCCAAGCCCCGGCAAGCGATTCGACAAGATTGATGATGTGCGCAAGACGAACGAACTACTGCGCAAGGAGTGCGAGACTCAGACGTGGATGAAGTTCATCGACACCACCACTCCGCTGCTCGGTGCGGACGGCCAGCCCAAGGCAGAGCTCTTCATCCCCGGCAACATCCACATGCTACCCGCCGGTTATGCCGTATGGAAATCGGTCATAGCTCCAGTGGTTGTTCCGGCCGAAAAGCCGTTTGAACCCAACAGATGAAGCACCATCACCTGACCGAGTGCTGCTGCGCACGGCGGCGCGTCGCGTGTCCGCCATCGCGGAGCTTTTGTCGATAGGCCGCTTACACAAATCAACAATATGCAGACTCCATTCCCTCGAATCCTGACTGTCGCCATAAATTTTCTGGGCGTCACCGGTGGCATCCTGATCGGCTACGCGAGTGGTCTTTTCCACATGCTGGATATTGGCCGCGAAATCACAAAGGAGGCCATCACGCCGGCAGTTTGCTCAGGTATCACTTGTCTGATTCTTGCGGTGGGTCTCCTTGTATTCGGGCTAGTCATATATCGGAAGAAAGAGTGAGGGGAGGCAATCGAGAGATGAACTCAAAGCCACTTAACCCTGCGTTGCATCGACCGGCGGCGGGCCTGGTATCTGCCGTCGTCATTGGGCAACATTTAACGAGACACCATGCGTAAGATACCCATTCTGTTGACGCTTTGCGGCTGGCTCATGGCCGGTGGAGCCGTTTCAACTGCCGCTGGTGAGAAAATGACCGCACCTGTGGGTGGCGCCAAATCAGGGGTATTCAATGTGCTTAGCTACGGGGCTGTGGCGGACGACAAGACAGACAACACCGAAGCGTTTTCGACATGCTTGCAGGCAATGATCGGGGCGGGCGGCGGGCGGATGATGCTGCCCAATGGCGTCTATCGCGGACGCATCATCATCCCCGGGACCAAGAATTGGATCACGATTGAAATCGCAGGCGAAAGCGAACCGACACCCGCATTTGGAACGATCGGATCATTCCCGTTGCAGAGTAACGGCACGATCCTCAAGTGCCTCTCAGAGTCAGGCCAGTCCGTCGTCTCAGCGGCAAACACACCTGAGAGCCTATACGGGGGATTCTCAGGGATTAACGTAGTCATCCGGAATCTGGAGGTCCGCACCTATGACAATCCACGCATCGGCGGCATCGATCTGAAACACGCGGCGCAATGCAAGCTGGAGAACGTGTTTGTGAACACTGGCCTATACAACGTGCAGGCTTCCCAACCAACTTACGGGACCTGCGGCGTGATTACGCCTGCCTGTAATAATGCTGCGCTCACAGTCCTTCGCAATGTGGTTGTGACCGGGTATCACACCGGCATTCAGGTCAATGAACACACGGATGGGGACAACATCGTAGTGGCCTCCAATGTCAACGGCCTGGAATTCCTCCAAGCCCATCACGCCTCCCGCTTCGCCCGGGTCGGCACCTACCGCAACACCCATCATATCACCGTTTCCGGCAGGCACGGGTTTTCAATCGAACAGATGAACACGGAGCAACCCGGCAAGGGGCAGACACACGCGGGAAATGCCTGGCAGACACTCGTCAGCGACATCAACGATCCCAGGAATCTAGGTATAGCCGACATCAACTACTGGGTGGTCGTTGGTAATCTAGGTGCAGTGGACCAATTTACCAAGAACGGCGGCGCCTCCATCCGGGCACGGAGGATTGGTTCCGTGCCAACCGCAGCCAAGAACGCACTGCCATAGTGAAGTAATAGCGCATTGTCCAACCACATCGCGGCAGCAAACTCGGCCATTGTGTCACCTATTGAATCGAGGCGGTCTGTGGGCCAAGTCCTAAGCTTGAGTCGTTAGCGTATCTTTCGCCTGCCAGTCTCCCGCTGCCGTGGTCCGTCCGAGGTTTTTGTTCCCGGCTGACGCGGCTTCTGCCTAGATTGATCCAACATCTCCATCATGAAGTGTTCTGGCTTTCTCTTCACGCAGTGGTTCGCCGCGCTTTGCCTCATTCCGCTGACGGCCATGCACGCCTTCGCCGAGCCCGTCCTCGTGCGCAGCATCTCCGTCCTGCCGGACAAGGCGCCGGACTGTTCCTCGCTCAAGGCCATCGCCGCCAGCGTCACGCGCGGCTGCCAGTCCAACGACGAGAAGGCCATCGCGATCTACAACTTCATGCGGCTCTCGCACTACCACCGCGCCTATCCCAGCGAACCGGGCGGCGTGCCGGTCTTGAAGGAGATCAACACCTACGGCTGGAGCCTCTGTGGCGGCCTCCATGCCGAGCAGTCCGCCCTCTGGCGTGAGCTGGGCTGGAACTGGCGCTTCGTCGGCTGGCCCGGGCACACGACGGTCGAGGCCCACTATGACGGCCGCTGGCATTACCTCGATGTCTTCCTGAAGTTCTACGCGTGGATGCCCGATCCCAGCCGCCCCGGCGCCCGCACCATCGCCGGCCAGGACGACCTCGCCGCGAACCCGCGCGAACTCGTGCTCGACGCCTTCACGCTCGACCCCGCGCGCAAGGTCGTTTACGCGCGCGGCAATGAGTTCGATCTGCGCGGTGACAAAGCGAACTGGCAAGCCCCCGCCTTCCTCACCTGCGGCGACGCCTTGGCCGACGTAGTCGCGGGCGTGAAGGCCCGCAGCCGCGCCGGCTCGCCCGAGGGCTGGGCCGGCATGAACCACGCCACCGGCAACTACTCCGCCGACGTAAATCTCGCGCCGGGCTTCGCGCTCACCAGCTCGTGGGACAAGCGCGCCGACGCGTGGTATTGGCCCGGCTCCAAGACGCCGCCGTGCCACACCTGCGGCGACAAGGAGATCCGCAACTCACCCGAGAAAGGCCCCCTCGCCGAGCCGTATCTGACGAAGGACTGGACTTGCGAAAGCTACGCCAGCGGCGAACTCACCTTCCGTCCCGACTTCACGAGTGATGCCTGCCTCCGCTCCTTCGCCAGCGTCGAGAACGCCAAAGTGGTCGGTGGCGCACTCGTCGCCACCGACCCCGCCCAGCCCGCGCGCGTCACGATTCTCCTGCAATCCCCCTACGTCCTCACGCAAGCCGGCGGCACGGCTGAAGGCGTCGAGCGATGCGACGTGAGCACCGACGCCGGCAAGACCTGGAAGCCCGCGAGCTTCACCGACTTCGGCAAAGCGGTGAGCGGACAAGTCACCGCGCACGTTCGCCTCAGCTTCCGCACGCTCAAGCAACTGCGCCTCACCGCCATCGTGCAAAACAACCCCTTCGCCCTGCCGTTCCTCTCGCCCGGCAAAAATCAAATCGCCGTCACCGTCGCCGACCCCACAGCCCTAGGCGAGAACCGCCTCGCCGTCACCTACGCCTACTGCCCCGGCGCGCGCAGCAAAACCTACGAGCAGCTCTTCCTCGAAGGCAAAGAGATTGCCCGCGCCCACGACGCGCGTTGGGACACCACGCCGACGGTGGTGCAAAAAACCTTCACCGCGCGCGACCTGCCCGCGAAGTTCGACCTCGACGTGCCCACGCCGAAAGGCCAGCAGCCGGTCTATCCGCGCATGGTCTTCGTGCGCCGCGAAATCCTCGCGCCGGGCCAGTCCCCGCTGCCGCTCCCCGCCGACGCCCATCCCCCGCGCGCCAACGCGGGCGACGAATTGAAGTCGCTCCCGAACCCCTTCCTGGTCGGCACGCAACTGCCCCCGCCGCGCGTCGTGCGCCCGCTCAAGACCACCAACATCCCGCTCGGCCCCACGCACCTCGTGGCCAAGTCCGGCGAGGCCGTCGCCGGGAACCTCCTCCGCTGGCCCAAGACGCCGCAGGAAAAAGTAGAATCGGTCGCACTCTTCCTCAGCGGCGAGCTGCGCGGCCTCCCTCCGTTGAAGGAACTGGCCGCGGCGCGCATCGTCTTCCCCGCCGTCCGCACCCACGATAAGGCCCCGACCAAGCTCGGCGTGACCGCGCTGCGCACGCCCTTCGCTCCCCGGACGACCTTCGACTTCGGTCAACTCGGCGACGTGGTGAGCACTATCATTCTGCCGGCCCAACCCGCCGACGCGCCGTCGTGGAACCCCGCGCGCGAGTTCAAGCTCGACGTGACCCGCCACGTGCGTGCCCTGATTAACGGCGATGCGAAGTTCCGCGGCTACGCGTTGCGCATCGTGCCTGACCGCAGCGTGGACGACGGTTGGACTGTCCGCGTGCAGCTCCCCGAGCAGCCGCAGGTTTACCTCGAAGTGGACACCTACGCCGACACTCCCGCGACTGCGAAGGCCAAGTGAGTTGACCGGCAAACTTCTGAGCGCTCGTATGCGTAACAAACTTCTCCTACTGCTCGCCGCCTTGCTCGCACTTGCGAATGCGGAACCCCTCTGTGCCCAGCCCGCCGGGCCGCAGCCGTGGTGGCCGGTGCAGCCGCGGCCGTTGCCGTTCCTGCATTCGCTCTTCACCAGCGAGATGGTGTTGCAGCGGGACGTGGCCGCGCCGATTTGGGGCTGGGCCAAGCCGGGCGAGAAAATCTCCGTGTCGGTGGACGGCCAGCCGGCGGCGCAGGCTGTCGCGGGTGCGGACGGACGATGGTCGGCGAAGGTGGGACCGTTCAAGGCGGGCGGGCCGCACACAGTCGTGGTCGAGGGCGGCGGGCGCAAGGAGACGCTGACCAACGTGCTCTTCGGCGATGTGTGGCTCTGCACCGGGCAGTCGAACATGAACTGGCCGGTGCGCCTGGCGCAGAACGCGGAGGAGGAAGTGAAGGCGGCGACGAACGCAAACATCCGCTCGTTCACCGTGAACTTTTATTCCGCGCTCAAGCCGGAGCTGCTGCCGCCTGCCGCGCGCTGGGAGCGCTGCGAGCCGGAGTTTTCCAAGAACTTCACGGCGGTCGGTTACTTCTTCGCGCGGGAGATTCAGGCCAAGACGGGCGTGCCCATCGGCCTCATCCACAGCTCGGCCGGCGCGACGGCGGCGGAGGCGTGGGTGAGCGCAGAGGCGTTGCGTCGCGAGATGCCGTATGACTTTCCCCAGCGCTTCACCGAGCTGGATCAGACGAATGCGTTCTTCGGTGCGGACTTCGAGTTCTTCCGCGCGCTGGAGCAGTGGACCGCGCAGGTGGACCCGGTGAGCGCGGTGAAGAAGTTTCCCTCGAACCCGAACCTCGACACGAGCGACTGGATGGACATCCAGGTGCCCATGGCGTGGGAGAAAACGGGGATTCCCGAGTTGCAGGACTTCGACGGACTGGTGTGGTTTCGGACCACGTTCGACGTGCCGGAGAAGTGGGCGGGTCAGGACTTGATGCTGAGTCTCTCGGTGGTGCGGGACGCGGATGTAATATGGTGGAACGGCGCGGTGCTGGGGTCGAAGCAGACATCGGGCATCCGCAACTACATAGTGGAAGCATCGCGCGTGAAACCGGGGAAGAACCTGTTAGTGGCGGCGATTGTGAACACGAATGGGCCGGGGGGATTTGACTCGCAGCCGAGCAACATGGTGCTGCGCCCCGCGACCAATCCCGGCACGAACCAGGTGCGCATCGCGGGCACTTGGAAGGCACGGCGTGGTCCGGCGATGGCGGACTTGAAAGTGCCGTTTCCGATTCCGCGGGTCGGACATTACAAGACCATCAGCTCGCTCTATAACGGAATGATTGCGCCGCTGACGCCGTTCGCGGTGAAGGGCGCGCTCTGGTATCAAGGCGAAGCGAACGGGCCGTTCTGGCTCCAGTATCGGCGCCTGCTGCCGACGCTGATCGCAGACTGGCGGAAGCGGTTTGAGGTCGGCGACTTTCCGTTCCTCATCGTGTCGCTGGCGAATCTCGGGACGGCCCAGACGAAGCCCGTGGAGCCGGGCTGGGCGGAAATTCGCGAGTCGCAGTGGCGCACCACGCGCACGGTGCCGAACACCGGGCTGGCGATGACGGTGGATATCGGCGACCCGAAGGACATCCACCCGCGCAACAAACAGGAAGTCGGCCGGCGGCTTTCGCTCGTCGCGCGGAAGATGGTTTACGGCGAGACGAACCTGGTGGCGTCCGGGCCGGAGTTCACCGAGATGCAAGTCGAGCTGCCCAAGGGCGACAAGATTCGGCTCTACTTCAAGAACGTGGGCGGCGGCCTGCGCATCAAGCCCGGTGACGATAAACTCAAGGGCTTCATCGTGGCCGGCGCGGACAAGGAATGGGTCTGGGCCGACGCCGTCATCGAAGGCAACACCATCGTCGTCTCCTCGCCCGACGTGCCGCTGCCCAAGTATGTGCGCTACGGCTGGGCGTGGAACCCGGTGGTGAACTTGTTCAACGCGGAGGGTTTGCCGGCGATAACTTTCCGAACTGACGAATGAAAACTTTCGCCTGTCTCCCCGTTCTACTCGTCGCATTGAATGCTGCGCATCCAGCGGAACTGCCGCCACTCGTCCGCCTCGGCAATCCCGTCGGCGGGCACATCCATCCCGCCGCGTGCGTCAGCGCGAAGGGCACCCTCGTCGTCACCTACGGCCACGTGAACCATCGCGACTTGCGCCTCACGCGCTCGACCGACGGCGGCGCGACTTGGAGCGAGCCGAAGCCGTTCGCGCCGACCGTCGGCAAGACCTACTACCCCGGCTCGCTCACGACGTTGCGCGATGGCCGGCTCCTGCACGCGTGGAACCGCTGGAGCGAGCCGACCAACGAGAAGGAGCCGCGCTCCGTCCTCTACTCGTTGTCCAGCGACGACGGGCTGACGTGGAGTGAACCGAAGCCGTTTCCACGCGACGAGAAAGTCGTGAGCAACATCCGGCATCCCATCGTGGAACTCGCCGCGAACCAGTGGCTCCTGCCGCTGGGCGACCAGACGCAGGTGTTCGACCCCACGACCGGCACGAGCCAGCCCTTCGGCGATGGCCGCGCGCACGGGCTGGTGCCCATCGTCCGCACGCCGAAAGGCACGTTTGTCAGCGGTGCCGGCCTGCGCTCCCCGGACGCGGGCAAAACTTGGCAGACGATCGCGAACTTCCCGAACCTGAAGGAGCAAGGCTGGCGGCACGAGATGATCTGCCTCGCGAACGGCTGGCTGCTCGCGTCGGAAATCCTCGGGCCGGGCGTGGGCGGCGAGCGCATCCGCTACGTGCTCTCACGCGATGACGGCGTCACATGGGGCGAGGTCTTCGAGTATTACAATCCCGGCCGCGCCATCGGCGGCCGCGCCTGCCCACGCACCGTCGAGCTGGGCGGTGGGAACATTGGCGTCGTGTTCTACGACGTGGAGCCGAAACAAACCGGCGGGCCGGGCTTGTTCTTTCAGAAGCTGGCGGTGGACAAACTGGGGCGCGAGGCGAAGGCTCGCGGCACAAACTAAACTCGCGATTATGAAACTGATTCTCTGCCTCGCCCTATTGTGTTCGTCGCTGCTGTCGGTTCACGCTGCTGCCGTCAAAGTCTTCATCCTCGCCGGGCAATCGAACATGGAAGGTCAGGGCTTCATCGCCGCCGACCCGAAGCGCAACGGCGGTAAAGGCTCGCTGGAATTCCTCGCCAAGGACGACGCCACCAAGGCGAAGTTCGCGCCGTTGCTGGACGCCGCTGGCAAGTGGCGCGTGCGCGACGATGTCTTCATCAGCTACCTCGACCGCAAGGGTCCGCTCACCGTCGGCTTCGGGGCGAAGGAGACGCAGATTGGTCCGGAGCTGGGCTTCGGCTGGGTGACGGGCGACGCGTTCAAAGAGCCGGTGTTGCTCATCAAGTGCGCGTGGGGCGGCAAGAGCCTCGCGGTGGATTTCCGGCCGCCGAGCGCGGGCAAGCCGCCCTATTCGCTCGGCGAGAAACAGGACGCCGCGCTCGCGCAAGACCCCACTCCGCTCGGCAAGTATTACCGTGAAACTCTCGCGCTCACGAAGGCCGCGCTCGCCAGGGTGAAGGAGCTGGTTCCCGGCAGCGATGGGAAATACGAGGTCGTCGGCTTCGGCTGGCACCAAGGCTGGAACGACCGCATCAACGACAAGTTCAACGCGGAATACGAGAGCAACATGGCGCACTTCATCCGCGATATGCGCCGCGATCTCGGCGTGCCGAAGCTGCCCTTCGTCATCGCCGAGACGGGCATGACCGGTCCCGGTGAGACACATCCGCGCGCCCTGTCGTTGATGAAGGCCCAGGCCGCCGTCGCCGAGCGCGCGGAGTTTAAGGGCAACGTCGCCTTCGTCGGCACGAAGTCGTTCTGGCGGGAGAAGGAAGTTTCACCATCGAGCCAAGGCTACCACTGGAACACCAACGCCGAGACCTACTGGCTCATCGGCGAAGCAATGGGCCAGGCGATGTTGCAGTTGTTGAATAACAGCCGGTGAAGCCTGCGGCACTTCGAGTGAAGCCCGCCCATTCCCGCCGCGTATAACTCTCGATGCCGATGAAGACACTTGCCCTGTGTTCGCTGCTTCCCGCCTTGCTGTTCCTCGCCCGCCCGGCGCGCGCGGCCACGGCGGATTATCAAAAGGAAATCCGCCCGTTGCTCGGCGAGTTCTGCCTCAAGTGCCACTCAACCAAGGACCACAAGGGCGACCTCGACCTCGAACGCTTCAAGTCGCTCGATGCCGTGAAGCGCGATGCGAAGGTCTGGCTGCAAGTCGAAGAGCAACTCGAACTCGGCGAGATGCCGCCCAAGGACAAGCCGCAGCTCTCCTCCGCGCAGAAGGCCAAGCTCGTCGCGTGGGTGCGCGGCACGCTCCATGACATCGCGTTGGCCAACGCGGGCGACCCCGGGCCCGTCGTGCTGCGCCGCCTCTCGAATGCGGAATACACCTACACCGTGCGCGACCTCACGGGCGTCGCCGCGCTCGACCCCACGCGCGAGTTCCCCACGGACGGCGCGGCGGGCGAGGGTTTCTCCAACGCCGGCGCGGCGCTCGTCATGTCGCCCGCGCTGCTCACGAAGTATCTCGACGCCGCCAAGGACCTCGCCGCGCACGCCGTGCTGCTGCCCGACGGCCTCGCCTTTTCGCCGAGCACCTCGCAGCGCGACTGGACGGAGGAGCGACTTGCGGCCATCCGCAACTTCTACGCGCAGTTCACCGAGAAGGGCGGCGGCTCGGCCGTGAACCTGCAAGGCATCAAGTTCGATACGAAGGACGGCGGTGTGCTGCCGCTGGAGAAGTATCTCGCCGCAACAATTGCCGAGCGCGATGCGCTGACGGCCAAACGCAAGACCATCGCCGAGGTAGCCAAAGAACGCGGCCTGAACGCAAAGTATCTCACCACCCTCTGGACCGCGCTCAACGACTCGCAGCCCTCCCTCCTCCTCGACCCGCTCCGCGCGAAGTGGCGCTCCGCCAAGCCCGCCGACGCCCCCGCCCTCACTGCAAGCATCGCGCAATGGCAGCGGGCCTTGTGGCGCTTCACCACCGTCGGCCACATCGGCAAGCGCAACGGTCCGAGCGCGTGGCAGATGCCCGTCGTCCCACTTGCAGCCTCGCAGGAGGTGCGCGTGAAGTTGCCCGCGCCCACCAGCGGCAACGAAGTCGTTCTCTACCTGCTTGCCTCCGATGCCGGCGACGGCAACGAGCACGACTTCGCCGTCTGGGAAAACCCGCGCCTCGTCGCCCCCGGCCGACCCGACCTCCACCTGCGCGACGTGCGCGACGCCGTGCTGGCGTTCCAAACGCAGCGCGAGCTCGTCGCGGCCAGCGTGGTGAAATGCCTCACCGCAGCAGACGAGGCGAGCGCGTTGCCCGACCGCAGCGGCGTTGCGGGACTCGCGCAAAAGCACGGCGTCGACGGTGGGTTGCTCACCGCGTGGCTGGATTACCTCGGCATCGGCGGCGGGCCGGTGCGCGTGACCTCGCACATGACCAAGAAGGCCGAGAGCGCGAACAATTACGACTTCATCAAGGGTTGGACCGGCGCGGATGCGTTGAGTGTGCTCGCCAATTCCTCCGACAACGCCGTCCGCATCCCCGGCCACATGAAGCCGCACAGCGTCGGGGTGCATCCCTCGCCGAAGCTGCGCGCGTGCATCGGCTGGCACAGTCCTGTCGCTGCGAACGTCCGCGTCGAGGCCAGCGTGCAGCCCGCGCATCCCGAGTGCGGCAATGGCATCGAGTGGTGGCTCGAATTGCGCCGAGGCAGCACGCGGCAGCGGCTGGCGGCTGGCACCGCGCAGGGCGCGAAAGAAGTGAAGCTCGGACCATTCGACCAACTCGTCGTGCAACCGGGCGACTTGCTCTCGCTCATCGTCGGCCCGCGCGACGGCAATCACTCGTGCGACATGACGTCGGTGGCCTTGGATCTGAAGGCGTCCGATGGCAAGTCATGGAACCTAGCTCGCGATGTCTCGCCAAACATCCTCGCTGGCAATCCGCACGCGGACTCGCTCGGCAATCCGGGCGTCTGGCACTTCTACAGCGAGCCCGACAAGGGCGGCGGCACGGACTCGGTGATTCCCGCCGGCTCGTTGCTGGCGAAATGGCGCGCCGCCACGGACGCGCCGGAGAAGTCGCGCCTCGCCGGTGCAGTGCAGAAGCTCCTGCAAAGCGGCGTGGCCGGCTTGGCGAAGGACGCGCCGGACGCGCTGCTGCACCGGCAGCTAATGGCGCTGGGCGGCCCGCTGTTCAAGAGCCCACTGGGTAGCAGCCGACGTGAGGAGGCTCCAATCAACCCCCAAGTGAGTCAGAGCCTCCTTACGTCGGCTGCTACCTGGGGCTTGGCTACCGCGCTCTTCGGCAAGCACCCCAACGGCTCCGCGCTGCCCACCGCGAACCTCTGCGTTCGCGCACCGTCGTTGCTCGAAGTCCGCCTGCCCGCCGACCTCGTCGAGGGCTGCGAGTTCGTCGCCACCGCGACCTTGCATCACGAGACGGGCGCGGAGAGCAGCGTGCAAATGCAGGCGCTCACCACCAAGCCCGCCAGCGCCACCGGCCTCGCAGCCGGCGCGGCAAAGGAGTTGGGCGGCAAGAGCACTTGGTCCGATGGCGAGCGGCCCATCGGCTCGGACACGCCGATTCTGGTCCTCGACGGCAGCGCCGCGCGCAAACGAATCGAGGCTGCGCTCGACCAGTTCCGCCAGCTTTTCCCCGCTGCGCTTTGCTACACAAAGATTGTGCCGGTGGACGAGGTGGTGACGCTCACGCTGTATTACCGCGAGGACGACCAGCTTCGCCGCCTGCTGCTGGACGACACGCAAACCGCCGAGCTGGAGCGGCTCTGGGCAGAGTTGCGCTTTGTGAGCCACGAGCCGTTGAAGACGGTCGAGGCCTTCGAGCAAATCTGGCAGTTCGCCACGCAAGATGCGGACCCGTCCGTCTTCACGCCGATGCGCGAGCCTATCAAGCAACGCGCGTTGGCCTTCGGAGCGGAGTTGGTCGCGGCGGAGCCAAAGCAGCTCGAAGCCGTGGTGAACTTCGCCGAGCGCGCGTGGCGTCGCCCGCTGAAGAGCGCCGAGCGCGAGGAGTTGAACGCGCTCTACCGCAAGCTGCGCGCGCAGGAGCTGCCGCACGACACGGCCATCCGCATGACGCTGGCCCGCGTGTTCGTCGCGCCGGGCTTCCTCTACAAGTTCGAGCAGCCCGCCCCGGGCAAGGCCCAGTCGCCGGTCAGCGACACCGAGCTGGCCACGCGGTTGAGTTACTTCCTCTGGTCCTCCGCGCCAGACGCGGAACTGGCCTCGCTCGCGGCGACGGGCAAGTTGTGCAACCCCGACGTGCTCGCCGCGCAGACGCGCCGGATGCTGCGCGACCCGCGCGTGCGGCGGCTGGCGGTGGAGTTCGGCGCGCAATGGCTTCACACGCGCGACCTCGACAAACTCGACGAGAAGAGCGAGCGGCATTTCCCGACGTTCGCCTCGGTGCGCGGCGCGTTGAACGAGGAGCCGATTCGTTTCTTCACCGACCTCTTCCAACGCGACGGCTCCGTGCTCGCGCTGCTGGACGCGGATTACACCTTCGTCAACGCGACGCTGGCGAAGCACTACGGGCTGACGGGCATGAGCGGCGACGATTGGCGTCGCGTGGACGGCGTGCGAGCGCAAGGTCGCGGCGGCGTGCTGGGCTTCGGCGCGACGCTGGCGAAGCAGAGTGGCGCCTCCCGCACCAGCCCGATTCTGCGCGGCAACTGGTTGAGCGAAACTCTGCTCGGCGAGCGCCTGCCGCGTCCGCCGAAGGGCGTCCCCGTGCTGCCCGAGGAAGCGCCCGCCGGCCTCACCGAGCGCGCGCTCATCGAGCGGCACAGCAGCGATCCAAAGTGCGCCGGCTGCCACGCGCGCATTGACCCGTTCGGCTTCGCGCTGGAGCGCTACGACGCCATCGGCCGCCTGCGCGCGAAGGACGCGGCGGGCCTGCCGATTGACTCGCGTACGCGCACAGCGGACGGCACGGAGCTGGACGGCCTCGATGGCCTGCGGACTTACCTGCTCACGATTCGACGCGACGCCTTCGAACGGCAGTTCTGCCGGAAGCTGCTCGGCTTCGCGCTCGGCCGCAGCGTGCAGTTGAGCGACCAACCGCTGATTGATGAGATGCTCAAGCAGCTCGCAGCGAACGAACATCGCGTGGGTGCCGTCGTCGAAATGATTGTCCGTAGCCGGCAGTTTCGTGATATACGCGGGCGTGACATGGCCGCAGCCGAATGACTTTCAACCTATGAGCACACACCACTTTCACCGCCGCGCCTTTCTGCGCGGGGTCGGCGTCACGATGGCCCTGCCGTGGCTGGAATCGTTCAACGTCTGGGGCGACGAGCCGAAGCAGAAGCCCGCCAGCGAAGCGCCGGTGCGGCTCGCGGTGCTCTTCTCAGGCAATGGCTTTCACTCGAAGGAATGGTGGGCGAAGGGCGAGGGCAAGGCGATGGAACTGGGACGCGTGCTCACGCCGCTGGCGGACTTTCGCGAGAAGCTGACCTTCGTGCGCGGCCTGTATCACGAGGAGGCGCGCAAGGGAAACATCCACAGCTCGCAGACGGGCAACATGCTTTCGGGCGCGCCCATCGCGTCGGGCGGGGAGATTCGGTCAGGCACGAGCTTTGACCAGTTGCTCGCGCAAACCTACGGCCGCTCGACGAAGGTCCCGAGCCTCGTGCTGGGCTGCGAGCATTCCAATCCCTCCGTCCACAAAAACTACTCGATGCTCTACAGCTCGCACATCTCGTGGAGTTCGCCCACGACGCCGACGCCGCTGGAGCTTTACCCCGCGCTCGCCTTCGACCGCTTGTTCAAGGACGCCGCCACGCCCGGCGACAAGAGCGTGCTCGACGCCGTGCTCGCCGACGCCAGCAGCCTGCGCCGCAACATCAGCACCGCCGACCAGCGCAAGCTCGACGAATACCTCGACTCCGTGCGCGACGTGGAGAAGCGCATCGAGAACGCGGGCAAGCGCGGCGAAGTCCAGGGCTGGCGGCCCACCCTCGAGAAGCCGAACATGGCGCGTCCTGCCGACGGCATCCCGCAGGACATCGCGGAGCACATGCGGCTCATGTGCGACATCCTCGTGCTCGGCTTCCAGACCGACACCACGCGCATCACGACGCTCAAGCTGAACAACGACCACAGCGCGCTGCGTTTCCCGAACCTCCCGAGCGTGCAGCAGAAGGGCAACGGCATTGACTACATGATTCACCATCTGCTCTCGCACAGCGACGGCGAGGACTGGCTGAAGGTGAACCAGTTTTTCATGGAGCAGGTGGCCTACGTCGCCCGGAAGCTCGACGCGATTCAGGAAGGCCCGCGCACGTTGCTCGACAACACCATGCTCATGCACTGCTCCAGCATGATGGCCGGTGCGAAACACGATAACGACCAACTCCCCGTGCTCCTTCTCGGCGGTGCCAGCGGCCGGCTCAAGGGCGGTCGCAGCCTCGACTATAAGGACAAGCCCGACCGCCAGCTCTGCCGTCTGTTCATGTCCATGATGGACAAGATGGACGTGCGCCCGAAGACCTTCGGCGACGCGAAAGCGCCGCTCGAAGAAGTGTGATGTGGGTCACGCAACAGTGAGCAAACCACGGCTTAATTCACTCCTCGGCGCCGTTACCCGTTCGCTGTAACCGAGCCATGAAGTATCCGACTCCAGCCGACATTGCTGAAATGAAAGCGAGAGGCCATGACCCCATCACGATCGAGGAGGCGGAGCGGAAATCGAAACGGTGGACATCCGCTCAGGAGGTCTGCCGCGTCATCGAGTCTGCGTTTGCCGGAGTTACGCTTGGCAATGGGGTTGGGCTTCAGGAGGCACAAGGCCTCGACGATTATGCCGGCGCCGAGACCTGCGCTGCCTACCGTTCCAACGACGAGAAGAACGACTGGCATAGCATATCGGGAAAGGCACTTCGCCGTTGTAGCAGCAGCCTTAGCTTCTTCGACGCAGAAGGCATGCGGTTTCACCTTCCCGCCTACCTAATCGCAGACCTACGCGGGGAATATGGTTTTGGAATGGTGTTCTGCCTCACGCAGACCGGGGACTACGACCGCTACTTCCGCCTGCTTTCCGACGCCCAGCGCGGAGCGGTCAGAGCCTTTCTACTGCACCTTCTCGACGACCGAGATTACGAGTTTGACCGCCCTCACATCCTCCGCGCGCTGGATGAATACTGGACTGAGAATTGAAGGCGTCAGCTCGTCGCCGAGCTCTGGCTTTATACCTTTCCCCGCGCAACACTGCCTCTGCCCTCTTTGATGTCGCCTCAGCTTCAGTTCGATTAAACAATTCCCCGCATGAAACTTGCGCTGCTGATCTTCGCCACCGTCCTGACTCTCGCCGCTCCTGCCGCCGAGGCTTTTCGCATCGAGAAGGACATCGCTTACCTCGCGCCGGACCGGAAGGAGAAGGCGGACCTTTATCTGCCCGCGAATTCACCAGCAGGCGCGCGGCGTCCGGCGGTGGTCATCATCCACGGCGGCGGCTGGACCGGCGGCGACAAGGGCGCGGCGCGCGAAATCAACATCGGCACCAACCTCGCGCTCAACGGCTACGTGGGCTTGAGCATCAACTACGAGCTGGCCAGCACGAACAAGAGCGAGGCCAAGGCGACCTGGCCGCAGAACTTGCACGACTGCATGACGGCGGTGCGCTGGTTGCGCAAGAACGCGGAGCGCCTTCAGGTGGACCCGGAGCGCATCGGCGTCATCGGCGGCTCGGCGGGCGGTCATCTGGCGGCGATGCTGGCGGTGCTCGGCGACAAGGACGGCCTCGATCCCAAGGGGCCTTATGGTGAGTTCTCCTGTCGCGTGAAGTGCGCCGTGGACCTCTACGGCCCAGCGGACTTGGCCGGGCACCACGACATCTCCATGCTCGGCAAGACACGCGTCGAAGCGCCGGAGCTTTACCGCGCGGCGTCGCCCGTGACCTACGTGGACAAGAGTGATCCTCCGATCCTCATCCTGCACGGCACGGCGGACAAAACAGTGGACATCGCTCAGTCCAAGCTCTTCGCTGCGAAGCTCAAGGAAGCCGGCGCACCGCACGAGCTGGTCATCGTCGAAGGCGCACCGCACACGTTTCATCTGCAGCCGAAGCAACGCGATTTGCGGCCCGTGGTGCTGGGCTTCTTTGACAAACACCTGAAGGCCGCGCGCTGACGGCTTGAGTTGCTGCGCTGACCTGTGAGTTAATCCCGCGCAACAGAAAGACACACTATGCACCTGATGGGAATTGGCGACGAAGCGGGCGGCGGGCTGGATTTTCAAATCAAGGCCGCGAAGGAACTCGGTTGGAAGTGGATCGAAATGCGCGGCGTGGAAGTGCCGGGCTACGCGAAGGCGAACTTCCACGAGATTCCCGACGCGGCGTTCGACATCGCGGCCGGGAAGATCAAGGAGGCGGGCCTTGGCGTGTATTGCTTCGGCTCCACCATCATGAACTGGGCCAAGACCGTCGAGACGCCGTTCGATGTCACGCTCGGCGAGGTGCGCCGCGCCATCCCACGCATGCAGAAGCTCGGCACGAAGTTCGTCCGCATCATGAGCTTCAAACCCAAGGACACCGACGCTGTCACGCCGCCCGTGGTCTTCGAGCGCGTGCGCGAGGTGACTAAGATGTTCACCGACGCCGGCCTCACGCCCGTGCATGAGAACTGCATGAACTTCGGCGGAATGAGCAGCGCCCACGCGCTCGAGATGCTGGACAAGTGCCCCGGCCTCAAGTGGGTCTTCGACACCGCCAACCCCATCTTCAACGCCGACCGCCAGCTCCCGCAGCCGTGGCCGCGCCAGAACGCGTGGGAGTTCTGGACCACCGTCCGCGACCAGGTCGCGCACATCCACGTGAAGGATGCGACGTGGAACCCGGCCAAGAACGACGCCGACTACAACTGGCCCGGCGAAGGCCAGGGCCAGGTGCGCCGCATTCTGAAGGACGCCTTCGCGCGGGGTTACGACGCCGGCATCAGCATCGAGCCGCACATGGTCGTGGTCTTCCACGACGCGGGTTCGAAGGCGACGAACGATGCCGATGTCTGCGCGAACTTCGTCGAGTATGGCCGGCGGCTGGAGAAGCTCATCGCTGAGGTGCAGGCGAAGCGCTGAGATTCACGGACGAGAAGTTCGTTTACGGCCCGCCCAGCGCCGGATCGGTCCACGGCGTATTCGAGTAATACCAGCTCGACGCGTCCACAATTTCGACATGTCCATCCACAAAGCCCGTGGCGCTGCGTTTATCGTGGCGCAGATGCGGCGCACCCCAGTCGGGCGAGTTGGCGTTGTTGAGCGTCGTTGCTTGGAGCGTGCCGAATGCCTCGCTGCCGGCTGGGCGGATCAGAATCCAGCAACCAGGCTTGTAGGTGGCTGTCGGCGTCACGGCCACGGTGCCAATCGGTGAATCTACCGCCAGCACGCCACCATCGCACATATAGACCGTCGAGGCGGGACGGGTTACGCCCACATCGCCGGTCCCCAGATTGCGCGCCCCGAGATCAATGTTTGCCATGTAATGAGTCTTGATCTTCATGTTCGACCACAAGCGTTCATTGCCCGGGTTGAAAACGGCGGGATCACGGAAGAGGTTCGTGTTGCCGCCAACATATGGCAGGATGATGTCGGCCCAGCTCAATCCGGTCGTGCCCGGCGTGTGGCTCGGCGGCAGCCGGTCGCTGCTCTCATCGGCGTAGAGCTTGGTCGCGAGCAATAGCTGCTTGGTGTTGCTGACGCACTTGATTCCGTTCGCTTTTCCTTTCGCTTTCGACAATGCGGGCAACAGCATCCCTGCCAGGATCGCGATGATCGCGATGACGACGAGCAGTTCGATCAAGGTAAAGGCCCCACAGCGGCGCAACGAACACTTGGCTTGCATAGAAGTCCATTATGATTGTGCGATGGGGGGAACGTCGCACACGTGGCACTCGCTTGGAACAAGTAATTTCACCTCTCGATGCCGATACTTGTCCGCTGCTAACAGGCCGGCAGACCTCCGTCATGCCAAGGGAATTACGCCATCACTTCGGCGAGCTTCACGAGGCGGCTCTTTTCCGTGAGGGACTTGGCGGCGGCCTGCACGATGGCGGTGACTTCGAGGATTTCCTGGTGCGGCACAGGTTCCTTGCCCGTGAGCACCATCTCCCGAAACGTCGCGGCCATGCGGAACATCTCGTAGTTATGGCCGTAGTCGAAGCTGCCCTCAATGGACGGCGTGAAGGAAAAAACCTTCTTTTTGAAGTGCGTCGTGACGCGGTTGTATTCGAACTTCTCGAACGGCTCGCCATACCACACGTGCGCCGGGAAGCGGTCCGGCCACGTGATGAGCGCGTGGCAGGTGTCCGCATGCTCATACATGCTCACCGCGTCCACACCCGCGCCCATGAGTGTCATCACAGACCAGACCGGGTGCTGGCCGTAAATCATCCACGAGTCCAGCCGGTAGCGGCTGTGCAGCGTGGCAGTGATGTATTCGATCGGCCCGAACTCGCCGGAGTCGCGCATCCGTAGCGCCGCCTCCATGCCAAACTGATGGCGGAAGAGACTCGAGGACATGATCGGCGCCTTGTACTTCCGCGCGAACTCCAGAATCTTCCGCGTGCCCGCCACGTCGCCGCCGATAGGCTTGTCGCAGAACGTCGGCAAGCCCTTCGCCAAGCCGGGTGCAACGAGGTCGAAATGATCCTCACCGTAGCCCGAGGCGTCCCCCATCCAGATCGCGTCCACTTCCTTCACCATCTCGTCGAGCGAGCGCGCGACCTGCACACCGGGGAAAACCTCGGTGTAAGGCTGAACCACGGTCGGATCAGCATCGTAGTAGTGCGTGATGCGCGTGTCGGGGAAGGGCAGCACATCGAAGGTTATCTTGGGATTGCGGTAATGTTTCTGGAAGCTCTCGAAGGCCTGCGGCCAGTGCTTCTTCATTGCAACGAAATCAAACTCCGGATGGAGATACTGGCAGAAGGACCACGTGTGGCCGTTGCGCGTCTGCGGCTTGCCGCGGATGGCGGCGGAAACCACGCCGATGCGGAGGGGTTTCTTCGCTGGCTCGGCGGCGGCAAGCGTGCCCGTGCCGGCCAAGGCCAGGGCACCGACAGCACCGGCGGATTTCAATGCGTCGCGCCGCGTGAGGATGGAGGCGTCAGACATAGGTTTGCGTTCAAGGTTTCTTCACCGACCACGCGGCGCGCACGGCACGCTCCCATTCGTCGGCCAGGATTTGATGACCGGAGTAAGTGGGATGGACACTGTCCCAAATCCAGTGCAACGCCGGTGCGCGTTCCGTGGCGCGATCCAGTGCGGCCTGAAAATGCACCAGCACCGCACCATGCTTCTGCGCGAGGCGCGCGACGATCTCCTGCCGCTTCACGATGTCTGCGTTGGGCGAGCCGCGCTGCGGCGTGGTCGCCTTGTGGTCCACCACGAACGGCTCGCAGAGCACGAGCTTGAGCTGCGGGTTCCCCGCCTTCGCGTCAGTGAGCAGCTTGTCGTAAACCTGCTCGTATTGCTCAAAGGGCACGCCGCGACCCTTGTCATTCACGCCGATGAGGATGCTCAACACGTCGGGCTTCAAGTCGAGCGTGTCCTTCTGCCAGCGCTTCTCGAGTTCGAGCACCGTGTTGCCACTCACGCCACGGTTGAAGAACTCCAGCTTCGTCTCCGGGAATGCCGCGCCGTGCTTCGCCGCGATGATGAATGCGTAGCCGTGACCGAGAATGTGGTTCGGGTCCGCACTGCGCCCACGATTGCCATCGGTGATAGAATCACCTTGGAAGAGGATTCGCATGTTTGGCGCGAAGAGCGGCGGCTCGGCGGCGACAAGAGTGAAGGTGGCGAGCGCCAGGGCAGCGGCGAGCAAAGGGAATTGCAGTCGGTTCATCTGTGGTAGCCGCAAGTGTGCTGGTTCTGCGTGCAGTTGGCCATCATTCAATGACCAGCAAATCAATCTCCGCGAGCTTCGGCACGCGCACGGAGCCGCCTTCCAACGCGAGCGGGCCATGGACAAGCGAGCGGACGGACTTCACCGCGCCGAGTCCCGGCAACGCCACACGCAGGTCAGTCACGGCTTGCAGGCCGCCTTTGCCCGTCGTCTCCGCCGTGCGCTGGTAGGCCCAGTTCATCAAGGCCACGGAGCGCCGGCCGTCCTTCACCAGCGCGGCGCTCTCGACAAGCGCGTCCGACGGCAACGCCGGCCGCGCCACGTTGCGTGTAAGCGCGGGCGCGGTGATGAGCGCACGAATCGCGGGGCTGAAGTCCTCGCGCATCGTGAAGTCCGCGCGCCGCACCATTGCCGAGTAAGTCAGACCGGCCCACAAGCCGGCGACCGTCGCGTCGCCCTTGCCGAATTTGTGGCGCGTGACGGCGGGCTTGCCGTCTGCGAAGCGCGCGAGCACTTCCGCCCCGTTCGGCGAAAGCGGCTCGCGACCAATGCCCGCACTGAACGTCGCGCCTTCCCACGACAGCGCGGCTCCGGCGGGCGCGTTGGTCTCCGTGAGCGGCTTGAAGTCTGTCGCGCGATACGGCTCCACCGCGCCCCACGACTCCAGCTTGCGCTCGCCGAGGCCGAGCACTTCCGCGAAGGCCGTGGCTGGCTGATTCGCCTCGTCGCGCGAGAGGCCGATCGCGTCCGTCCACAGCGAGCCGCCAGCGCGGACCCACTCCTTCACCTGTGCGGCAGCGTCGCGGCGCAGGTGCGGGCCGGGAATGTAGAGCGCTATGTAACGCGCGAGCTTGCCCTCGGCAAGTTGCTGTTCGCTCAGGATGTCCACGGGAATGTGCGCGTGCGCCAGCGCGAGCCAGACCCACTTGGCGTTCTCGAACGCCGCGCCGTTCAAGCCGCCCGCGCGGCCCCAAATCTCCGACGCGCGCGGCGTGACGAAAGCGACTTCCGCCGCTGCCAGCGGCTGCGCGCCGTATAGCCACTCCTCCGCGCGACCGAGGAAGCGCGCCGCGCCCGCAACGCGTTCGAGGAGCTCGGGCGATTGCGAGAAGCTGTCGCCCTTCGAGTAATCTGGCCCGTAGGTATACCACTCGATAACCCGCACGCCACGCGACACCACCGAGAGCATCCGCTGCTCCGGCGCGCCGCGATGCGGCTTCACGAGGCAGCCCATCGGCATCGCGTGCCGCGCCGCGATGCCTCGCCCGATGTCGCCGAGATACGATTCCCATTGCCACGCGCGCGGGTCGCGGTTCGAGGTCTCCCAGACAAAGGCCGTGTTCGCGTCATGGTCGTAAAACTCGTTCCAGTCCAGGCTCGCGCCGCTCCAGCTCGGCGTCGGGCCTTGCATCGCGTAGAGCGGAATACCCGCCGCCTTGAACTGCTGCGCGCGCGCCGGAAAAACCTGCGCCGTGGCGTGCGTCATGAAGCGCGCGGTGTAGTAACTGCGAAGCGAATCTGCCGCCGTCTCGGGTTGCGGCGGAGGAACCGCGCGCGCCTTGCCCTTTGCACCCGGTGCGACTTCGGCGGGCGCGCCCCAGATGTCGAACGGCTTCACGTCGTTCCAGTCGGTCTTGCCGAAGTCGGCGGGCGCGAGCTTCTGCACGCGCAGGTAGTCGCGGAATTTTCCGGCGCAGCGGTCGCAGCGCGCGATGTGCTCCTTCGCGAACACGCCGATCTCATCCACCCACAGCGCCCAGGATTCCTTCGCGCCGACAGCTTTGTGCTCGGCGATGGCCTTCGCCGCGCTCTCCTGCATCAGCGGCACCAGCGCGGGATCGAACGGGCAGCCGTCCTCCGGGAGTTTGCCGCCCTTTTGCAGCAGGTTGATCGGGCTGCCCGAGCCGGGGCCGCCCCAATAGACCTGCCGGAAGTCCGCCCCGAAGCCCGCCGCGTCAGCGAGCCGCAGCGAGCCGACGAAGCTGTTCACGCCGAGCATCCGCAGCGTGCGACACTCGTCAGCGAGGATCGCGGGATTGCAATGCCGCACGCCGTAGCCAGCCGGGCCGCCTAGGCCCGTCGTGCCGAACTGTCCGTAACCGCCGAGATGCCCCACGAGCGCGAACTGCTTCGGCATCGGCGCTGGGTCGGCGAAATGCTTCTCCAACCGCTCGCGCCGCAGCCGCGCGTGCGTGGAAAGACCGTTCAACTGCGCGGTGAACTCTGGCGTGACCTTCGAACCCAGCGCGGCACCGGGAAACGCGATGCCCACCGTCGCGCCCTTCGGCGACGGCTCGACGAAGCGATGAAAGACCTTGCCGCCCTCCGCGAACTCAAACTCCACGTCCACCGACTCCAGCGGCGCAGGCTGCGCCTTGGCCTTGCTCTTCGCGGCCGGCGACGCGGCCTCGACCACGATGGTCGGGAAATCCCAGCCGCGCGTGTTGGCGCACATCGTGCCCAGCGGCAGCCAACCGCTCCACTCACCGCGCCGGATGTTCGACTCCGAGTCCGCCGCGAGAAACGGCCCGCGCGTGACTGTGCCGCCGAGTCCCTCACCGCCGCGCCGCCAACTGACGCGCACCAACTCCGGCTCCGGCACCGACCGCACCACGCGCATGCGCACTGACAGTTTCGTCAGCGTCGCGGAGCCCTTCGCTCGCGCATCCGCCTTGTCGATCTGCTCCTGAGCGGAAGCGGAGATGGCGAGGAACAGCGCGGGCAGCGCCGCAACCGAGGCGGGGAGTCGAGTCCAGTTCATGGTGTGAACCGCATTCAATCACCGCACCAGCATCCAGTCCACGGTGGCTTTGGCGGGCGCGGGCTTGTCGAAGGTGACGGTAAACCCCTCGGCGGTCTTCTCCGTGATGGCACGCGCGCCGAGCCAGGATTGTTCAAGGAAGACGGCGTAGTCGGCGTCGGCTTCGGGCGTGGGGAATTTCACTTTGAGCGTCGTGGCAGCGACGGTGACGGCGAGGTTTTTGCCGCGCAGGTTTTTCGCGGGCTTGGCGTCGCCGGAGATTCCCGCGACGGCGGAGACGGAGCCGCCGGCGCGCACACCGCCGCCCTCGAACTGAAACTCACCGCTCTCGCGGCTCACCTTGAGCGAGGCGACTTGCGCGGGGCGCGCGGGGGAGGAGACGGCTTTGGTGATGCCAGTCTTGCCTTTGTCGGCTTCGGGTTCGGGCGCTTGGCCGTAGAACCATTGGATGGGCTGCTCATGGTAAGGCTGCTGGAAGAGAATCGCAGCGCGGGCGAAGTCGGCCTTGAAGTTCAGGCCGATGGTCGCGGCGGAATCGACCACCATGATGTTGTCCCACGCGGGCTTGGGCTCGTGGCGCTTGGCGAGATCGTCCAAGTTCGCCGGGCCGCCGCGTGCGGTGACGACGGAGTAGCGCGCGGTCGCGCCGTTGTTGGCGGCTTCGAGAATCGCGGCAGGGAACTGGCCGGGCACATCTTCCCACGACCAGACGCGCATCGCGGTCGGCTTAAAGGGGTCAGGGCCGATGGCCTGCTCGATGGCATCACCCTTCTCGAAGTCGAACGTCGTGCCAACGCCAGCGTGGGCGGCTAGGCCGAGCGTGCGCTGGCCACCCCGGTCGCCCCCGGGGATGGCGCGGGCGACGTCGTTCACATACGCGCCGGGGGCGATGACGTAGCTGAGGGGCCGCACGTGGCCGTCCCAAGTGTAGTTGTCCGTGCGGTAGAGCGTGGGGCTGCCGGCACTTTTCGCGCCCCACCAGAAGCGCTGGATTTCAATTTCCTTGGTGCCGTCGGCGTTGGCATTGAACTTGGTGATGAGATACCAGCGGAAGGTTCCTTTCGGCGTCAGCTCGCTTTTGTCGGCTACGGCGAAGAAGCGGCCCACGACCTCGGGCGTCCACGGGCAATCTTTGTCGCCGCGGATGAGGCCGCCAAATTTGCGCTCCGTGGCACCGGAGATTTCGCTCTTCACGAGCGAGGTGGTGTAGTCCTTGCCCTCGAAGATACTGGCGCCTTTGTCCGGAAGGTCATAGTCCGTGCGGCCGGCGACAATTATGACTTTGCCGGCGGTGAGGTGCTTCTTGGGGTTGAGGTTGATGAGCGGGCGAGAGTCGCCGAGCGTGTTGAGATTGCGGGAGGCGTTGCTGAAGACGAGCTGGGACTTCGCCCAATCCACGGACTCGACAGTGCTGTGGAAGTTGTTGTCCATCGAGCGGAGGAAGGCGGCGTAACAGTTGCCGTTCTCGTCCCCGGCGGCCGAGTGGATGTTGCTCATGTAGTTGAAGTCGCAGTAGTAGATGTAGGTGTCGCCGTGGGCGTATTGGTTGCGGATTACCTTCACATCGTAAGTCTGGTTGTCGTTGTGGCTGGTCTGGAGCATGTGCAGGAGGCCGGTGTTGCTTTTGTTGTGCAGAATCGCACCGGTGACGTGGTCGAGGTCGGTGTCAGCGACGAAGTAACTGAGGTTCTTGGCGACGTCATAGCCAATGGACTTGACCACGCCGCGTGTGACGCCGCCGCCGTAACCGGGGCCGCCGTGGAGGTTGAGAAACATGCCCGGATGGATGCCGCGGATGGTCGCGACGTAGAAGCGTTGGTCTTTGCCCTTCTTCACTGGGGCCTGCAAATAGTCGAGGTAGCTCGTGGATCCGTAGGTCAGCTCGCTGTCAATCGTGACGGCCGGGTGCGTGCCCCAGTGCGGCAGGCTGTCGCCGTCGGCGAGGCGCAAGGGACGTTCGAGGCGCAAGCCGGTGACGGGCGGGATCTGCAACACGACGGTCTTGCCATTGTGCGAGAGGACAGCGACGCCGGGTTGGTCGGCCCAGCGCTTGGTTTCCTCGGGCGGAGCGGGCGTGCGGGTGAGGCCTTGGAGCGGGAGCGGCTTTTGCAGCACGTTCCAGTCACCAGCAGGGACTTCGAGCACGCCGCCGGTCTTGCGCAGTTCGCTGATGGCCTTCTCGTAAGTCTCGCGGAGCGCCTTGCTACTGGTGTCGCCGAATTCTTTGAGTTCGCGGACCAAAGGCATCTTTGGGTCAGCCGCAAAGCCAAGTCCGGCACACAAGCAAAACGCGCAGGTCCAAGGACGAATCAGGTGATGGAGGGAATAATTGAAGGGCTTCATGTTTGTCGAAGCCTAACGGACGAGCACCATCGCCATCAAATTTCAAAGGAATACGTGTTGGCAGCCTGCCCCAACCCGGGAGGGAGAGAAGTTGGCCCCAGTTCCTTGACGAAATGGTCGGGACGGTGAGATTTGAACTCACGACCTTCTGAACCCCATTCAGACGCGCTACCAAGCTACGCTACGTCCCGAACCATCGTGCCCGCCGCCAAGCGACAAGGCAGGCGCATACTAGAAGCCATCCCGCTGCTTTCAATCCCTATTTCGTGCACGCTCGCCAACCACCCGCCCTTGCGTAACCTCCCGACGTGAACCGCGCCGACGCCATCGGCTCCCTGCAGGAGCAGCCCATGCTCTGGGACGTGCTCGTCATCGGCGGCGGCGCGACCGGTCTCGGCGTGGCCGTGGACGCAGCGGCGCGCGGGCTCAAGACAGCGCTCGTCGAGCAGAGTGATTTCGCGAAGGGAACTTCCAGCCGGAGCACCAAGTTGATCCACGGCGGCTTCCGCTACTTGAAGCAAGGGAACATCGCGCTCGTGCGCGAGTCGCTTCACGAGCGCGGGCTGCTGCTGCGCAATGCGCCGCACCTCGTGCATCCGCTCAACTTCATCGTGCCGTGCTACCAATGGTGGGAAGCGCCCTACTACGGCCTCGGCCTGAAGCTCTATGACTGGTTCGCGGGCGGCCTCGGTTTGCAGTCATCGCGCCAACTCGAGCGCGACGAGGCATTGGGGCAACTGCCAAATCTGCAACCCGCCCATCTGCTTGGCGGCATCCGCTATCAGGACGGCCAGTTCGACGACGCCCGCCTCGCCATTGCGCTCGCACAAACGGCGACGACCCTCGGCGCGACCGTGGTGAACTACGTTTGCGTCGTGGCGCTGCTGAAGAAGGACGGCCGCGTCGCGGGCGCACGCGTGTGTGACGTCGAGTCGGGAAAGGAGTTTCCGCTGCACGCTCGCGTGGTTATCAACGCCACAGGCGTCTTCACGGACGCCGTGCGCCGCATGGATGAAGCCAGCGCGCCGCCAATCATCGCCGCGAGCCAGGGCGTGCATCTCGTGCTGCCCCGCGAATTCCTCGGCGGCAACACCGCCATCATGGTCCCGCGCACGGACGACGGCCGCGTGCTCTTCATCATTCCGTGGGAAGACCGCGTGCTGGTTGGCACGACGGACACCGCCGTTTCGGAAATACCCCTCGAGCCGCGCCCGCTCGCAACGGAAATCACCTTCCTCCTCGAACACGCCGCACAGTATCTCGCGAACGCTCCGGGGCGAAGCGACATCCTCAGCGTCACCGCCGGCCTGCGTCCCCTCGTGAAGCTGCCCGGCGCGAAGTCCACGGCTGCCTTGCCGCGCGACCACGTTGTGCTCGTTTCACCGGGTGGACTCATCACCATCGCTGGCGGAAAATGGACGACCTACCGCAAGATGGCAGCGAATGCGGTGGACAAGGCGATGGCCGTCGCCGGCTTGCCGACGAAGCCTTGCGTGACTGAAAGCTTGCGGCTCGCCGACACCCGGCACCGCAGCGGCCAGTCGGCGTCTGAAACCATCGCGAGCACCAGTGAAAACGGCCCCCGGTCGCGTCACCTGCATCCCGACCTTCCCTTGACTGCTGACGATGTCCTGCACGCTGCACGACACGAGATGGCACGAACCGTGGAAGACGTTCTAACCCGCCGCTCGCGCTCCTTGCTGCTCGACGCTCGCGCTGCGATGGAAGCCGCGCCCGCCGTGGCTGCGCTGCTGACGAAGGGCTTCGGTCGCGGCCCGGTGTGGGAAGCGGAGCAAGTCGCCCTCTTCCGCGAGCTAGCCCAAGGCTACCTGCCGCCCTGACCCCGTGCCGGCGGTTTCCAGCCGCCGCCCAACGTGTGGACTACAAGTGGCGTTCTCGAATAGTCGCCCGCCACCGACGGCGACTGGAAGTCACCGACCCAAAAAGAAACCCGGCCGCGGGGGGGACAGAGAAGCGCGACCGGGTGCCGGGCTAGCCGCTCGGCTAGGCTCGCTCACTGCTTGTGAGCGACAATTCCTTCCTCCAGCCAGCCGAGCTGGCCGGAGAGAACGCCTTGCGCCAGCTTGTAGCCCGCAAGGTCAGCATTGTGATGCAGGCCAGCGAAGTGCCGCGCGATGCGCAGCCGCGACTGCTGGCAGAAATATTCCACGAGCTGGAGCAGCGACTCCTTCTCTTCGAGGCTCTTCGCCGCTTTCAACTTCGCCTCGGCCCGCGCGGAGGTCGCAGTGAGAGCGAAGATTTCCGTGCCGATGTCCACGAAGCGGCCGAGTAGGACTTGTTGTTTCTCGAGCTTCGGGCCGTTGAGCACCATCGCGTGATAGAGCGAGCGGGCGAGGCGCTTGGCGGTGCGGCGGGCGAACTTGAGATGCTTCGCCAGCGGCGCACGGGCAGCCACGGAGCCAAAGGACGGCAGCCATTGCTGCGGATACCAACCGGCGTAGAAGAGTCCTGCTTTCATGGCGGCCCCGGCGCGCACGCCCAAGGGCAACTGCGAGTTCAGCACCGCGCCTGCCACTTTCAAGTGCGGATCGAGCGCCTCGCGCGCGATGAAGAGCCGCATGATTTCGCTGCTGCCCTCGAAGATAGTGTTGATGCGGCAGTCGCGTAGAAAGCGCTCGACGGGCATCGGCTCCTCGCCGCGTTCCTTGAGCGACTGTGCCGTTTCATAACCGCGCCCGCCGCGGATTTGCATCGTGTCGTCCACGATCTCCCACGCGCGCTCGCTGCCCCAGAGCTTGCACATAGCGGCTTCGAGGCGGATGTCGGCCTTCTTGTCGCGGTCCACGAGGCTTGCGGTGTAGAGCGTCATCGCCTCCATCGCGAAGATGTTCGCGGCCATGCGCCCGAGCTTGTCGGCGATGGCAGCGTGCTTGCCGATGGGCGCGCCCCACTGCACGCGTTCGGCGGCCCACTTGCGGGAAACTTCGAGGCAACGCTTCGCGAGGCCGGTGCAAGCTGCGGGCAAGGTGAGCCGGCCCGTGTTCAACGTGGAGAGCGCGACCTTCAAGCCCTTGCCCTCGCCGAGAATGATGTTCGCGCGCGGCACCTTCACGTCGGTGAAGCGCACGACGCCGTTGTAGAGCGCGCGCAAGCCCATGAAGCGGCAGCGGTGCGCGATTTCGATGCCCGGTGTGTCCATATCCACGATGAAGGCCGTGACCTGCTTGCGTTCCTTGCCGTTCACGAGCTTCGGCGGCGTCTGCGCCATCACGACGAGCACGCCGGCCTTCAGCCCGTTTGTGCACCAGAGCTTCTCGCCGTTGATGACGAAGTGCTGGCCATCGGCGGTCGGCTCGGCGCGGGTCTGGAGCGTCGCGGGGTCGGAGCCGACGCCCGGCTCGGTGAGGGCGAAAGCGGAAATCTCGCCTTTCGCGCAGCGCGGCAGCCACCTCGCCTTCTGCTCGTCGGTGCCGAAGAGAATCAGCGGCTGCGGCACGCCGATGCTCTGATGCGCAGAGACGAGCGCGGCGAGGTTGCTGCAATAGCTGCCAAGCAATACGGCGGCGCGGCAGTAGTTCGTTTGCGACAAACCAAGCCCGCCGAGCTGTGGCGAAATCTTGATGCCGAACGCGCCGAGTTTCGCGAGACCTTCGATGACTTCGTCGGGAATCTCGCCGGTGCGGTCAATCTCGTCGGGGTCCACGTTCGCGCGGAGGAAGGCGTCCAGCCGCGCGAGGAAGGCATCGCCCTGATCGCGGTCCTCGTGCGACTGCATTGGATACGGCAGCAGGCGATCCAGTTCGTAGCGGCCCATGAAGAGGTTCGCGGCGAAGCTGCCCTTCTCGGACGCGGCGTCGCGCGCGGACTCGGTCATCTCCAGCGCAGCGCGCTGGCCGGCGTTCATTTTCGAAGTGTCAATTACCTGCGCGGCGTCGTCAGGCGGCGTGGGGCGAGGTTCCATGGTGGGAGGTTCAAGCGTCTTCATAACAACACTCCTTTCTCGGGGTAGAGTTTTCCGTCCTTCGCAGCCAAATCTTTCAGCAGGGCGCAGGGGGCGAAGCGCTCCTCGCCTTCGTCCATCAGCTCGTTCATCGCGCGCACAACGTTCGCCACACCGACCGTGTCCGCGTGGCGCAGCGGGCCGCCACGGAACGGCGCGAAGCCCGCGCCCATGATCATCGCGAAGTCCACGTCCTCCGGCCCGCTCACGATGCCCTCCTCCACGCAACGCGCGGCCTCGTTAACCATGAGCAGCACCATGCGCAGCTCGAGGTCCACGTGGTCGAGGTTCGCGGCAGAATCATCCTTCACGAAGCGCGCTGCGTCTTCACTTGGCACCGCTTCCTTGCCGCGATGGAGATAAAAGCCTTCGCCAGACTTACGCCCGAGCTGACCGCCCTTGACCAAGCGCGAGAGAACTTCCGGCACAGCCATGCGCCGGTGGTAGTGGCTCGCGAGCGTCTCAGCCACATGCAGGGAAACGTCCGTGCCGACTTCGTCCACCAAACGCAGCGGGCCCATTGGCATCCCGAAGTCGAGCATCGCCTCATCGAGGTCCGTGACCTCCGCGCCGGCCTCGAAGAGCCGCGCCGCCTCGACGAGATACGGCATGAGCACGCGGTTCACGACGAAGCCGGGGCTGTCCTTCACCAGCACGGGGAGCTTGCCCATCGCTTGCACGAACTTCAGCGCGCGCCGCACGACCTCCGCGTCCGTGCGCGGCGTGTGGATGATCTCGACGAGCTGCATCCGATGCACCGGGTTGAAGAAGTGGATACCGACGACTCGTTCGCGAGCGGTGAGACTGTCGGCCAGCTCGGTGACGGAAAGCGCCGAGGTGTTCGTGGCGAGAATCGTGTCCGGCCCGGCGAGTTGCTCCAGCTTGCGGAAGATGTCTTTCTTCAAGTCCATCTTCTCCACGGCGGCCTCGATGATGACATCGGCGCCCCGGAGTGAAGGCAGCTCGACGACCGGAGAAATCCTGTCCATCGCTGCGCGCGCCTCGACGGGCGTGAACGTGCGGCGTTTGGTGCCATCGGCGAAGAGCTTGGCGATGGTGCACATGCCGCGCCCGACAGCATCAGCGTTGATGTCGCGCAGCATCACAGACACGCCGCGGGCCGCAAGCCACTGCGCGATGCCCGCGCCCATCACGCCCGCGCCAATAACGGCGGCGCGCTCGACGCGGCGGGGCGCGGCTGCTTCTTTGCGTTCATTTCCGAAGCCCAGCTTCTTCGCCCGCTCCTGGAGGAAGAAGACGCGAATCAAATTCTTCGCCGCCTCCGTCTGCGCGAGCTGGCAAATCGCGTCGGCCTCCAGCTTCAACGCGCGTTCCTCCGAACGGCCCACGCCGAGCGTCACGACTTCGAGCGCCTTCAGCACGGCGGGGTAGTGGCCGCGTGTCTTCTTGAAGAGCTTCGGCTGCGTGAGCATGGAAATCAGGTTGCCCGCGATGGCGTTATTCGTGGCCTTCACCGCGAATGGCACGGCGCGATGCGGCTTGCGACCCGCCTTCGCGACTTTCGCCAGCGCGACGGCGAGCAAGCTCTCGCGCGGCACGAGGTCGTCCACCATGCCGAGTTTGAGCGCCTGCTTCGCAACAACCGTCTTGCCGGCGAGGATGAGGTCGAGCGCCTTGGGCAGGCCGACGAGGCGCGGGAGCCGTGTGCTGCCGCCCCACGCGGGGAGGATGCCGAGTTGGACTTCGGGCAGGCCAAGCTTCGTGGCCTTGTCCGGCGTGGCGAGGCGGAAGTCGCACGCGAGACAGACCTCAAAGCCGCCGCCAAGCGCCGCGCCGTGAATCGCGGCGGCGGTCGGCAGTGGCAGCGCGGCGAGCCGACTGAAGACGCGCTGGCCAAACTCGACCATCTCGCGCAGCGCGTTCATCGGTGCGGTGGAGAGCGAGTGCAGGTCCGCGCCGGCGATGAAGATGCCGGGCTTCGCGCTGGTGAGCACGACGCCGCGCAACGTGGGGTCACGCTCGATGGCGTCGAGGTGGGCGTTTAGTTCCTCCAGCGTGGCGCGATCGAAGATGTTCGCGGCGGAATCAGGCCGGTCGAAAGTCAGGATGGCGATGGCGTCAGCCGTGACTTCACGGCGGATGTTGCGGAACTCGCGCGGGACGGGAGATAGCTTTGATTCGTTCATCACGTTCAGGGAGAGTTGCGCGGATGCGGGTAGAATGGCAGTGCTCATAACGCCTCCAGCCAGATGGCTGCGCCTTGGCCGCCACCGACGCAGACGGACACGAGCGCGCGTTTTTGGTTTCGCCTTTTGAGTTCCCGCAGGCTCGTCAGCACCAGCCGCGCGCCGGTCGCGCCGACGGGATGACCGAGTGCGATGGCCCCGCCGTTCACGTTGAGTCGGTCGCGGCGGATTTCGCCGACGGGATAGGCGCGGCCCAGCATCTTCTTCGCAAACTTCTCGGACTCGCAGCACTTGAGCACGGCGAGTGTCTGCGCGGCGAAAGCCTCGTTGATTTCCACGAGGTCGGCATAGCCCACGGCGAGGCCGGTCTTCTCCTCGGCCTTCGCGATGGCGAAGACGGGACCCAGGCCCATGCGCGTGGGGTCGCAGCCGGCGTAGGCGTAGCCGAGCAACGCGCCGATGGGCGTGAAGCCAAGCTCGGCGGCGCGCTCCTCGGTCATCACGAGCAAGGCGACCGCGCCGTCGGTGATTTGCGAGGCGTTGCCGGCGGTGACGGTGCCGTGGTGCCGGTCAAAGACGGGGCGGAGCTTCGCGAGGGCTTCCATCGTCTGCGATTCGCGCACGCCGTTGTCGGCGGTGATGGGCTTGGTGTTCTTGCCCGAGGCCAGCGTGGGGAAAACGGGACAAATCTCCTCGGCCAATTTGCTCTTCGCGGCGGCGGCGCGCTTGTGGGATTCGAGGGCGAACACGTCTTGCTCCTCGCGCGACAGTCCGGACTCGCGAGCGAGCAACTCAGCGGTGTCGCCCATGCCCATGCCGCAGACGGGGTCGGTGAGGCCGAGTTGAAGCGTGATGCGCGGGTTGAAGTCGGCGAGGCGGAACTCCGCAAGGGCCGAGGCTTTTTCGAGGAAAGATTTGGCGCGGCCGAGCTTGGCAAACTTCGCCGCCGCCGTCTTCGTGTAGAGCAACGGATAGTTGCTCATGCTTTCCGCACCACCAACGAGGAAGATGGAGCCGCGCCCGGCGGTCATCTTCTCGTAAGCCTGTGTGAGCGCTTCGAGACCGGAGGCGCAGTTGCGATGCACGGTGATAGCCGGGACGGCCTCGGAGATGCCGGCGCGCAGGGCGATGACGCGCGCGACGTTCGCGGCATCAGCAGGTTGGCCGACGCAGCCGAAGATGACCTCGTCAATGAGCGCGGGATCAAGGCCGGTGCGAGTGAGTAGGGCTTGCGTGGCGATGCGGCCCAGCTCATCCGCGCCGAGCGCGGCGAGGTCGGAGCCCATTTTGCAGAACGGCGTGCGGATGCCGTCCACGATGACGAGGCGAGGAGTGCTCATGCGGGCTCCTTTCTAAGCGGACTGGCCGCGACAGGCACGCTGTTCTTCGGCCGATGGTCCACGAGCTTCTGCTCCTTGAGCTGCACGCCGACGCCTTGCAGGTCGCGCATTTGCTCGGCGTTATGGAATTCGATGCGGTTGGGCGTGATCTCGCAATGCGTCATGAGGCGCGTGCGAAGGTCGTGCGTGAGATGGTCGTCATCCGCGCCGTTGGTCTTCTGGATATGCAGAACCAACTCGTCCACTTCGAGTGGGTCGTCGTGGAGCTTGCGCAGCTCAATTTGCCAAGCGCCGACATTCGGAGCGTCGTCGAGGACGTGTTCGAGCTCGTTGAAGTCGACGAGCGTGCCCTTAATTTTGTCGAGCTGCACTTCCTTGAACGCGGAGCTGCGGGAGATTTTCCCGACGAGGCGCGGAACTTGGCGCCCGCAATGTGGGCAGGCCTCGTAGGTCAAACCGCCGTCAATGTAGTCGCCGGTGCGGTAACGCAGAACAACCGTCCCGCGCGAGTCGAGCGGGGTGAAGACAATCTCGCCGGGCTGGCCGTTCGGCACCGGCTCGCCGGTCTTTGGGTCCACGACTTCGATCACGCCAAGGTCAGGGTAGAGGTGGTAGCCGCTGGGCGTTTGGTCCACGGGGACGGGGCATTCGGCGAAGGCCATCTTCGCCTCGGTGAAGCCGTAGGTGGTGACGACGTCGAGTTCACGCGCGCCGAGTTCGAGGGCGAGGTTGCGAAGTTTCAGGCGCATCCCATCGGGCACCTTCTCGCCGCCGAGCACGATGCGATGGAGATTCTCGCATCGGACGCCTTCCTCCGCTGCTTGATGCAGGACGTGATAAACGAAGGTCGGCATCCCAATGAGCACGTCAGGGCGAATCTTGCGGAGGAAGCGAAGCTGGCCCTCGGTGCCCATCACCTTCCCGCCGCCGGTGCTCGCGGTGAACACGCCGAAAGCCGTGCTGCCGCAGTGCGTGAGCCAGAACGCCAGGTGCGGCGCGTAGGGGAACATGTTCAGGAGCTTGTCCTCGCGGTGCGCGCCGCATACGCCGAAAACGCGCTCGCCGGCGAGCTGGAGATTCGCAAGGTCGTGGTTGGTGTAGAGGAACGGCACGGGGTCAGCGCTACGCCCGGTCGTGCTCGTGAGGAAGATGGGACGAAACTCGTTTTCAAAACCGTCCGCCACGGCTTTGCGCCCATGCAGCAATGCGCCAAGAATGCTGGAGGGTCGGCGGGAAAGCACATTGCGGTCGGGCACGAGCAGGAAGTCGCGGACTTTCGCCGGGTTGTCGGGCGTGTTGAGCAGATCGGCCTTGCTGGTGAACGGCAGGCGACGCAAATCGTCGAGTGAGCGGAAGTCAGCGGCGGTGAGCTTGAGCTGGCGGAACAGCTCGCGGTAGTGCGCGGAGAAAGGCAGCACGGTGTCGCGTAGCCAGCGATGAAGGCGCTCGGCTTGGAGCGTGCGGATGGTGGCCTCAGGCAGCCGCTGCCAGTTCGTGGTGAGGAGCTTGGTGTTCATGGGCGGGTTCCTTTCGATTCACCAGTTGCTTGATGTCCGCGAGATTTTCCTCGGCCACGCGGCGGCCAAGGGAAATGTATTTGCTGGGGCTGGAGAAATCGTGCCAGCGGGAGTCACAGGCGAGCGGGCGGAGGACGACGTCTGCCTGACGGCAAGCATCCTCGGCGGCCCGAATTTGCCCGCCGATGACGGCGCGCTGGGTGACGTCGAGGATGTTGCCGTAGGCGAAATAGTTGATCTGCTGGTTGAGCAGGTGGAGGAAACTGAAGCCGCGCCGCCGCACTTCGACTTGCTCGCGCTCGTGCTCGCGGGCGCAGCGCAGGAAGGCCGGCGTGGGAATGATGTTCACGGCGATGACGCGCTCAACGCCCGCCTCGCGCAGCACGTCCACGGGCAACGGATCGCTCACCCCGCCGTCAACGTAAGTATCGCCATTGATCTGGACAGGCACGAACACGCTGGGAATCGCGCAGCTCGCGTGGACCGCTCGGCTGACCTGGCCTGTGCTAAAAACCACCCGCTCCAAAGTGTCGAAGCGCGTCGCCACCACGTGCAGCGGCCGCGCGAGTTGCTCGAAGCGCGAGTCCCCGATACTGCGCTCGAGCCGCTCGCGAATCGCGTGCCCGTGAATGAAACCCCGGCGCGGTGGGAACGCGGGGTCAATCAACTTGAGCAAGCCCCACTTGCCCTCCAGCTCGCGGGCTTTGCGGCCTAGGAATTGCCCATCGTGTCCAAAAGCCCAGAGCGCGCCGATGTAGGCACCCATGCTCGTCCCCGCGACGACATCCACCTCGATGCCGTTCTCCTCCAGCACTTGCAGCACGCCGACGTGAGCGAGGCCCTTCGCGCCACCGCTGGAGAGCGCCAGGCCCACACGGCAGCGGCCGATCTCGCGCGCGAGCCGACGGAGGTCGAACTTGAACGCCGTCGGCCACACGCCGCCGCAATGCGAATGGAGCGCATCCATGTTGGCGGGCGACTCGTGCAAGTTCAGGTGCGCGGGCTGGCCAATTTGCTTGATGAAGTCCTCGGCGGGTTGCGGCACCTCACCATGTTCGAGGCAGAGCAGGAGCTTCAAGTCCGTCTTTATTCCGTCGCGCGCGGCGCGCAGCTCGCGATCGAGCTGGTTGAACTCGAAGAGGCTGTCAACGGTCTGTTGCACGAGCACGTAGGTCGCGGAGGAACGGGCTACCGCCTCGGCGAGCGCCTGACGCGGGGCGTTGGCATCCAAGAGGAGCAGCACTTGGTCGAAATGCCGCCCGCAATGGCCAAACACAGCGGAGAGGAACGGCCGCTCCGCCGATTGGTTTGTCACGCGAAGGGTAAGCCGATCAAAACTGACGAGGTGCTCCAGTTGCTCGGCAAAGGCAAACCCGTTGTTTGGCATCGAATGAAGCGGGTTCCAAACTTTTGCCGCCGCTCCGGTCTCGGACGGCACCATCTGGACGAGCAACACCTTCTGGCCGGTGACGGAGTTTACCATCTGCGCGAGTGACTCCGCGAGCAGGCGATCCGGGAACCGGCGGGAAGCGGAGGCGAGGGTGGTAAGGCGCCCCGTATGGAAGAATGAGTGCTGGGGCGGGCGGGCGAGCGAGGACAGCAGATCGGCTTTCCTGAGATCCCAAATTGACGCTTCAGTTGGATGCGACGCAGGCATTTCCGTCTTTCTGAGCGACGGCGGCCGCGGAAACCATCCACGCTTAACCCATCCGGCTTCCCGGCTGACGGTCGCTGCCTTTCAAGGCTTGGCTATGCTCTGTAACCATTTTGCTTCTCTGTCTTGGGGCAACATACCGCAGATTACGTGCCCGTCAAATTTGAGAAGGCAGGGCCAACGCCTCACTCGACACTGAGTCCACACTCTAAAGTCGGCACCGGCGGTTTGCGCCACGCCGGCCACAGGACCTTGGACCTTGGACTGTCCTACTTCGGCGGCCGGACAACCGGCCCAGACAACGCCGTTTCGTCCGTCCGGCGCCTTGCCGGCATGATCGCACAGGCGTCCTTGCAACCGAAAACTTTGCTGAGGAGATGGCGATTCCGACTGATCCACTGGTAGATGCGCTCGGCCACCCAGACCACGCCGGGGAACCACAGCACCAACGCGAGCGGAACCAGCAGTGGCATCCGCAGCCCCACGAACCGCAACGCCCGCGCGCCGCGATGGATCGCGCCGTCGGTTGCGACACAGTGGATGGCTTCGAGCAAGGCCTCGCGCGTGAGGGTGGGCGCGACACGGGTGGCCTCGGGGTCCGCGATGGGCAGCAGCCGGACCACATGGCACCAGTCGAGCCAAGTGAGCAGCTTCATCTGGAACGTGCAGAGTGAACACTCGCCGTCGTAGAGGACGATATGACGGGCAGCCGACACAAGGCGCAGTTAAAGCGAACGCCGCCGCCACGTCAAACGTGGCGGCGGCGTAAAAGCACCAGCGGGCAGAAGCCCGTGCAACTTCAGGCGAAAAGTTCCTTCACCGGCTTAGCCCCTTCCTTGACCAGCTTCATCGGCCGACCGAGCGGAGTGGTGAGCTCGCGGGTGAAGTCAATGCCCAAGGCGTGGCAGACGCTGGCGTGGAGGTCTGCGACCTGCACGGGGCGATCCGCCGGTTCCATGCCGTCCTTGTCGGAGGAGCCGATGACCTGGCCGCCCTTGACGCCGCCGCCGGCCATGAAGCAACTGAAGACGCGAGCGTGATGGTCACGACCGGCGTCCTTGTTGATCTTGGGCGTGCGGCCAAATTCGCTCAACATGATGACGAGCGTTTTCTCCAAACGGCCCGAGGCATGCAGGTCTTCGATGAGCGAGGCGACCGCCGGGTCCATGACGGAACCGTGGTTGCGCATGGCAGGGAAGACATCCATGTGGTTGTCGAAACCACCGCGGTTGACCTGCACGAAGCGCACCCCGGTCTCGATGAGTTTGCGCGCGAGCAAAGTGCCGCGCCCGAACTCGGTGAGGCCGTAGCGCTCGAGGGTCTTGGGGTTTTCCTTGTCGAGGTCGAAGCTGGAGAGCGCGGGGCTCTTCATCAAGGCGACGGCGTCCTTGAGGGCAACGTCCGTCTCCTTGAGATCACGCGCGGCGATCTTGTTCGAGGCGCGGAGATTCATCTTGGCGAGAATCTCGAGACGACGTTCGCCCTGCGCGTGGTGAATGCCATCAGGGAAGGCGAGATACGGATCACGCTCGCCCGGCAGACCGATGTAGTAGGCCTCGCAGCGCTGGCCGAGGTAACCAGCGCGCGGCGCCATGCCACCGATGCTGATGTAAGCGGGAAGGTCGCCGTTTTTCTGGCTCTCGTTCACAACGAACGAGCCCATGCCCGGATGCACGAGGGCGGGGTTCTGCGGATAACTGGTCTGCAACTCGTAGGTCGCACGCCCGTGATCGCCATTGGTGCCGGCGATGGAGCGGATGATCGAGCAGTGGTGCATCTGCTTGGCGAGCTGGGGGAAGATCTCGCTGATCTGGATGCCGTCGGCGCTGGTCTTGATGGGCTCAAACTCGCCACCCACTTCGCGGCCGGGCTTCGGATCCCAAGTGTCGATGTGGCTCATGCCGCCGCCGTTCCAGAAGAGGACAACAGACTCAGCCTTGGGCGCGTGGGCGGAACCAATGGCCGCAACAAGGCGGTTGATGGGCATGCCGAGGAGGGCGGCGGTGCCGGCGGTTTGCGCGAGAAAACGGCGGCGCGTGGCGAAGTAATCGGTGCAGGAGCTCATAGGTTTTTGATGTTTAGCAGACTTCAGGGGAGATAACGGAATTCGTGCGAATTGAGCATGGCCCAACGGAGGTCGGCCAAGCCGTCGGCGGGCGTCTTGCCACCACTGATGACTTCGCGGGCTTCGGCCAGTTCCTCGGTCGTCGGCCGACGTGTGAAGATTTCGAGATAGACCAGCTCGACGGCCTTGGCTGGATTGGCGTTCGGACCGGCGATGAGGTGATAGACCGGCTCCAGCGGACCGACGCGCGAGGCCTCGTGCGTGGCCTTGCCATTCAGCATCATCAATTCCTGACGCAGCGAAGGTGACTCATCACGAAACTCGCCGAGGTTATCGCGCGCGGGCTGGCCGAAGACGCGGATGAAGTGCGACGGCGGTGCGGGCGTGGCCATGCGAAGGGTGGTGTCGAACTTCGGGTTGTCATCGACGATGGCCGTGACGGTTTCTAGACGGAAGCGCTCGGCGTTGCCGGATCGGAGCAACCGGATGCGCGCCTGCCGCTGGGCTTCGATGGCGTCGTCTTCCATCTTCTTGTTCATCGCCAGGTCTTTCTTCGACTCGGACAACACGTCGCCAAACTTGTCATCGTCCTTGCCCATCTTCTCGGGCTTGAGCAGCGCGTCGAAGTCCAGACTTGCGCCCTTCTCCAAGTCATACGGCGCAGGGGCTTGGCCGGGCTTGTTCATCGCCATCATCATGTTGGGCTGGTTCGTGGACTTGTCCTCGGCGGCGGCGAGCATCGCGGCGTTGGCGAGCGGGATGCGGACCTGGCGCTTGACCTCGCGCACGTTCGCGCCCTCGGGCCATTTGTGCGACAGCAAGTGTCCCGCGACCGTCACGCTGTCGAAGAGCACTTCACCCAGCATCCGGCGCGCGCGGGTGGCGGTGAAATTTTCCTCCGCACTGGCCAGTTCCTTAACCTCGGCTCCGGCCGGCAAGTGCCCGCGCTGGTAGGCCTGAGTGAGCATGACCGTTTTAACGAGCGAGCGGAGGTCGTAGCCGCTGGCCACGAATTCCTGCGCGAGGAACTGCAGCGCCTGCGGGTGCCGGATTTCATTGTAAGCTGAAATGTTGTCGAGCGGCTCGACGAACCCGCGCCCGACCAGCTCGGCCCAGACGCGGTTGACGAACGCGCGGGCGAAGTAGGGGTTGCGCGGGTCGGTGATGAGTGCGGCCAGTTTCTTCCGTTCCTCGCTCTGCGTGTAGATGCTGCGGCCGTCCTGCGCTCGCGCGGCGGCGGCTTTGGCCTCGGCGAGGATGGCGGCGTCCTGCTTGGTGTCGCGCAGCGTCTGCTTCACGTCGATGCCGTCAACAAGCTCGTCGAGCGCCTTCTTCGCGGCGGCGGCACTGAGTGCGCCGGTGTTCGGACGACGCCGGTCCTCCAGCCGCGCAATGAAATTGGGCTTGGTCGTGTAGTTGACCAGCTCGAAGGGGAACTTGGGCGCGACGCCCACGCGCTTGGGCGGCTGCTCGCGCTCGGGGGGCCATTTCACCGCCGTCTCCTCGGCCTCGGTGGTGTAGATACGCTTGACGTTCTTGCCCTGCTCGACGCGCTTGATGGTGCCGAAAAACGCTGCTAGATCGTAAAATTCCTTCTGTCGGACGCCGAGGAAAATCTGCGAGGTGGCACCCGCGAGCGCCATCGGATTCGCCGCGTCGCCCAGCGCGAAGCCGGCAGCGGGCGCACTCTCGGGACGGCCGTTGGTGGCGATGAGCTCGCGGACCATTTGGTCGTATGGCTTGGCCTCGGCCACGCTGCGGTTCACGTAGGCGAGCAATTGCGGTCCACCCTCCTGCTGCGAACGCACGCGAATCATGTCGGCAAAGAAGACCGTCCAGCGCTCGGCGAAACGCGAATGCGCGATCAACCGGTCCACGAGTTTCTCCCTGCGGTCCGCACTGCGGTCGGACTCGAACTGTTTGATTTCCTCCGCCGTCGGAATACGACCAATGAGGTCCACCGTCGCGCGGCGGAGGAACGAAAGGTCGTCAATGATCGCCGCTGACTTGGTTGGCGGGTTCTTGCTCGCCTGATTTTCCTTCGTAAGAATCTGGTCCGTCACTGCCGCCGCTTCGGCCAGTGAAGCCGGCGCCTTGCTTGGGATGAAATCCGTCTCGGCCAAGCCGGGGATTTCCTTCTTCTTCAGCTTGAGGACGACGCCATCCGGCCACTTCGCTCCCGTGCGGACCCAGTCGGTGAGCCAATTCTTGTGCGGGCCGGAAAGTGGTTCGGTCTCCTGTGGCATGATCTCCTCGTGATCACGCGGGAGCTTGATGCGCCGGAGGAGCTCGCTCTTTTCGTATTCCTTCGCATTGATAAGAGGGCCGCTCTTGCCGCCCCGGAGGAAGCCCGCCTTGGTGTCCAACCGCAAGTCGCCCTTGACCTTTTCAGCGCTGTGGCAGCGGATGCAGGCATTTTCGAAGATGGGCTGGATCTGCGTGCGGAAATCCACCTCGGCCCCGGCGAGCTGGGCGGAGGCGAGCAACAACAACGAATGGCGGAGCGTGCTGGACTTCATGGTCTGAATTTCTAGGTCGGGACGGACGTGCTGGTAGTGTCAGATGCTAACGGCAATCATTTGATTCAAGGAGTTTCTTGACTTGCCAGCCAAATCAAGGGACCAGCGTCCGGATGAACTTCCGCACCCGGTGCCCGCCTGTGTCCGCCACATACACGGCCCCATCACGGCCCACCGCGACATCGTGCCCGAGCAGGAACTCACCCGGTCCCTTGCCGTAACCGCCGAACCGATCCACCACGCGGCCCTCGGCGTCCAGCTCCGCGACCTTCGAGCGGTCCGGCTGCGTCAGCGGCGGGTCGCCGCCGTCCACAGCGAAGACGTGTCCATCCTGACCCACGCTCACGCCGTAGGGCCGGCCGATCTGCGGGCCCTTCCACTCGGCGAGAAACTTGCCTTTCGGGTCGAAGACCTGGAGCCGCGCGTTGCTGCGGTCGCACACGATCACCCGCCCGGCCAGGTCCACGGCGACCCCGTGCGGCAAGTTGAACTGCCCTGGCCCCGCGCCCTTGCCGCCCCACTCGAAATCGTAGTGGCCCGCCGCCGTGAACTTGATCACCCGCGTGTTTCGGTAGCCGTCGCTCACATAGAACGAACCGTCGGCCAACACCGCCACGTCGGTTGGCAGATTGAAGTGCGTCGCGTCCGCGCCCGCCACGCCGCGCTCGCCGAGCGTGAGCAGCAGCTTGCCCTCGGCCGTGAATTTGAACACCTGCTGCCGCCCCACATCGGTGAGCCACACGTGGTCCTCACCATCGAGCGACAGCCCGTGCGGCATGATGAACTCGCCCGCGCCCCAGCTCCCGAGCAACTTGCCCGTCGCCCCATCGATCACACTCACCGTCGGCGCGGCGATGGGCTCAGTGGGAAACGGTGTCATCCAGGTGCGCCCGCTGCGATGGAACACAAACACGCGGTTTCGCGAATCCACGCCCACGCCGGTGCATTGACCGAGCACGTGCGACGCGGGCAAGGCCGGCCAATCGGTCACGACGACGTGCCGGGGCGGCAACGCATCGGCCGCCGAATCCCACGGCACGGCCAGCGCCAGCAGCGCCGCGAGTAAAAGTCCTTTGCTCACGGCGTCAACTTGCGGATGGCTGCATCCATCAAGCCGCGATTGCCGGGCTCCTTCTCCAGCTCCCGCGCCGCCTTGAGCGCCGCGAGCGCGGGCCGCGCCGTCTCGCCAAGGTTCACCAGCGCCCGGGCACTGTAGTGCCGGACCTTCTCGTCGGGGTCCGTGAGCAACGCGCCGAGTTTCGCGACGCCGGGCGCGGCCACCGCGCCGAGCGGTTCGAGGCAATGCGCCGACTTGTAGCGCACGAGCGGCGAGGCATCGCCGAGGCCCTTGAGAATCGCCGGCAAGTGTTCGTCCGCCGAGGCCCCCACGCGAATCATCGCCGCATGGGCCACGACGCGCACGACCGCGTCCTCGTCCTTCGTGCTGCGGGCCATGTCGGGCAGCGCGACCTTGGCATCCGCGCCCACGCGACCGAGCGCGCGCACGGCACATTGGCGCACTTCCTTGTCGGGGTCGCGTAACAGGCGCGTGAGGTCGGGGATGGCCGGTTTGGCCTGCTCGTGGAAATTTCCCATGGCGGTGCAGACCACCGCGCGGATGTCCGCCTCGGGATCGCGCATCGCCTCACGCAACGCGCTAAACGCAGGCAACGCCTGCTCCTGGCCGCCAGCGAAATGCACGAGCTGGCCCACGGCCTTGAGGCGCACCTCGCGGTCGGGTGACTTCATCTCCTTGATGATGGTCGCGAGCCGCTCAGCGGTGGCGGATTTGGCATCCGGCGTCGCGGCAACGAGTGTGAACGAGGCAAGCGCCAGAATTCCCAGCGCAGCAAACAGTGGCTTCATCGGTGAGTTCCTGACGCACCAGCGGAGTAGAATAGTCGCGGAATGAAGTGCCCGTGAAGCGCCCACTTTCACGTCTTTCGCGGGCATCCTCGGCGGATTACACATTTGCAAGCCGCCCGCCCGCGCATACATTCCGCCGACGATGAAACCGGAGTTTGATTCCATCGAGGCCGCGCTGGCCGATTTGCGGCGCGGGCGCATGGTCATTGTCGTGGACGATGCTGACCGAGAGAACGAGGGCGATCTCGTCATGGCTGCCGAGCAAGCCACGCCCAAGGCCGTGAACTTCATGGCACGCTTCGGGCGCGGCCTCATCTGCGTGCCCACCACCGGCGAACGGCTCAAGCAACTCGGCGTGGAGCGCATGGTCGTGCAGAATCGCGAGACGTTCAAAACGGATTTTCAAGTCAGCGTGGACGCCGCGCGTGGCATCACCACCGGCATCAGCGCCGCCGACCGCGCGAAGACAATTCAGATCATGGCCGAACCGACGGCGTTGCCCGAGGACCTGGTGCAGCCCGGCCACGTATTTCCGCTCCGTGCCAAGCCCGGTGGCGTGCTCCAGCGCGCCGGTCACACCGAGGCGGCCGTGGACCTCGTGCGGCTCGCGGGTGCGCGGCCCATCGGCGTGATCTGCGAGATCATGTCCGACGACGGCACGATGGCGCGGTTGCCGCAACTCCGGAAGTTCGCCCGCAAGCACAAGCTGAAGATTTGCTCCATCGCCGACCTCATCAGCTACCGCCGCTCGCGCGAGAAGCTCGTCGAGCGCATCGAGGTCGTGAAGATGCCGACCGACTACGGCGACTTCGACCTGCACCTCTATCGCTCGCACACGGACGGCCAGCATCACGTTGCACTTGTGAAGGGCGACGTCGCGGGCCAGAAGAACGTGCTCGTGCGCGTCCACAGCGAATGCCTGACTGGCGATGTCTTCGGCTCGCGCCGGTGTGATTGCGGCCCGCAGCTCCAGCAGGCCATGAAGCAGGTCAGCGACGCCGGCCGCGGCGTGATTCTCTACATGCGGCAGGAAGGCCGCGGCATCGGGCTGGGGCCGAAGATTCAGGCTTACAAGTTGCAGGAGAAGGGCCTCGACACGGTAGAGGCGAACCAGAAACTCGGGTTTGGCATGGATCTCCGCGAATACGGCCTCGGCGCCCAAATCCTCTGCGACCTCGGCCTGAAGACCATTCGCCTGCTGACGAACAACCCGAAAAAAATCGTCGGCCTCGAAGGCTACGGCCTGCAAGTCGTCGAGCAACTGCCCATCCGCGTGAAGCCCAACCCGCACAACGAGCGCTACCTGAAAACTAAGCGGGAGAAACTCGGCCATCTGCTGTGAGCGCGGAGTTGCCTAGTGCGAAAACTTTGCCGCCGCTCACGCCCGGCACGCTCTACCTCGTCGCGACGCCGATCGGCAACCTCGAGGACATCACCCTGCGCGCACTCCGCGTGTTGCGCGAATGTGATGTCATCGCGGCGGAGGACACGCGGCGCACGGGACAGTTGCTCAAGCACTTTGAAATCGCCAAGCCGATGGTCAGCTATTTCGCTTTCAATGAGGCGAAGCGCTCCGAGGAAATCCTCGAACGACTCCAGCGCGGCGAGAAAGTCGCGCTCGTCACCGACGCCGGCACGCCCGGCATCAGCGACCCCGGCGAGCGCGTGGTGCGCGCGGCAGTGGCGGCGGGGTTGCGCGTCGAGTCCGTGCCCGGCCCGTGCGCGTTGGTCGCGGCGCTGACGGCGAGCGGCTTGCCGACGGACGAGTTTCATTTCATCGGCTTCCTGCCGCACAAGTCCGGCCAGCGGCGCAAGGCGCTCGAAGCCTTGAAAACCTTCGCCGGCACGCTGGCGCTCTACGAGTCGCCGTATCGCATCGAGAAACTCCTGAGCGAGCTGCACGAAGTCTTCCCCACGCGCACCGTCGTTCTCGCGCGCGAGCTGACGAAGAAGTTCGAGGAGTTCCTGCGGGGCACGCCGGCGGAGTTGCTAGCGCTTGTGGCGAAGCGCTCGCTGAAAGGGGAGTTTGTGGTGCTGGTGAACGGGGAGGCCGAAGCAGAAGCAGACCGGGAAAAGAATACGAATAGCGGAAGTGTTCAGTAATCAGTATTCAGTGTTTAGTCGTCCGGTGCGGCTGCGCCGGACAAGCCGGAACCGAACGCATCGTTACTGAACACTGATAACCAAAAACTCTCCGAATGGTCCGCCTGTTCACTTTCATTTTCGTCCTAACGGCGCTCGGTGCCCGCGCCGCCGAGTCCGCCACCAGCCACGACTTCTTCGAAAACAAGATTCGCCCGCTGCTCATCGAGCATTGCCTCAAGTGCCACGACGGCGCGGCGACGGACAAGCCCAAGGGCGGCCTCGCGCTCGACACTCGGGCAGGCTGGGAGAGAGGCGGCGAACACGGCCCGGCGATTGTCCCCGGCCAACCCGACAAGTCGCTCTTCATTCGCTCCATCCGTTACACGGACAAGGAGCTGCAGATGCCGCCCAAGGGCAAGCAGCTCACGCCCCAACAAATCGCGCTCTTCGAGGAATGGGTCCGCCTCGGTGCGCCCGACCCGCGCACCGGCAAGCCCTCCGGCCCACCGCTCTCCGACCCGACCGTCGTTAAGAACCACTGGGCGTTTCAGCCGGTCAAGGATCCGCCCGTGCCGCAGGTTCGCAATTCGCAATTCGCAATTCGCAATTCCATCGACGCTTTCGTCCTCGCCAAGCTCGCCCCGAAGAACTGGACCCTCTCCCCGCCTGCCGACAAGCGCACGCTCATCCGCCGCGCTTACTTCGACCTGCACGGCCTGCCGCCTTCGATCGCCGAGGTCGAAGCGTTTGTCGCGGACAAGTCGCCTGACGCCTTCGCCAAGCTCGTGGACAAGCTGCTCGCCTCGCCTCGCTACGGTGAGCGATGGGGCCGCCACTGGCTGGATGTGGCGCGTTACGCGGACACCAAGGGCTACCTTGCCGGCGACGAGCAGCGGCGCTTCGCCTTTAGTTACACCTACCGTGACTACGTCATCCGCAGTTTCAACGAGGACACGCCTTATGACCGCTTCCTCACCGAACAAATTGCCGCCGATCACTTGCCACTTGGCGACGACAAACGTGCACTGGCCGGCCTCGGTTTCCTCACCCTCGGCCGCCGTTTCTTGAACAACACCGCCGACATCATTGACGACCGCATCGACGTGGTGACGCGTGGCACGATGGGCCTGACCGTGCAGTGCGGCCGCTGCCACGACCATAAATACGACCCCGTTTCCACGAAGGAATATTACAGTCTCTACGGCATTTTCGCCTCCAGCCACGAGCCGACGGAGAAGCCGCTGCTCGGCACCCAGCCCGACCCGATGCAGCACGCCGCCTACCTCGCCGAGAAGAAGAAGCGCGAGGAAGAGATGGAGAAATACCGCGTCGAGCAACTCGACAAACAACTCGCGAACCTGCGGAAGCGCAGCGCGGACTATCTGCTGGCCGCCGACGAAGTGGACCCGAAGGTTGCCCGCGCGTCGGCGGGTGCGAGCCGTCAGAACCGCGACAAGTATTTTCAAGAGCGCAAGCTCGTGCCCGCCGTCGTGGCGCGCTGGCAGGATTTTCTCGCGAAGGCCGCCAAGGCCAACTCGCCCGGCTCCGTCTGGTCCCTCTGGCATGCTTACGCGAAGTTGCCCGACACCAACTTCGCCGAGGAGGCCGTGAAGGTGGACACGAGCAATGCTCCGCTCGCCATTCGCAGCTCCTTCGCCAACCCGCCCAAGACGATGAAAGAAGTCGCCGAGCGCTACGGGAAGTTGCTTACCGACGCCGACGCTGCCACGCCGCACGCGGACAAGGACAAGGAAGCCCTGCGCCTCGCCCTGCGCGCTGCCGATGCGCCGCCGAACCTGCCCGCACCAGAGAACGACACGTTGCTCGAAGATGCTCGTCCGCGCCTGCGGCAATTGAAGGCGAAGATTGACGAGGTAGACGCCACGCATGCCGGTGCGCCCCCGCGCGCGATGGCCTTGCTCGACAACGCCTCGCCGACGAAGCCCTACGTCTTCGTGCGCGGGAATCCCGGCAACCGTGGCCCCGAAGTCGAGCGCGGCTTTCTGCAAATCGCCTCCGCCGGGAAGCTCACACCGTTCCCCTCCAAGTCCAGCGGCCGGCTCGAACTCGCCCGCGCCATCACTAGCGCGGACAACCCGCTCACCGCGCGCGTCATCGTGAACCGCGTGTGGAGCTGGCACTTCGGCCAGGGTCTGGTTCGCACGCCCAGCGACTTCGGCGTCCGCAGCGACCCGCCGTCGCACCCGGAGTTGCTCGACTGGCTCGCGATGCGCTTCGTTGCCGACGGCTGGAGCATCAAGAAACTGCACCGCCTCATCATGCTCTCCGCAACTTACCAGCAGGCCAGCGACGACCGCGCGGAGTGCGTGAAAGCCGACCCGGCGAACACGTTGCTGTGGAAGTTCAACCGCCAGCGCCTCGACTTCGAGCAGTTCCGCGATTCGCTGCTGCTCGCGTCCGGCAAGCTTGACCTCGCCACCGGCGGGCTGCCCGTGGATTTGACCACGCAGCCGTTCAGTGGACGGCGCACCGTTTACGGCTTCATTGATCGGCAGAACCTCCCGCCGATGTTCCGCACGTTCGACTTCGCCAGCCCCGACGTGAGCGCGTCGCAGCGCTTCCAGACTACGGTGCCGCAGCAGGCGCTCTTCCTGATGAACTCGCCGTTTGTGCTGCAACAGGCGCAGGCGCTCGCGGCCCGCGATGACTTCAAGGAATTCACCACCGACGAGGGGCGCATCGCCTTCCTCTACGAGACGATTTACCAACGCCGCCCCGTTGCCGAGGAGCTGGCGATGGCCAAGACCTTTCTCAAGGCTCCGGTGGAAAAACCCGCCGACGCCGTGCCCAACGCGGGCTGGCATTATGGCTACGGCGAGTTCGACTCCGGCACGCAGCGCGTGAAACGCTTCACGCCCTTTGCCTTCTTCACCGGCGGCCAGTGGCAGGTCGGGAAAGATTTCCCGGACCAGCAGCTCGGTCATTTGCTGCTGCGCGCCGAGGGCGGCCATCCCGGGCGTGACGCCGCTCACGCAGTCATCCGCCGCTGGATTGCGCCACGCGATGGCACGGTGGCCGTATCGGGTGCGCTCACGCATCCCGCGCAGCAAGGCGACGGCGTGCTGGCGCGCATCGTCAGCAGCCGCACGGGTGTCATTGGCGAAGCGGTCGCGAGGAACGGCACGGCGGAAATCAAAGCCGGCGACCTCGCGGTGCAGGCCGGCGACACGCTGGACTTCATCGTCGAATGCCAGGCGGATGACAACAGCGACAGCTTCAACTGGGCTCCGAAGCTCAAATTCACCGATCCCGTGAAGCGCTCCAAGCAGCTCCCGCCCGGTTACGAAACCGCGTGGGACGCGAAGGCGGACTTCACCCGGCAGCGCACCGAGTCCCCGAAGAACCTGACGGCGTGGGAAAAAATCGCGCACCTTCTACTCGTGTCCAACGAAGCGGCATTCGTCGATTGAAGCGCATGACGCGCCTCCGCAATGTGTTTTGCGTCGTGGCCGACTGTCACGCGCCGTCGGGCCATTACCGGTCGCTGTGGCAACGCCATTTCTACGAGGGCCTGCGCGCCGTGGTGGACCGGCTCGCGCTCCCCGAAAACCTCGATTGGACCTGGGCGCGCCGCCCGACGGCCGAGCACGGGGACGCCCGCGCGCGCACCAGCGAAGCGTTGGCCGAACAAATCCTGCGCACCCGCGCGGCGCACGGTCTGGACGCCGTCATCTCCTACTGCTTCGCGCGCGACCTGGACCCGGAAGCCGTGCGGCGCGTCGTCGCGGCGGGCGTGCCGTGGGTGAATTTCTTCTGCGACAGCACCTATCGCTTCGCCGAAGTCGAGCCGCTCGCAAGCGTTGTCTCGCTCAACTGGTTTGTTGAGCACTCAACCATTCCCGACTACCGCGCGCTGGGCGTGCCGTTCGTCTGCCTGCCCTACGCCTTCAACCCCGCGCATTTGCCCGACTGTCACGGCGGCCCCGTGACGCGCTCAGCGGCCTTCATCGGCATGCCCACCGGCCCGCGCGTGGCGCAGCTCGGCCAACTGCTCGCCGCCGGGGTGGCACTGGAAATTCGCGGCCCGGGCTGGGACACGGAACCCGCCGGCGAGGACGCGCGGCAGGCCATGTCATTTCACGGCCTGAGCGACCACCTGCACCGGCAATCGCACTGGCCCGCCGTCCATGCGCACGCTCAGGGCCCGCTGCCCGACGACGAACTGCCGGCCTACCTGCGCGGCTGCCAGGTCGTGCTAGGCTTGAACCAGGCGCTCGATGCGCACGGCCGCCACCTGAGCTACCTCAAACTTCGCGACCTCGAATTCCCCGGCCACGGCTGCTGCTACCTCACGGAGCACAACGCCGATGTGGCCGCCGCGCTCGATGTGGGCCGCGAAGTGCTGACCTACCACTCGCTCGAGGAAGCCGCGTTGCAACTGCTCGAACTGCAACATCAACCCGCCCGCGCCGCACAGATCGGAGCCGCCGGTCGCCGCCGCGTGCTGGCGGAACACACCTGGGCCGCGCGCCTGCCGGAGTTGGCGGCCGTGCTGTGAACTACGGGAAATTGCCACTTGCGAGCGACGAGCGGCGGTGGACACTCTCACCGAGTTGAAAGATTCCTTTCGGTCATTCATCCGCCGCGTGCTGGGCTCGGCTTTGCTGTGGTCGTGGGGCATGAACGCCTTGCGCATCGGGGCCACGCTCATCCTGCTGCCGCTGCTACTGCGCCACCTCGCGCCGGCGGAGCTGGGCATACACTACCTGCTCGCCAGCCTGATGGTGCTGGCACCGCTGTTGGATTTCGGCTTCAGCAACGCCTTGTGGCGCGCAGTCGCGCACGCTCAGGCGGGCGGGCGCGAGTTGCCGACGGAAGGCTTGGCCGACGCACCTGCGGCCGATTCTCCGGCGAATCACACCTTGCAATGGCATTTGCTGCACACGGCACGCCACACCTGCGCGCGGCTGGCGTGGATCGCCGCACCGGTGTTGGCGCTGGGCGGTTCGGTGGCGGTCGCCGCGCGCATCGCGGAAGTGCCCGCGCCTGCGCAGGCGTGGGCGGCGTTGGCGCTAACGTGGCTCACCGCCGTGGCGGAAGTGCATACCGGCTGGTGGGGGATGTTCCTACTCGGGCTGAACCGGCCGGTGGATTACGCGCGCTGCAATCTGATCGGCTACGCGCTGCGGCTCGCACTGGCCGCGCTGCTCCTGTGGCTAGGCGCGGGTGTGGTGAGCGTGCCGGCAGCGGCGTTGGCGGGCGTGGCGGTGCAACGCGCATTGATGCGGCGCGAATGCCGACGGCACTTGCCCATGCCGGAGCCGGCGAGCGAGCGGTCAGTCGTGCGGATGCTGGCGGAGCGTCTGTGGCCGAACGCACGACGCATGGGCGCGGTGTCCCTCAGCGGTTTTCTCGGCACGCAGGCTTTATTGTTAATCAGTCTCGCGTGTTTTGGCCTCACGGCGACCGGCCAGTTCGGATTGTCGCTCCAACTGATGACCGTGAGTCAGGGCATGGCCGCCGTTTGGATGAACGTGAAATGGCCCGAGCTGGCGCAGCGGCGCACGCGCGGTGATCTCGCGGGCCTGCGCACGCTGATGCGGCGTCGCCTCTGGCCCGCGCTGCTCACGTGCGCGGCGCTAAGTGGTGGAGCCATGCTGCTCGCGCCGCCGTTGCTGGCGTGGTTCGCGCCGGACAAAGCCGCGCTGCCGGCCGCGTGGCTCGCAGTGATGGCAGTGACGGCACTGTTGGAATTGCACTTGTCTTTCTGGGGCGTGTTTTTGTTCGCGGGTAATCAAGTGCCCTACGTCTGGCCGGTCGTGGGTAGCAACGTCGCAAGCCTGCTCCTCGCCGCCTGGCTCGCCACCCATTCGCCGCTCGGCCTCGGCGCGCTGGCGCTCGCGCCGCTGCTCGTCGGACTGGCGTTCAACTACTGGCACTGGCCGCGCGTGGGCGCGGCGCAACTCGGCGTGACCTGGCCGCGCCTGATGCTCGCGCGCACTCCGGCTTGAGATGAATCCCCTGCGCGCCCTGACCCGGCCTGAATACGCCTTCCGACCCCGGCAGGTGTTCACACGTTTGTGCCGCGCGCTGACGGCGCGGCCCGCCTGCGCTGAGGTGCGGCTGCCGTGGGGCGACACGGTGCGCGTGTGTCCGCACGAGACCATCGGCTCGGACATCTGGCATCTCGGCTTGTTTGATTTGCCCGTGGCCGAAGTGCTCTGGCGGCTGCTGGAAACTGGCGAACGCGCCCTAGACATCGGTGCGAATCTCGGCCAAATGACGAGTCTGTTGCGCTGTAAGGCCGGGCCGACTGGGCACGTCATCGCCTTCGAGCCGCACCAGGAATTGTTTGCAGCACTCGAATTTTTGCGCGACGCGCCGGTGAACCAGCGCCGCGTCGCGCCGCTCGGACTGGTGCAGGCGGGCTTGAGCGATGCCGCAGGCCAGGCGTGGCTCGATCCCGGGCCGCAGTGGGCAGCCAACCGGGGCTTAAGCCGCGTCGTCACGGCGGCCAATGGTCCGAGAGGAGTGAGCATCGAGTTGAAAACTTTGGATGAATGCGTGCCGCCCGACGCGCGCATCGGCGTTGCGAAACTCGACGTGGAAGGTCACGAACTCGCCGTGTTGCGCGGAGCCACGCGCATACTGGCCAGCGGCGCGGTGCGCGACTGGGTGTTTGAAGATTTGGGCGCGCAACCGTCGGCGGCTACGGCGCTGTTCCAAACCCACGGCTACGCGATCTTCGTGCTGCAAACGCGCTGGCGCGGACCGGGTTTGCGCGCTCTCAATGCGACCGCGAGCGGCGCGGACTTGCCGCACAATTTCCTCGCGACTCGCGCGCCAGAGCGCGCCCGCGAACGGCTGGCCTCTGGCGGTTGGCACGTTTTGCGCGGCGCATGAAACCCCGAGTTCCAGTGCGTGTGCTGCTGATTCACGGCGAAGCGATTTACTTCGGCGGTGCAGAAACCCTGCTCACACGCTTGGTCACGGCGGGGCTGGGTGCTGACGTGCAACTCACGGTGGCGCGCGTCACGGGCGGTCCGCTGGCGCGGGCGTTGCCGGCGCACGTTGCGACGGTTAATTTGCCGCCGAACCAACCGTTTTCCCCCGGCGGTTTCCGACGGCAACTCGGCGCGTTGCCACTGGGTGAATGCGAAGTGCTGCACGCGTGGGGCACGCGCAGTTGGGAACTCGCCGCGCTCGCGGGCCAGTTGGCGAACCGACCCGTCGTCGGCACGCTACACGATCATCCGGAAGCGGATTATCTCACGCCGACGCGCCGGCGGCTGATGCGCTGGCTCGCGCGCTGGGGTTTGCAACGCGTGACCACGGTTTCGCAAACGCTGCGTGACGCGTGTGTCGCGGCGGGCTGGCCGCCGGAGAAACTGACCGTGATTCGCAACGGCGTCACGGTGCCGCCGGCCGTGCCGCGCGTGGTTGGCCAGCCCGTGCGCTTTGGTTTTCTCGGCTCGCTCACGGCGGCGAAGGGCTTGCCCGATTTGCTCGGGAGCGCCGCCGCGCTGGCCCGTCGCGCTTCGAGTGGTTGGGAACTGCACATCGCCGGGACCGCGCAGACTCCGGCGGAGGCAGCCCAGTTGCGCACGTGGCAGGAGGCGTGGCACGACAACGCTTGGTGGGCGCAAGTTCACTGGCACGGCGGGGTCGTGGCGGAAGAGTTCCTCTGCCGCATTGATGTGTTGATTGTGCCTTCGCGCGCGTTTGAGACGTTCAGCTTGGCATTGGCCGAGGCCGCGTTAGCCGGAGTGCCGACGATCGCGGCCAACTTCGGTGCTTTGCCCGAGCTGGTGCGTGACGGGCGAACTGGCCGACTGTTTGCGCCCGGAGACGCGGAGGCGTGCGGCACCATCATGGCCGAGTTGTTGGTCCATCCAAACTCGATCTCCTTGATGGGTGAAGCCGCGCGCACGGTCGTCGCTCAAGAATGTTCGTTTGAGAAAATGATTGCGGCTTACCGGACCATCCTTTCTGCTGAAGCGCAAAATGGACGCTAGTGCCAACAATTTGGGCCGTCTGCTCGTGTTCGCGCTGATGGTGCCGTTGAGCATTTTGCTCGGCATGCTGCTCGTCACGCCGATGTCGTTCACGAGCCTGCTGGGCGTGGGGTTGATGGCGGGGACATTGAGCTTGCCCATCTTCCTGCGGTGGCATCACACGCTGGTGATCGGGCTGTGGAACGCGGTGCTGGTGATTCCATTTCTTCCCGGGCAACCGCCGCTCTGGGTGTTGGTGGCGGCCCTCAGCTTGACCATCGCGGTGGTGAGCCGGACGTTGCGGCATGAATCGAATTTCATTTGGGTGCGCTCGGTAGCCTTGCCGCTGTTGCTGCTCGGGGTGATCGTGGCGGTGACGGTGGTCTTCCGGGGTTTCGGTTCGCGGGCGCTCGGTTCGGAGATGTGGGGAGCCAAACGCTACCTGGGCGTGCTGGGGGCGATTCTGGGCTATTTCGCGCTGACCTCCGCCAGAATCCCGCCGGCCCGGGCCAAACTGATGGCGGGGATTTTCTTCCTGTCCGGGGTGACGGCTATTTTCAGTGACCTCGCGTTTGCGGGCGGCTCGGCATTTTACTGGTTGTTCCTCTTTTTCCCGACCGACGTGGCGTTCAACCAAGCGATAACTGCGGGCTCGTTGCAGCGGTTCACGGGCATGGCGTGGATGGCACAGGCGGGCTACTGGTTCATGTTGCTGCGCTACGGAATCCGGGGCGTGGTGGATGTGCGACGACCGTGGCGCCTGCTAGTTTTCTCCGCGCTGTTCATGGTGGGTTTGTTCGGTGGCTTTCGTTCCTCGATCATTCTCTTCGCATTGTTGTTTCTGGCCCAATTCTGGTTTGAGCGGCTGTTATGGACGAAGCTGTTCCTGGTGGTTTGTCTGGGGAGCTTATTGCTGGGTTCCCTGATCGTGGCATTTGCGGACCGGCTGCCGATGCCGGTGCAGCGCAGCCTGAGCTTCCTGCCGATTCAAGTGCATCCCGCCGCTCGTCAGGATGCGCAGGGCACGCTGGATTGGCGATTGCAAATGTGGCGGGTGGTGCTGCCAGAAGTGCCCCAATACTTATGGCTGGGCAAGGGCTATACGTTCAGCGGCACGGATTACCAACTGATGCAGGAAGCCATCCGGCGTGGGTTGTTCACGGCATATGAGGACACGCTGGTCAGCGGCAATTATCACAACGGCCTGCTGACGCTGATCATTCCCTTTGGCCTGCCGGGCACGCTGGCGTTCACGGCCTTTCTCCTGGCCGGGTGGCGGGTGTTGCACCGCAATTATCAGCACGGGCCCGTGTCCCTGAGCCGGGTGAACACCTTTCTGATCGCCTACTTCTCCGCCCGGCTGATTTTCTACCTGGTGTTCTACGGCCAGTTCGACATCGACCTGATGGTGTTCACGGGCGTGGTGGCGTTGAGCCTCTCGCTCAACGGTGGCGTCCATGCTCCTCCTTCTGGGCAACGCCCGCTTCCGCTGCGCCCGCCCGGACCAGTTCCTGCGTGAAGCCATGCGTGTGGCGCTTGACACCAATCCGCTCCATGTCACGCAGGCCGGCGTTTCCCGCTACGTGCGCGGCCTTCTGCATGGTTTGGAGCAGGCCCGGCCCGCCGGCTGCCAATGGACGCCGTTGGCCTGGCCGGTGGACAATTTTGCTTATACCCAGCCGCAGCGCGCGCTCAAGACCGCCTTCCGCGAACTCGTGTGGGCTAACTTTAAGGCCCCGCGATCCATCCGGCGAGCCGGGGCTGGGTTGTTCCATGCCACGTCCGCTTTCCCCATCCGAGTGCCGCGCGGGACAAAACGGGTGGTTACGCTTTACGATCTGGCCTTGCTGCGGCATCCGGAGCGGTTCCGGCGCTGGCAGCTTTTTTCTGGTCGTCGGCTGCTGCGCCGGTTGGCCGAGGCTGACCGCGTCATCACCATCAGCCAGTTCACCGCGGATGAAGCCATGGCCCTGCTGGGCTTGCCGGCGAGGAAACTTTCTCCTGTGCTGCTGGGCTGGGATGCGGCCGAGGCCAAGGAATCCGCCGACGCGATTCCCGCCGGGCTACCCGGTGAGTTTTATCTGTTCGTGGGCTCCCTCGAGCCGGGCAAGAATCTCGCACTATTGCGGGAAGTATGGTCGTTGGCGGGGCAGTCTGGCCGTCCGCTGCCTCCCTTGCTTATTGTGGGAGCCCGTTGGGCGGGCGTGCCGGGTGAAGGTGCGCCGCCGCCCGACTGGCATTATCTCGGCCATGTGCCGGATGCTCAGCTCGCCGCGTTGTATCGCCGGGCCTTGGCGCTGATATTCCCCAGCAAATACGAAGGCTTCGGCCTCCCCGTGCTGGAGGCGATGGGGCGCGGTTGCCCGGTTCTTTGTTCCCGCGTTGCCAGCCTGCCGGAAGTGGGCGGAGATGCCGCCTGGTGGTGTGAGTTAAATGCCGCCAGCTATCTGGCGGCCCTGTGCGAATGTGCCATCAACGGCCCGGCGCGCGAGCGTTGTGTGCAAGCCGGCCCGGCGCGGGCGGCCCAGTTCTCGTGGCGGAAGTGCGCCGAGGAAACGGCCTCGGTTTATCGCGCCATCAACGAATGAACGCTCGCCCGCTTACTCTTACGGTTTCGCTGGCCGACCAGCTGTTTTCCCAGACCAAATCCGTCGGCATTTTTAACTTGTCACTGGGGTTGGTTGAACAGCTCTCCCGACGATCTGAGTTGGCGCGGTTCACGGTGCTGGCCAACCGCTCTCTCGCTGGCCGCCTGCCACCGCATCTGGACGTGCGCTGGCATGATGGACCGGCGGGTAGCCGGCTAGGGCGGCTGATTTGGGATCAATGGGGCGTTTATTCCGCCGCCGCCGGCACCGGTCATGACTGGCTGTTCCTGCCCAAAGGCTTTGCTTCCTTCGTGCGCGCCTGTCCTGTTCGCATGGCTGCATGCGTGGCCGACACCCTTCACGACCACTACCGCCAGCACCACCCCTGCGCGGTCAACAGATACGAGCAGGCCTATTTTACAAGGAGTTTTTGGGCTGCTGTCCGGAGCGCACAGGTTCTCTTCACCATCAGCGATTTCACGACAGGTGAGGTCCTCCGATTGGCCAATGCGCGTGGCCTCACCCCCCCGTCGGTTCACACCATGGGCATCGGCTTTACCCCACCGATTACCCCGGCGGGTGCCAAAGTAAACCGGGTTTGCGTCCTCTCCAGCCCCTTTCCCCATAAGCGAACGGAGCTGGCTGTGCAATGGTTGGCGCGCTGGCAGGGAGAATCCGTATTTGACGGCGAAGTGCACTGGGTGGGCAGAGCTCCTGCGGGTCTGGCCTGGCCTGCCTTTGCCAACTGGCGGCATCATGAGCGGCTGCCGGAAGCTGACTATCGGGAGCTGCTAGCCCGTGCGCGGGTGCTGGTGTTCTTCTCGGAATACGAAGGTTTTGGAATGCCGCCGGTCGAGGCGACGTTGGCCGGAGCCTGCCCGGTTTACTCCGCGATTCCCGCCACGCGCGAGGTGATGGGAGGGTGCGGTTTTGCCTTCAGCAATCAGGATTACCCGTCCTTCCGGCACGCCCTGTCGGCTGCGCTGCAAGTCTCTGGTGACTCGCTCGCTCGCTGGGGCGAGGACCTGCTTAGGCGCCACAGCTGGGAACGGGTTGCAGACCGGCTGCTAGCCGTGCTGCAAGCATGCAACGCCACAGGTGGCTCCTGACTAGGGAACCCCGGGTTACCGGACGAGGATGTCCGGCCGCTGCCCAGACACCATCTTCCCCTTCCACGCTGACCGTGGGCCAGTTGCGCGCGGCGGTGATGATTTCGGGGCCGGTGCTCGTAGCCAGAATGGTGTCCTTGCTCTTGGTGCCGGTGATGGACCGGTTCCACGCGAAGGGCTGGTTCTCCAGCACCACGCCCGGCGCGGTTGGAGAGCCGAGGTAATCGTGGCCTTGATAGCCACAGGGGCCGCCCTGGTGGTGGAGGTGCCATTCGTCCGCGAAGCCCACCGCGTCGTAGGCGGCGACGCCCTGGCGGAACGCGTCTTTCACCGGCGTGCCGACCTGGGTGGCAAGGTGCAGCTTGATGCCCGGCTGCTGCCGTGACGGAAGGCGCGGGCTGCGAACCGCCGGCTGCTGCTCTCCGGAGCCCACCCCTCGCCGGCCGGACAAGCTGCCGCGGGTGCAAACCCCGACCACTATAAACTGCTTTTTTTGAGTCTCCGCACCCGCGAAAAGGGATTGTTCGATGCCGTCGATGCGGTCGCACTACTGAATCAACGGCTGGCGAAAACCGGGATTTCCCTGCGGGTGGCTTTGCCGTGGCAGGCGACTTTCGCAGCGAAGCCGAGCGGCGTGAGTTTACCCAGCTGCTCGGCGGGCCTGGCTTGTTGGATGAGCGGGGCGAATCATTGGTCCGGATGGTGGGGTTTGTGTCGGGCGAAACGAAAACCGCTTTGCTTCAGGAGAGCGATGGTCTGTGTTTCCCAACCTTTTACGCTGCCGAGTCGTTTCCCATCGTGTTGATCGAAGCGATGGCCTGGGGACTGGACATCGTGACCACACGTTGGCGGGCGATCCCCGACTTGTTTCCCACCGGGTTTGCTGGCCTTGTCCCGGTGCAAGCACCAGAAGCCCTCGCCAAGACTTTCGAAGCCCAGCTTGGTTCTGACAGCGCTGGGGAACTGCGCGAATGGTTTCTGCAACGATACACGGCGGATCATTGCCTCGGCGAAATCAAACGAGCGCTGGTCGATTTGAACCCCAAGGGCTGACGCTGAGGAAGTCGCCCAAATCGAACAACTCCACCAATGAGACACCAGCAAACGGTGAATTGTTGGCCAGCAATGTGAACAAATGGGTGAAAGGTGACTTGTCAGCCATAACACGACCAGTTGTGGCCGACACAAAACACAACGCAACTCCTTGATGTTACCTTGACACGACGATTTGTTTTCCCTATTCACACCCCTTAATACTAAGAGTGATTCTTCAATTACTCTACAGTCTATAAGCATGAAACTCAGCATCGCCAAAGACCAGCTCATCGCCGGCCTGCAATCCGTGCAGAATGTCGTCAGCACGCGAACCACTCTTCCCATCTTGTCCAACGTGCATGCTCGCGCTGAGGAGAACCGTTTGTTTCTGACGGCCACGGATCTCGATGTGACCATCGCCTGTGGGGTTGAAGCAAAAATCAGTGATGCTGGTGCCACCACCATCCCGGTGAAGCGCCTCTTCAACATTGTGCGGGAATTGCCAGTCGGCGAAGTGGAACTGGAGACAGACGACAAGAACATCACAAAGTTAAGTGCCAGCGCGTCGTTCTATAAACTACACGGCCTTGCTGCGGACGAGTTCCCCCCATTGCCCAAGTTCAAGGAAACCGGCTCTGTGACGCTTCCACAGGATAAGCTCAAGGTGATGTTGAAGAAGACGTCGATTGCCATTTCCACCGACGAATCACGTTACGTTCTCAATGGTGTGTTCATGAAGTTCACGCCGGAGAAGCTTGTGATGGTTTCTACGGACGGGCGCCGGCTTGCGTTAACGGAAGAGGACTTGCCCGCCGGCTCAACCGCACAGGGAGACATCATAGTGCCGACGAAAGCCGTGAACGAACTGAACCGGCTCTTGCAGGCCAAGGGCGAGGTGGAAATCCGCTTCACCGACAACCAAGTCTCCTTCCGTCTCAAGGACGAAAGCGCCTTCTCCGTGCTCCTGATTTCAAAGCTGGTCGAAGGCAATTATCCTAACTACCAACAAGTCATCCCGAAGGAAGCCAAGGAACGCATCACGCTCATGCGCGAGGAGTTTCTAAGTGCCCTGCGCCGCGCGGAGTTGATGACCAACGACAAGTCAAACTCGGTGAAGCTCGCGTTCACGAAGAACAACCTCACCATCACCGCGAACACCGCCGACGTAGGGGAAGCCCGCGAGTCCATCGCCATCAATTACAAGGGCAAGGACATCAGCATCGCGTTCAACCCCGGCTATCTGATGGATCCGCTCAAAGTCGTCGAGACCGACGAGATTTTCCTCGAGCTTTCCGACGAACTCAGCCCCGGCTCGGTGAAGGTCAACACGCCTTTTCATTACGTGTTGATGCCGATGCGGATGAGCTGAAGCAAGGCGGCCGGACAAATCCGGCTTTGACACCATCCGCTCCGGTTGGCAGGGTGCGCGCCGCTCGTGCGGGGCGGCCTTCGCTTCCTGAATTCCCAGGCAGAAACCAGCCCGGCCAGCATTGTAATCATGGCTGAACTCACCGGCAATTTGCTCGTCGCCCAATCGGGCGGACCCACCGCCGTCATCAACGCCAGCGTCGCGGGTGTCATCCAGGAGGCGGGCCGTCACGAGTGCATTGAGGAAATCTACGGCGGCCTCAACGGTATCCTCGGCATCCTCAACGAGACGCTCATCGACCTGAACGAGGAGAAGGCCAAGGCCATTGAGGGCCTCAAGCACACACCCGCTGCCGCGTTGGGCACCTGTCGTTACAAGATCGACTTCAAGAAAAAACCCGAGAAGGCCGCGAAGGACATGGACCGGCTCTTCGAGGTGTTTCAGGCGCACAACATCCGCTTCTTCTTTTACGCCGGCGGCAACGACTCGCAGGACACGACCAACAAGATCCATCAGGAAGCCGTCAAGCGCGGCTGGGACATGCGTTGCATCGGCGTGCCCAAGACCATCGACAACGACCTGCCCCACACCGACCACTGCAACGGCTACGGCTCCGTGATCAAATACAACGCCGCCACCGTCATGGAGGTCGCGTGTGACGTCGGCTCCATGGCCACCGACGACGGCTCGTGCTGCATCATCGAGGTGATGGGCCGCGCGGCGGGCTGGATCGCCGCCGGCACCGTGCTGGCGAAACGCAAGGCCACAGACGCGCCGCACATCATCTTGCTGCCGGAAATTCCCTTTGAGCAGGAGAAATTTCTCGCCCGCGTGCAAGCGACCGTGGCGGAGTTGAAGCATTGCATCATCGTCGTGGGCGAAGGATTGAAGAACGCTGCCGGCGAGGAGATCGGGGTGGACAAGACACGTGTTGACGCCTTCGGCCACGCCGTCCTCGGCGGGGCCGCCGACCGTCTCGCGGAGATCGTGCAGGGCAAGCTCAACTTGAAGACCCGCACTGTGAAACTCGGCTACGCGCAACGCGCCGCCGCGCATTACGCCAGCGCCACCGATGTTGCCGAAGCCGTCGCCTGCGGTGAGACCGCCGTGCGCACCGCCGTCGCCGGCAAGAGCGGTTACATGGTGAAGATCGTGCGCACCGGCAACGAGCCTTACACCTGGACCACGGGCATTCAGCCGCTGGACGACATTGCCAACGTGGAGCATTTCCTCCCGCGCGACTGGATCACCGAGGATGGCTTTCTGCCGAACGACAAGTTCATCGCATACGCGCGCCCGTTGATCGAAGGCGACGCGCACCCGCCCAGTGAAGGCGGCCTGCCCAAATACGTTGTGCTCGACAGGGTGCCGGTGGAAAAGCAGCTAGCGCCGCGCGTGTAGCCGGCCGCGTCGGTCGGCAGATTTTCCGCGAACGTGCTTGGTTGCGTTGGTCGGGAGCGCCGATCTAACCTAGGCTGGGCCCAGTGCCAGCAGGGGGAAGTCCGGTTCGCTCCCGACGATGAGCGGCCGCCCCGGCTCCTCTGCCCCGTGTGCGCCCGCCCGAGCACTAGCAGGGCGATGATGGATATCAACTGAGGCAGGACAGCGCGCCGCCTGATGCGCCCTGAATCCCGGTGTAGAAGCGGCCTGGGCGGCAAAAGTGAGTGGTTGGCCGAAGCCGGGCTCACTCCAAATTCACTTCGGGTGCAGCGTCGCGTTGATGGCTAGCAGCAGACTGGCGGCAGTGAAGGGCTTGGCGACAAACCCCTGCACCTCCAGCCCGGAGCTTTTGAGCGCGTCCTGATGCGTCGTGAGGCCGGAGGCCGCGATCACCCGCAGGTCCGGCTGGAGGTTGCGGAGCGCGCGGATCGTCGCCATGCCGTCCATGTGTGGCATCTGGATGTCGGTGAAGAGGAGCTGCACGTCCTCCGCGTGTTCCGTAAACCGCACCACGGCCTGCGTGCCGTCCTCGGCCGTGACCACGCGGTAGCCGTAGCTTTCGAGCGTGGCTTTCACGATCTCGCGCACCGCCGCCTCGTCGTCCACCACCAGCACCAGTTCCCCGTGGCCCGTGGGGAGCGCCTGGAGCAAGGGCTCGGCCACGGTCGCTTCGCTCAGGAGCGCAGGCAGGTAAATCTTGAACTGGGTGCCGACGCCGACCTCGCTGTAAACATGGATGAACCCGTCATGTTTTTTCACGATGTCCTTGGCCGTGGCCAAGCCGAGGCCGGTGCCCTTGCCCGGTTCCTTGGTCGTGAAGAACGGCTCGAAGATTTTATCACGCACCTCCGGGGGAATGCCGGTGCCGGTGTCGGCCACGGTGAGGACGACGTAGTGCCCGGTCCTCACCTCGGCGCTCAACCGCGCGTAGGTTTCATCCAGCAGGACATTCTCGGCGGTAAGGGTGAGCGTGCCGCCCTGAGGCAGTGCGTCGCGGGCGTTGACGCAGAGGTTGAGCAACACCTGATAGAGGCCGGTGGCATCGCCGAGCACCGCCCGCAAGTCCGGCTCCACGCGCACCACGCACTGGATTCCCGGCGGGAAGGTCTCCTTCACCATCTTGTGGAGCTCCTTCACCAGATAAGAAAGCTGAAGCACGATTTTTTCGCCCACTGTGCCCCGGGCGAAGGCTAGGATTTGGCGGATCATGCTTGCCCCGCGCTGCGAGTTATCCTCGATCATCGTGAGCAGGCCCAAGGTTTTGGGATCGGTGGATTGCAGCTTCAGCAGCTCCGCCGCCATGAGGATGGGCGCGAGCACGTTGTTCAAATCATGCGCCACGCCACCCGCCAGCGCCCCCAAGCCCTCGAGCCGTTGCGCACGCAGAAACTTCGCCTCAAGCAGCTTCCGCTCGGTGATCTCCTGCTTGATGGCAATGAAGTGCGAGATGCGTCCGTCCTCATCCTTCACCGGCGTGATGATGGCCTCCTCGGTGAATTCGCTCCCGTCCTTCCGGCGGTTGATCATCTCGCTGCGGAACACCTCGCCGCGCAGGATCGTGGCCCAGAGCTTTTTGTAGAACTCCTGGTCATGCCGGCTAGATTTCGGGATGCGTGGATTCTGCCCCACGGCTTCCGCGAGCGTGTAGCCGGTGGTCCGGGTGAAAGCTGGGTTGACCCACTGGATCACGCGCGGTGGTCGGTGACGACGACTTCGTTGGCGGCCGCGTTTAGTGCGGCGGCTTGCAGGCGCAGGTTGAGTTCCGTCTTTTTGCGCTCTTCGAGCTCAGCCAGCAATGCCAGGTTGGCGGCCTTCACCTCGGCCGTCCGCCGCTGCAGGGTTGCTTCTTCCTTAGCCAGAGACTCGCGCAGCTCGGCTTCCGCTTGGAGTCGTTCGGCCACCTCCACCTTGAACTCTTCCCGGCGGCGAAACGCATAAACGATCAGGGCAAAGGCCAGAAACACTAACGTGGTGATCAGCTCATCCAGCCCCATATTCCGGTAAGTCAGCACCCAGGCGGAGACATGCTCGAACACATCCATCAAGTGGGCGGTGATGAGCACCACGACGCAGAGGCCCGCAATGATAAACGCGTCTCGCCGGGCAAGGGTGGGATGGTCCCGGCAACTAAGGCTGGCGTCCGTGCGTCCCACCGTCGCCGTTGGATCGAATGCGGACTTTGGGCTGGAGCTTACGTCGGTCGCCGCCGCCGGGTTACCCTTTGGCGCAGCACTATGCCGGTCGAGGGCATTCATGACTCATGTAGTGCGCTGATGGTCAGTATGGGCAACTGTTACTCCGGAGCAACCGGGAATTCCGCGGGCAAGCGAAGCTCTCGGCAGACAGGCCACTCGCTCTTGTTCGTCTGCGGCCCACGGTCGCGACTGATTTTTCTAGCTTCACGCCTACTATTCCCGCTCACATTCGCATCGGGAGCAACACGTAAAATGCCCGACAAGGGTGGGGACGGAAACAAGCGCGTTCAGCGCAGGCCGGCGAGCTGGCGGCGCGCGAGGTAGAGGTCCAGCCGCGCGAGGATGAAGTAGGCCCAGCGTTGCTTGAGGCGGGTCCAGAAGGTTTGCGAGGCCTGCCAGTCGGCGCGGGTGATGCGTTTGCAGTGCGCGAGGTTGGCGGCGAAAACCCGCCGCCCGCCCTCGGCCACGCGCTCGTTGCGCAAGCGCAGGGTGAGCTCGTAGTTGATGTGCAGGCTGCGGGTGTCGAGGTTCGCCGAGCCGACGTAGGCCAGGTCGTCGATGAGCACGAGCTTGGCGTGGAGGATTTGCGGCTGATACTCGTAAACCTCCACGCCTGCCGCGAGGAGAACGCGGTAGAGCCGGCGGCTGGCGAGCTGGGACAGCGGCACGTCCGATTGACCGGGCAGGATGATTTGCACCTGCCCGCCGCGTCGCGCCACGCGAGTGAGCGCGCGGCGGAGTTTCCAAGTGGGGAGGAAATACGCGGCCATGATCTGCACGGAGCGGGCGTGCTTCAGATCCTTTTGCAAGGCGCGCTTGAGGGTGCTGAAACCGCGCCCTGGCCCGCTCATGAGCAGGTCACCATCCGGGCTGGCAATGCGCGCGTGCGCGCCGGTGCGCATCACGCGCATGAAGGCTCCGTGCCGCAGCTCGGCGCGGGTGAACATTTTGTCGAAGGAGTCTGCGAGCTGCGCGGCCAGCGGCCCGGCGATGTGCAGGCCCACGTCGCACCAGCCGCGCGCCACGCCGTCTCCGGCGTATTCGGGCGCGAGGTTGAAGCCGCCGACGAAGGCGATTTGCTCGTCGCACACCAGCAGCTTGCGGTGGTCGCGGAACATGAAGCCGCGGTGGGTGCGTTCGTTGAACCAACGGAACTCCCCGCCGGCCTGGCGGAGCGGTTCCCAGTAGCTGTCGGCCAGGTCCTGCGAGCCCCACGCATCCACGAGCACGTGCGTGCGCACGCCGCGTTGCTGGGCGAGGAGAAGGGCTTCGAGGAACTGGTTGCCGGGGATGCCCGCCGCGAAGATGTAGGTTTCCAACCGCACCGAATGGCGCGCCGCCGCGATGGCGGCGAGCATCGCGGCAAACGCTTCGTCGCCATTGGGGAGCCAGCGGAACGCGGTGTTGAGGACGGGGGCGGCCATGCGCTTGCAGGGAGAGAATTACTACGCCGCTCACGCAGTGGCGAGCGCGAGTCGCGGAGGGGGACACTGACTCCGGCTCATCCTCCTACTCTTACTCCTGCTCATCTTTCCATACCGCTGAGTAAGAGTAGGAGGATGAGTAGGAGGATGGACAGGAAGGGAAGCTCACGCGCGCTTGCTCAAGGAGATGCCGCCGACGGCGACGATGCGACCGGACTTGTCGCGGATGGGAAACTTGAGCGTGAGATAGAGCACGCGGCCCTCGGGTTTGTCCACGAATTCCTCCTCGCGGACGGGGACGCCCTTTTCAATGACGAGGCGGTTCACTTCGAGGAAGCGCTTGGCCATGAGCGTGGGAAAAATGGCGCTGCACGATTTGCCCAGAGCCGTCGCGCGCGGGATGCCGGTGGCGGCCTCCCAGCCGTGGTTGGCCATGAGCAGCAATCCGCCAACGGACCAGACGTAGAAGGGCTCCGTCACGGAGTCGGCCACGGCGCGGAGGAAATCGCATTCGTTCTCCAAGCCCAGCGCGAGCGCCTGAAGTTGCGCCGTCACCAGTGGCGCCGGAGTGGCGGACTCCGGCGCGGCGCTGGTTTCGATGGCAGCGGTGTTCGGACTGCGGATGG
>RFVF01000061.1 GCA_009922615.1 Pseudomonadota bacterium
CCATGCCATTCCCGGCGTCTGGGGTTACGTGGGCAAGGCGGCCGGGTACATGGTGGGCTATTTGGGTGCGTCGCTGGCCGTCGCGCTGATGTTGTTCGAAGATCGTGAGCTGAGTTAAGCAATGGAACGCAATTCCCAACCGACCGGGCTGGTCAACCTCATCATCGCGCTGCTGACGGCAGCGGTGGGCACTTACATTTCGCGCCAGACGGCGGGTATCACGGACGAGGTGGTGAGCGCCTTTCTTGGACTGGGTTTTCTGGTGGCGCTCTTCAGCTATTTCCAGATGCGCATGGAAGCGCGGGAAAAATTGGAGAAGCTCGAACTCGACGAGTTGGCCAAGTCCGCCCGGAGCACTACCTTGTTTGAAGGCACGGACGCCGAGGCGTTTCCGGCGCGACGGGCGCGGGAGCAGTTTGAGCGGTGGCTGGTGCCCGCGTTTTGCATCCTGATGCTGGTGCTGCAAGGGCTGGCGGTGTGGTGGGTCTGGCAGCAGACGATTAACCCGCCAGCCGCCGCGGTGAAAACTTCGCTGCCCATGATGGCGGCGTTTTTTGGCGGGCTGTTTTTTCTGCAATTCATCACCGGGCGCTACGCGGTCAACGTCGCCCGCATGGACAACGTGCGGCTGCTGCGGCCGGCGGGCAGTTATCTCTTGCTGGGTGCTTATCTCAGCCTGCTTTCAGCGGGCGGCAACGTGGCCATCTACTTCGGCCATACCAAGGTTGATCTCTATCTGGCCCGCGCCCTGTGTGTGATCCTCACGCTCGTCGCAGTGGAGAACCTCCTGACCTTGATCCTGGAAATCTACCGGCCGCGCGTCCGCGGGCAGGCGGCGCGGGTGCTCTACGAGAGCCGGTTGGTGGGTCTGCTGGGCCAGCCCGAGAGCCTGTTCACCACGGCGGCGCACGCGCTGGATTACCAGTTCGGCTTCAAGGTTTCTGAAACTTGGTTCTTCCAATTCCTGCAAAAGGCCCTGCTGTGGCTGCTGTTGATCCAAGCCGGGCTGTTGTGGTTGTCCACGAGTTTCGTGTTCATCGAGCCGGACGAGCAGGCGTTGTTGGAACACTTCGGCGAGCCGGTCGCCAGCCGGCCGGTGCTCGGGCCGGGCTTCCACCTCAAGCTGCCGTGGCCCGTGGATGCCGTGCATCGCTTTCAGACGCATCGGGTGCAGACGTTCACCGTCGGCGTGGTGCCCAAGGAAGACGAGCGCGGCGTGGCCGAGGAGAACACCATCGTCTGGACCAAGAGCCACTACAAAGAGGAGTTCAACCTCCCGGTCGCGAACAAGGAGCAGGACAGCGCTTCCAACACCAACGCCGCCGGCGAAAAATCCGCGCCGCCTGCCAACCTCGTCAGCGCCAGCGTGCCGGTGCAGTATCAAATCAAGGACATCGTCGCCTGGGCTCGCAACCACTCGAACCCGAACGAACTGCTCGAGCGCATCGCCACGCGCGAAGTCGTGCGGCACCTGGTTAGCGTGGATTTCTTTGAATTCATGTCCGTCGGCCGGCAGAAATCCGCCGAGCACCTGCGCGCGAGCATCCAGCGCGTGGCGGATGCCGAGCAGTTGGGCGTGAGCATTCTGTTCGTCGGACTACAGGACATCCACCCGCCCGTCAGCGTGGCCGAAGCGTTCGAGGCTGTCATCGGAGCGGAACAGACGCGTGAGGCAAAAATCCTGACCGCTCAGGGCGAGGCCGCCAAGACCAACGCCTTGGCTGTGGCCGAGGCGCAAAAAGTGCAGGACACCGCGAAGTCGTTCCAAGTGCGCCGCGTCGCCGAGGCTGGGGCCATCGCCGGGCAGTTCCAGCACCAGATCGCCGCGTGGGAGGCTGCGCCCACTGTTTACCCGCAGCGCGTTTATCTCCAGACGTTCGCCAAGTCCGTCGGCAAGTCCCGCAAATACATCATCGCCACCACCAACGCGAACGAGATGGTCCAGTTGAACCTCGAAGACAAGATCCGCGAGGACTTGCTCTCGAACTTGGAAATCCAGCCGAAGAAATGACCGTGTTCCCCACTTTTTGACCGTTTCCTGACTATGCGTAATCCAGTCACATTCGTCGTCGGTGTTGTCATCCTCCTCATCTTCGGGTCCATCTCGTTCCTGTTCCAGGTGCGGCAAAACGAGGTCGCCTTCCTCACCACCTTTGGCAAGGCCTCCGAGGAAGCCATCAAGCCCGGCCTGCATCTGAAAGCTCCCTGGCCCATCCAGCAGGTCCATCGGTTCGACGCCCGCGTGCACAACTTCGAGGGCAAGTTCGAGGAAACGCAGACCCAGGACGGACGCAACCTCATGGTCCTCGTCTATGTCGGCTGGAAAGTTGCCGAGCCGCAGAAGTTCAACCGCAGCTTCCCCGGCGGCGAAGATGACGCCAAGCGCAGTCTTGAAAGCCTCGTGCGCAGCGCCAAGAACGCTACCGTGGGCCGCCACCCCTTCAGCCACTTCATCAACACCGATCCTGCGCAGCTCAAATTCGACGACATCGAGCAGGAAATGCTCGCGCAGGTCTCCGGCACAGCGAAGGAGAAGTTCGGCATGGAAGTGAAATTCCTCGGCATCAAGCGCCTGGGTTTCCCCGAGAGCGTCACTCAAAAAGTCTTCGAGCGCATGAAAGAAGAGCGGCAACGCCTCGTTAAGCAATTCGAGGGCGAAGGCGAACGCGAAGCCACCAAGATCCGCTCTGCCGCCGACCGCGAGCGCAACGAGTTGCTCGCCAAGGCCGAAGCTGAGGCCACCAAGCTGCGCGGCGAAGCCGAGGCCGAGGCGGCGAAGGCCTACAAGACCCTCGAACAAAATCCCGAGCTGGCCGTGTTCCTCCAGAAGCTGGCCTCGATTGAGCAAGTCTCGAAGGAGCGCGCCACGCTGATCCTCGACCAGAACACGCCGCCCTTCGATCTGCTGCGCGGCACCAACTCCGTCGTCCGCCCTGCCGGCAAGAAGTGAGCCTGCCATGAGCGACCACGATCACTCTCATTCCCACGGTCTGGGCGCTGACGATCACGCGCACTCCCACGCGCATTCGCACGGCCCCGGCGACGATCATGCCCACTCGCACTCCGCCGCGCCCGAGCCGCCGCCCGAAGCGCCGATCGAAGACTCCAGCACGCAGGCCCTGGCGGACGCGCTCAAGAGCAGCTTCGTCGTCGTCCGCGTGGTCATGATCGGGTTGATCGCCCTGTTCCTGGCTTCGGGGATTTTCACCGTCGGTCCGCAGGAAGTTGCCATCAAGCTGTCCTTCGGCGCGCCCACCGCCACCGGCGAAGCGGCCTTGCTCAAGCCCGGCCTGCACTGGTCGTTCCCCAAGCCGATCAACGAGATCGTCATCATCCCAAAGGACAAGGTCCACATGGTCGTCTCCAGCGTCGGCTGGTATCCCGTGACCAAGGAGCAAGAACTCTCCGGCCAGGAGCCGCCCGCCGGCGGCTCCCTCAACCCGGCCACCGATGGCTACACGCTGACCGCCGACGGCAACATCATGCACGTGAAGGCCACCCTGCGTTACACCATCAGCGACCCGGTGCGGCATGAGTTCGATTTCATCGGCGCCTCCAACCTGGTGCAGAACGCGCTCAACAACGCATTGCACCATGCCGCCGCACAGTTCACCGTGGACAAGGCCACGCGGCAGGACATCGCCGGGTTCAAGGAAAAGCTCATGAACCGCGTGCAGCAGCTCGTGCTCGCCTACGGTCTGAGCATCGAATTCGACCCGCGCAGTTGCGATGTCATCGCCATCCCGCCGCGCCAGGTCAAGGCCGCCTTCGACGCCGTGCTCGAGGCCGAGAACGACAAGCGCAAGACCATCAACACCGCGCAGGGCGAGGCCAACACCACGCGCACCAAGGCCCAGGCCGAGGCCGACTCCGTCCGCAACGCCGGCCGGGCCGACGCCACCCGCATCGTGCAATCCGCCCAGGCCGACGCGGAATACTTCCTCGCCCGTCTGCCGGAGTTCCAGCGTAACCCGCAACTCTTCCGCGACCGCCGCCTGACCGAGACGATGGCCACCGTGCTGGCCAATGCGCAGGAGAAATACTTCCTTGTCGAGCGCACCGACGGAACCCCGCGCGAACTGCGCGTGCTGCTAAACCGCGAGCCGCTCAAGCCATCTGCGCCGAAGCAACCGTGAACCGCTGGACGAAAAGTAATTAGTGCTTAGTAATTAGTTAGGCCGCTTCAAACCATGCCCGTGTTCCACGTCTATCTGAACGGAAAGAAGCTGAGCACCGCCGGCGTCAGCGACACCGGCGTGGTGGGTGTGCATGTCACTTGGGTGCGACGCCGGGGAGAGCACACGCGCGCCAAGCGGCCCAATTCGGTTGAAGAGGAGATGAGTTTGGACGTTGGTGGCCTCATCACTCCTGCTGACGAAAGTGTCCGCTGGGTTGAACGGAAGCTCAAGATTGGCGACGAGATTCGCGCCGTCATTGCTGACGACGCGCCCGTGGACCGACCTCGCACTCGCAAGCGGTCAAACCTCACAGAAGATTTGCGCCAACAGAAGCGATACGTGAAAGAGATGGCCAAGAGGTTTGGGTGGAGGATACAGACACGATAACGCCGTCACTAATCACTAATTACTAATCACTTTTCCCCTCCCCTTCCCATGCAAGTCACCTCCCTCCTCAGCCAGCAGGAAGAACACAAGCACTCCAACGGCGAGCAGTGTTCTTCGTGCGGGCACGATCACGAGCACGCCAGCCAGCAGTTGGGCGTCACGCTGATTGGGCTCATACTCGTCATCAATTCATTCATCATCGAGTGGTTCACCGCCAACGGGAAGACGATGGCCGACCTCAGCGCCGGCATCGGAGCGATCATCCTCGGCTGGCCCATCGTGGTCGTCGCGGTGAAGGATCTGAAGCGGGGCAACCTCACTACGAACGAGCTGGTCGCCCTCGCCGTCCTCGCCTCCTTTGCCAGCGGTCATTATCAGGAAGCGGGCGTCGTGAGCTTCTTCATGCTGCTGGGTCAGATCATCGAGAGCCGCACTGCCGAGGGCGCACGCCTCTCCATCGAATCGCTCATCAAGCTCACCCCCACCAAGGCCCGGCGCATCGTCGGCGGCAAGGAAGAGGAAGTCGCCGTGCACCAGCTAGCCAACGGCGATGTCATTCGCGTCCGCCCCGGCGACAACGTCGCCGCCGATGGCCAGATCGTCTCCGGCGAAGGCTCGATCAACCAGGCGAACATCACCGGTGAATCGCTCCCCGTGGACAAGAAAGCCGGCGACCAGGTCTTCGCCGGCACGATCAATCTCACCGGCGTTCTCGAAATCAAAGTCACCCGCGCCGGCACCGACTCTACGCTCAACCGCGTGCGCGAACTCATCCTCGCCGCCGAGAAGACCAAGCTCCCGATCATGCGGATCGTGGACCAATACATGGGCTTTTACACGCCGCTGGTGCTGGTCATCGGCGCGCTCGTCTGGGCGTTTACCGGCGAATTGAGCCGAGTCATCGCCGTGTTCATCGTCGCCTGCCCGTGCGCGTTCGTGCTTGCGACGCCCACCGCGATGGTCGCCGCGCTTTCCGCGGCCGCCCGGCTCGGCATCCTCATCAAGAACGTGGCCGACATCGAACTCGCCGCGAAGATCAACGCCTTTGTCTTCGACAAGACCGGCACGCTCACCACCGGCAAGCTTGCTGTCAGCCGCCTGGCTCCGGCGGCGGGTATTGCCCCGGCGGACTTGCTACGCGTAGCGGCCAGCGCCGAGCAATTCAGCAATCACCCCACCGCCAAGGCCCTGACCGCGCTCGCGGTGGAGGCGGGCGTTGCCCTCAGTGACCCGAAGAATTTCGCCGAGACCGCCGGCCGCGGCGTGAAGGCCAACGTCGATGGCACCGTGGTTCTCGTGGGGCGCGCGCAGTGGCTCAAAGACAACGGCGTGGCCGACGATTTCCTCAAGACCGTGGACGTGAACGAGACCGAGGGCTACAGCCTGCTCTTTGTCGCACGCAACGGCGTGTGCATCGGGTGGGTCGGCATGCAGGACGAGACACGGCACGAGGCGAAGGAAGCTTTGCACGACCTGAAGGACACCGGTGTCCGGCGCGTGGCGATGGTTTCCGGCGACCGCCAGCCTGTGGCCGCGCGTGTGGCGAAGGAAATCGGCTGTGAAGAAGTCGTGGCCGAGTGCCTGCCGCAAAACAAAGTCGAGTATGTGAAGGCGATGCGCGCCAAGGGCTACCGCGTCGCCGTCGTCGGCGATGGCGTGAACGATGCACCGGCATTGGCGGCGGGCGATCTCGGCATCGCGATGGGTGCGGCGGGCAGCGAAGTGGCGATCCACAGCGCAACCATCGCGCTGATGAACAGCGATCTGCGCCGGCTGCCGTTCCTCGTGCGGCTCTCGCGCATGACGCGCACCGTCATCAATCAGAACTTTTTGCTCGGCGTGGTCTTCGTGATCGGCGGCCTTGTGCTCGCGGCGTTGAGCTACATCACGCCGATCATTGCGGCGGTGATGCACGTGGCCGGTTCATTGATCGTTGTCTTCAACAGCGCACGGCTCGTGCGCCAGGGCGAGGAACTGGAACCCTTCCAAGCCGCTACTCCCGCGAACCCGTCGGCCGCCGGTGGTGCGACCAAGCATGAGGCCGCCGGCCAGTTGCAACCGAAGATGGCCTGAGAATGCCCGTCGAGTGAACGTGGCGTCCTTATTCGCATGGTGGATAACACTCGTTGAACTATGACCGCCCTCGATAGTCTCCAGCCCGCATCATCTGAGCGCACCACCACCGAGGCCGTCATCTCCGTGCGCGGCCTCACCAAGGTCTTCAAGGACTTCTGGGGCCGACCGAAGGCGCGCGCGGTGGACAACGTGAACTTCGAGGTCCGACGCGGTGAAATCTTCGGCCTGCTCGGCCCCAACGGCTCTGGCAAGTCCACCACCATCAAGATGCTGCTGGGTCTGCTCTATCCCACCAAGGGGCACATCGAGATTTTCGGCCACTCGCCGCGCCACGTGAAGACCAAGGCCCGCATCGGCTACCTGCCCGAGGAGAGCTACCTCTACAAGTATCTCGACTCCCGCGAGACCCTCGATTTCTTCGGCGACTTGTTCCAGCTTGCGCCCGGAGAGCGGGACAAACGCACGGAGCAGCTTTTGGAAATGGTCGGCCTCAACCAGGTGCGCAGCCGCACGGTGGGCGAGTTCTCCAAGGGCATGCAGCGCCGCATCGGCCTCGCGCAGGCGCTCATCAACGACCCCGATCTCGTCATCCTCGACGAGCCGACCGCCGGCCTTGATCCGCTCGGCTGCCGCGAGGTGAAGGACGTGATCCTCGCGCTGAAGAACCGCGGCAAGACCGTCATCCTCAGCAGTCACCTCCTTAGCGACGTGGAGGATGTGTGCGACCGCGTCGTGATTTACTACGGCGGCAAAATCCAAGCCGACGGCACGCTGAAGGAATTGCTCACCGAGCGAAGCTCCGTGCGCATCACCTTCCCTTCGCTGCCACGCGAGGCGATGGAGAACATTCTCAGCACGATCCGCCGCGATGTTGCCGTGGACCGCATCCAGCTCGACAACCCGACGCAGAATCTGGAGAGCTATTTCCTCGGCGTGGTCAATCGCGCTCGCGCCAGCGAACAGAACACCTCCGGTGCCACCTCCGGCAGTCAGGTGGCCGAATACCTGCGCGGCAGCGCCGAAGCCGGGGCCCAGCAGCAGGCGCGAATTCTGGATCGGCTGGTAGCGGCCACTCCTGCGGAGGAGACGCCGGCGCCGGTGGTGGTCGTCCCGACCGTCGCCGAGGTCGAGGCGCAAAAGAAACTCGCCGCGCTCGCCGCCCCCACGGTGGTTGCGCCGGAGCCGAAGGTCGAAATCGCCGCACAAGCCGTCCGGGACGAGGCGAAGGCCAACGAAAAACTGGCGAATTTGTTGGGCAAGCCGAAGTAGTTCGCCATGGTCGCGCACTTTGAAATCCTGAAGCACCCACACCAGGGACTGGCGGCGGTGAAGCACGGCTTCTCGTGGCCTGCGGCGGTGCTGGGCTGGGTCTGGGCGTTTCCTCGGCGGGTTTGGTTGCCGGGGCTGGCGCTGCTCGTGGTGCATGTGGCGCTGGCGGCCATGGCGGTGAACTTGATCAAGGAAAACGCGGGCCTGCTCGTCGTGGTGGGCTTTGCGTTGCAGGCATTTTTCGGGGCGCGGGCCAATTACCTGTTGAGTCGCGCCTATCAGGAGCGCGGCTTTCTCTATCAAGGGCTCGTGCCAGCCACTTCGCCCGCCGATGCCATCGCGAAGTTCAAGGCGGTGGGGGAAAACCCGCCGGCGGAATGGCGACTGGGCGTCGCGCCCGTCCTGTTCACTCTGCCGACGGCCTTGCAGCAACTGCTCGCCATCGCTCGGCTGACCATTAAGGCCGTGGTGCGCTACCGCCTCTTGCCGGTGCTCGCGGTGTTGCTCGTGATCGTGGTCGTTGGTCTGCCGCTCCTGCTCAAGCACGACGGCACTGCGCGCGGCCTGGTGCAGATCGTCATCACGTATTGCCTGAGCGCAGTGACCGCGATCCTTGGTCTGGTCACGTTGTGGCTCGCCACCGGCACCTTGGCGCGCGACGTAGAGGATTGCTCGATGCAGATGGTCGTGGTGAAGCCCATTCCACGCTGGCAGATTTGGCTGGGCAAATGGCTTGGCATCATGGGGCTGAACTTCGCCCTGCTCGGGTTGTCGGGCTTGTCGGTTTTCTTCCTCATTCAATGGCGCGCCGCAGGCTTGCCGGACAAGCAGCAGGCTATCTTGCGCAACGAACTACTCCTTGCGCGCGGCTCGCTCAAAGAGCCGTTGCCCGACTTGGATGCGGACGTGGAAAAGCTGCTCAAGGAACGCATGAAGCAGCTCGGCTCCATCGCCAACGGCGCGGACCTCGCCACCGTGCGCAAGGATGTCAAAGAGTTCCTCAAATCCCAGTATCAGGTCGTCCCGCCGAAGCAGGCCCGCACTTGGGTGATCGACGCCGGGACGCAACGCTCGCTGCTCGAGACGCAACCAGTTTACCTGCGGGTGAAGTTCCGCACTGCGCAATACAGCGTGAAGCCCGAGACGTTCCAGACGTTCTGGGAGGTGGGGCCGCCGAACGCGACCAATCGCGTGCGCATCAGCCGCTTGTTGACTACCGATACCTTCCACGAGTTTGGCGTGAACATGCTGGATGCCAAGGGCAGCCTCACGATCGACCCCGTGAAAGATGGGCGCGTTCTGAATCTGCTCGATCCACAGGGGCGGCTCATCATCACGTTTGGCAACGCCAACCAGGCCAACCTGCTGTTCGATTTGGAGGAGGGCATGGAAGTGCTCTACCATGAGGGCGGCTTTGGCCTGAACTTCACGCGTGGGCTGGCCATCATCTTTATCTGGCTTGGCTTGCTGGCGGCCATCGGCCTAGCGGGCGCGTCGTATCTTTCCTTTCCCGTCGCGGCATTCTTCTCCATTTCGGTGCTCATCTGCGGGTTGATGAGCGGCACCGTGGCCAACGTGGTGAAGGACGGCACTTTCGGCAGCACCAACCACGACACGGGGGCCCCGGAGGGAGTGCTCGGCGCGGTGGACTTCGTGATGGTGCCGCTGTTCCGGGCGGCGGACCAGGTGCTGACGATGGTGAACTCGTTTTCGCCGATCGATGCGTTAAGCACTGGCCGCAGCGTGTCTTGGATGACCCTGCTGCGAGCCGTCCTGCAAATCTGGCTGGTGATCGGTGGTCTGTTTGCCGTGGTGGGCATCGTCGCCTTCACGCGGCGGGAACTGGCGACCGCCCAGAGCAAGAGCTGACATGAAACCCCATCGTTTCTACAAGCCCGTGCTCGCGCTGCTCACCGTGGCGTTGCTCGTCGGCGTGAACTTCGCCCAGCGCGAGCTGACCGCCGAGCGCAACCGGCTCAAGCTCACGCGCGTCGAGGCCATCGAGAGCATGCCCCCGGCGATGGCCTTCACCGCCGTCGCGCTGGGCGGCTTCCGCGGGCTGATTTCCAACGCGCTGTGGATCCGCCTCAACGACCTCCAGCTCGACGAGAAATACTTCGAGATGGTCCAGCTCTCCGACTGGATCACCAAGATGCAGCCGCACTTCGTCGCCGTCTGGGTGCACCAGGCATGGAACCTTTCCTACAACATATCAGTGAAGTTCCCCGACCCAAACGACCGGTGGTTCTGGGTCAACCGCGGCATCGAGCTGCTGCGCGACGAGGCGTTGAAATACAATCCCAACGAGACGCTCATCTACCGCGAGCTCGCCTGGCACTTCCAGCACAAGATGGGCGCGAACCTCGACAATGCCCACAATACTTATAAGAGCGAATGGTATCGCATGATGACCGAGGTGCTCGGCAGTCAGGGCAAGCCCAATTGGGAGGAACTGCTCAACCCACAGACCGATGACGCGAAGCACCGCACCAAGCTGTTGCGCGAAAAATACAAACTCGATCCCAAGCTGATGCGTGAGGTGGACGAGAAATACGGTCCGCTGGAATGGCGCCTGCCCGAGACGCACGCGATCTATTGGGCCTCGCTGGGTCTGAAGAATTCCAAACCCGAGCAGCTCATCACCCTGCGCCGTGTCATTTATCAGTCCATGCAGCTCGCAGCGCAGCGTGGAAGGCTCATTTTCAACCCCTTAACCCGGAGGATTGATACCAGCCCAAACCTCGTCGCCATCCCGATGGCCAACGAGGGTTACGAGCAAATGATGGAGACCGCGCTCGACAGCAAGGACAACGTGATGAACGCCCATGCCAACTTCCTCAAGCAGGCCATCACCGACCTCTACACCCACAACCGCGAGGCCGACGCGGCCCGCTGGCACGACTACCTCGCCAAGAAATACCCCAACCGCTACACCCGGCCCGGTCAGACGGTCACGGAGTTCGTGCTGGAGCGTTACAAGGAGCTGATGGACCTCGGCAAGGACAAGGTGCAGAGCGCCATTGAGGGAATGTTCACGCGGACCTTTTACGATCTGGCTGTTGGCGAGGACGATCACGCGCAGGGATACCTGCGGCTGATTCAGCAGATTCACAAGGAATACGCCAAGCGCGTGGAGCGTTCTGAGCGCGACCGCGTGGATTTGCCACCGTTGCCCAAGCTTCGCCAGCTCGTGCTTGACCGCCTCATCGACGCACCCGCCGGTCAAGGCTGGAACCCGCAACTCCGTCTGCAATTGCTCACCGCGCTGAACTTGCCGGTGCCCAAGGATGCCCCGTGGCTTCAAGCGCCGATCGTCGCCACCTCCCCGGGCACGCAGGTCGCGTCCGGCGGCACCAATCGCCCGCCGCCCTTCATCCCGCCCGTCGTGGACACCAACGCACCCGCAACCAACCTCAAGGTCGGCAAGGAATTTCTCGCCAAGAACAAGCAGCAGTCTGACGTGGTCGAGCGCCCGAGCGGCCTGCAATACCGCGTCCTCAAGGCCGGCACCGGCAAGCTGCCAACGGAAAAGGACAAAGTGCGCGTCCACTACACGGGCCGCGTGGTGGACAAGAAAACCCTCCAACCCGGCGGGGTCTTTGACAGCTCCTACGAGAAGAACCTACCTGCCGAGTTCGACGTGACCGGCGTCATTAAGGGTTGGATCGAGGCCCTCCAGCTCATGCCCAAGGGCAGCAAGTGGCAGCTCTTCATTCCGCACTACCTCGCCTACGGCGAGCGTGGCAGCCCGCCTGGCATCGGCCCGAACGAAGTCCTCATCTTCGAGGTTGAACTGCTCGACATTCTTTCCAAGTAAGACCGCACTCCGACCTGTCGCACTGGCTTCCCGTCCTCCGCGCCGCCGGCTCTCGCCCAAACTATTACGTGTAGGTAATATCCGGTTGCCAAACTCCGCTGATTGACGGAAGCTCCGGCGTAGTCATCGGCCATGAAATCGCTGTCACTTCTCTCGCTGGCATTCATCGCTGCTTTCTCTCTCGTCACCACGTCCGGGTCGGCTACTGACTGGGCGCAGTATCGTGGCACAGCGGATTTGCGCGGCGTCGCCTCTGGCAAGCTCGCCTCGCAGCTCGACCTGCTCTGGAGCTTCAAAACCGGTGGCCCGGTCAAATCCTCCGCTGCGATCGTGGGCGGCAATGTCTTTGTCGGCTCGGACGACGGCTTCCTCTACTCGCTCGCACTCGCCACCGGGAAGACCAACTGGGCCTTCAAAACCGGCGGCAGCGTCGAGTCCTCCCCACTCGTCCACGAAGGCCGCGTCTTCTTCGGCTCGGACGAGCCGATGTTCTACGCCCTCGACGCAAAGAGCGGGAGGGAAGCGTGGAAGTTTCCCGTCGGTGACAAGATGCCCGGCTCGCCCAACCTCGTCCGCGCGCCCAACGGCAAAGCTTGGAACATCCTCTTTGGCAGCCACGACGCGAAGCTCTACTGCCTTGATGCGGCGACCGGAAAATCCAACTGGGTCTATGAAACCGGCAACGGCATCAACGGCACCCCGGCCGTATTTGCTGGCAAGACCGCGCTCGGCGGCTGCGACGCAATGCTGCACATCATCGCACTGACCAACGGCACCAAGATCAGCGAGTTGGAAATCGGTGCACCGGTGCTGGGCTCCGTGGCCATCTCCGACGGGCGCGTTTACGGCGGGCATTTCGAGAACCAGGTTTTCTGTGTGGACCTCGCCAAGGGCACGAACCTCTGGAGCTACCGCGACCGCGCGTTCGCCTTCGTCTCCTCGCCCGCCGTGCTGGGCGACCGGCTCGTCATCGGCGGCCGTGACAAGCGTGTGCATTGCTTGCGCACCAAGGACGGCGAAGCCCTCTGGACCTACGGCACGCGCGGCAAGGTGGACAGCTCGCCGGTCGTCTGCGACGGCAAGGTCGTCGTTGGCTCCGAGGACGGCCGCCTCTACCTGCTCGCGCTCGCCGACGGCAAGGAGCTGTGGAGTTACGAAATCGGCCAGGGCCTCGCCGCCTCCCCCGCTGTCGCCGACGGCAAGGTGGTCATCGGCAGCGAGGACGGGAGCGTATATTGTTTTGGGACCAAGGCAGCCAAGTAGAATTTAATCTCCCCATGAGCACCGCCACCATCGCCCCTCTCCCGCCCGGCGCGAAGCCCGCCGCCCCGCCGCTCCAGAAGGAGACCACCGCCGGCAGTTACTTCATCACGAACTACCCGCCGTTCAACTTCTGGAAGCCGGAGTTCGTGTCGGACCTGCACGCGGCCATCGCACAGCCGCCGAGACCCGGCGTGCCGCTGGGGCTTTACACCCACATTCCCTTCTGCCGGAAGCGCTGCCACTTCTGCTACTTCAAGGTCTATACCGACAAGGACTCCTCCGAAATCAAAGGCTACATTGACGCCGTGCTGAAGGAGTTCGCGCTCTACGCGGGCAAGCCCTTCATCGGCGGGCGCAAGCCGAAGTTCATCTACTTTGGCGGCGGCACGCCCAGCTACCTCAGCCCCGACCAGCTCAAGCAGTTGACCGACGGCATGAAGCGCCTGCTGCCATGGGACGAGGCGGAGGAAATCACCTTTGAGGCCGAGCCGGGCACGCTCACGGACCACAAGCTCCGCGCCATCCGCGAGCTCGGCGTCACGCGCCTCTCGCTCGGCATCGAGCACTTCGACGACCATATCCTTGAAATCAACGGCCGCGCGCATCGCTCGAAGGAAATCGCCCGCGCCTACACCTACGCGCGCGAAATCGGCTTCCCGCAGATCAACATTGACCTCATTGCCGGCATGGTCGAGGAGACCGAGGACAAGTGGAAGGAAGCCGTCGCCAAGGCCGTCGCGCTCCGGCCCGACTCGCTCACGGTCTATCAGATGGAAGTGCCCTACAACACGGGCATCTACCAGCAGATGAAGGCGCAGGGCAAACTCGTCGCGCCTGTGGCCGACTGGGAGACCAAGCGCCGTTGGGTGGACTACGCCTTCCGCGAGTTCGAGAAGGTCGGCTACGCGGTCAATAGCACCAGCACCGTCGTGCGCGACCCGAGCCAGGTGAAGTTCCTCTACCGCGAAGGCCTGTTCTCCGGCGCGGACCTGCTCTCCGTGGGCGTCGCGAGCTTCGGCCACATCAACGGCGTCCACTACCAGAACCAGGCGGACTTCACGCCGTATCTGGACAAGGTGAACGTCGACGAACTGCCCATCTTCCGCGCGTATCCGACCAAGCCGGACGAGCGCTACATCCGCGAGTTCATGCTCATGCTCAAGCTCGGCGCGAACAGCCGGAGCCAGTTCAAGGCGAAGTTCGGCACCGACCCGCTGGAGCAATTCGCCGCCCCGCTGGCGCTGCTGAAAGACTGGGGCTGTCTCACCGTGGATGGCGACCGCATTGTGCTCACGCGTGAGGCTTTGCTCCAAGTGGACCGGCTGCTAATGGAGTTTTTCAAGCCGGAGCACCGGCCCAAAGTCGTCTGAAGGATTTCCCCATGTCCCTCGCCCTTCCCATCGCCTACCCGCTCGACGATTTTTACGCCCAAGCTGGGCGCGCTCTGCCGCCCATTGAAGCGGTCGAGGGCGATGCCGTGACGGAGCCATACAAGTCCTTGCTCGTGCACCAGGACGACATGACGCCGACACTGGAGAAGTTCCACGGCGAGCGCATTCACCTCGCCGTCCTCAGCCGCCAGCAGCGCGATGACTTTTACTTCCGCGAGGTCGTGCTGCTGCTCGACAAGACCGACAAGCCTGTCGAGTTTGGAGCCATCAAGATCAACCTCGCGCTCTTCCCGCCCACCGCGCGGAAGGAAATCCTCGACGAGTGCCGCCCGCTCGGAACGCTCCTCGCCGACTACGGCATCACGCACACCAGCCGCCCGAAGGCGTTCTTGCGCGTCCTCTCGGACGACTTCATCAACTCGTCGCTCAAGCTGGACAGGTCGCAGTGGCTCTACGGCCGCCGCAACACGCTCTGGGATCCGCAGCAGCGCCCGCTGGCGGAGATCGTCGAGATTCTTCCTCCGGTATGAACCGGCCGCCAAAGTAGGCGAAGACAGTTGGCCGGGAACGGCGGCTTTGCTAGCGTCAGCCCAGCCACCCAGCCGAGCGCGGACGGGTGAACCGAACACTCATCATGTCCCAAGCCATCATTGACCCCGCCGAGGTGCGGCGCTTCGCCGAGGAGTTGCGCCGGTTCAACACCGACGTGTCCGAGCGCACCGCGCAGCTCCAGGCGCGCTTCGCCGCGCTGGGTGACTCGTGGCAGGATCAGGAGCACGCGAAGTTCGCCGAGGAATTCCGCCAGACCATGAAGGTGCTCAAGAAATTCGTCGAGGTCTCGAACCAGCAGGCCCCGCTCCTTCTGCGCAAGGCCCAGAAGATCGAGGAGTATCTGCACCAACGTTGACCATGTCCCAGACCGCCCGCATCACGTCGGTCGAAGCGGTGGAAGCATTCCGCGCCGACCTGTTGGTCTATCTGGAGAAGGCCCGGGCGGCGGTGGAAGAGGTCGGCGAAGAGGTGCGGCGCACGCGGGCGTGGTTGCAGGATGACCGGGGGCCGTTTTGGGCGCAGCAGGTTCGGCGGCGGGCGATGGAATTGGAGGAGCGGCAGCAGGAGTTGTTCACCGCTCGGCTTGGCAAGAAGGAGCAGAACATCCAGATGCAGTTGGTGGCCGTTCGCCGCGCCGAGCAGGCGCTCGCCGAGGCGCAGGGCAAGGTGAAGACCATCAAGCAATGGCTGCGTGATTACCCGGTCGAGATCGAGCCGCAGGCGCGTCACGCTGAAATGCTCCGTCATGTCCTGATGAGCGACATGGGCAAGGCCGTCACGTCTCTCACTCAAACTCTCGCGGCGCTGCACGCCTACGCCGCGCTCCGCGTGCCTACGGCGGACGCACCGCCCCCAGCCGCAGAAACGCCTCCGTCCTCATGACGCTCAACTCCACCCGCTCACGCCTGACCGCGCTGACCAAGGAGCTTTCGCTGCGCTGGAATGAAACGCGCGAACACTGGCAGGACGCCAAGAGCGAAGAGTTCGAGAAGCGTTATCTCGAAGAACTCTTCAGCCGGGTAAACGTGACGGCTACCAGCATCGAGACTCTGGATGCGTCCCTGGCCAAAATCCGCCGCGACTGTGAGTAGCTTCGCCTCCACCACCACAATCCTCGACTTGCTGCAGCGTCTGCGCGATGCGGTGCGGACCTTCGTTACCCGCGAGGATCAACTGCTCCGCGAGCAGCAGGCGCAGTCGGCCCGGCTCACGCAGCGGGGCGAAGCAGTCTTCACCCAGCGCGCCGGGCAGTTGCAGAACGAGTTGCTGGAGCTGGAAAACGCAGTGCGGGCGGCCCGCTCCGCGCTGACGGCACGGTGGGACGCTCGGCTGGCCCGGTTGACACGGGCGCAGAAGAACGCCTTGCGCCAACAGCTCATGCGCATTGAGGAGCGGGAGAACCAGCGCAAGTTCGAGCTGCAACGAGAGCTGCTCAACGCGCAACGTCAGCGCGAGGCCGGGCTGAAGGCAGCCGGCACGGCGCACGCAGAATTCTTGGCACAGCTCAAGCCGGAGCAGGAGACGCTCGCCCGCGAGGAGGCCAGCGCGTGGGTGGCGTTGCGTGGCTACGCAAGTTGGCGACGCCTGCTCAACGAGCCTCGGCCACCCGAGGTTGCCGTTGGCCACGATCCCGAGGAGGCATTGGCCGCGCTGCGCCAACAACTCGCCACGGCGGCGGCCGAACAGGCTCGCGTGCGGGCTGCCGGGCTGCCGTTGGTGTTCAGTTATGTGCCAGTCTGGCTGTGGGGCTGCGCGGTGTTGTTGGTAGTAGGGGCGGTATCCTTCGTTGATCTGTCGGCCCTTGGCGTGAAGCATTTGACCCCGGCGATCACCGGCATCGCGGCGGGTGCGGGGTTGGCGCTGGTCGCGCTGGTCCACCTTGTCGGACGGCTCGCGGTGGACAAGACAGCTCGGGCACTGGCGACGGCGTTGGGCGCAGCGCGACAACTGGCCGCCGATGGTGAGCAGTTGGCCAAAGCGCGGCGGATCGCCGATGAGCAGCGTGTGGAAGCTGAAGTGAACGCCCTCGCCCAGCGGCACGAAGACGAGTGGCAGCAGGCGCTCGCCGCGACGGAGGTGGACAAGGCGGAGTGCAAACAGCGGATGGAGGCCCGGCTGGAACGCGCGCTGCGGATCTACCACAACCGCCGCACCTTTGTGCTGGAGCAGTTCGAACGGGCGAGCGGGGAGCAACTGGCCGCCGCCCGCGCCCGCCACGAAGAAGAGCTTCACCAGCTTGCCGTTGCGAACGAAACGGCCCAAATGACCGTGGCCAATCAACGGGAGAATGTCTGGCTCACGCTGGCGGCCGAGTGGCGTGCGACTGCGGAACCGATTTATGCGGCGCTCGGTGCGGCGCAGCGAACGGCGCTGGCAAGCTTTCCCGCGTGGTCGCCCGACCTCGTGCGGCAGTGGACTCCGCCGGAGCACTTTACCCACGCCGCGCAGTTTGCCCGGCTGGAGGTGGACGTGGCGAAACTCGCGGGCGCGCTGCCGCGCAATCCCAGACTTGCGTTGCCAGGGCCGGCGATGTTCTCCGTTCCACTCGTGCTCACGGTGCCCGAGCTCGGTTCGTTGCTTGTCGAGACGAAGGGCGACGGTCGCGAGTCGGCCATCGCGATGTTGAACAACACGATCCTGCGGTTGCTCGCCAGCGCGCCGCCGGGTCGCCTGAGCTTCACGCTCGTGGATCCGGTCGAGCTGGGCCGCAGCTTTTCCGGCTTGATGCATCTGGGGGATTACGATGAGCGACTCATCAACAGCCGTATCTGGACGCAGTCTGCGCAGATCGAGCAGCAGCTTGGCCTGTTGAACGAGCACATCGAGAAGGTCTCGCAGATGTATCTGCGCAACGAGTTTGCGACCGTCGTGGATTACAACGAACAGGCCGGGCGTATCGCGGAGCGGTATCATTTCCTCGTCGCCGCCGATTTTCCGGCGGGCTTTTCAGATTCGGCGATGCGGCGGCTCATGAGCATCGCGGCCAGTGGTGCGCGGTGCGGCGTTTACCTGCTGCTGCATTGGGACCAGCGCAAAACCGCAGTGGGTGAGCTGGTGCCGGAAGATTTGCGCGCGCGCACCGTTACGGTCCGGCGCGAAGGCGGTGTGTTTCTGATTGGCAAGGAAGTTTTGCCCGGCGTGTCGCTGGTGCTGGAGCCGCCGCCGTTGCCTGAAATCGCGACAGAGCTGCTGCACAAGGTGGGCAAGGCCAGCGTGGATTCCAGCCGCGTGCAGGTGCCGTTCGCGGACATCGCGCCGTCGGCGGAGGCGGTCTGGTCCGTGGACACGGGCGAGGAGTTGCGTATCTCGATCGGGCGCACCGGCGCGACGAAGCTGCAATACCTGTGCCTCGGCAAGGGCACGCGCCAGCATGCGTTGGTCGCGGGCAAGACCGGCTCCGGCAAGTCCACGCTCTTCCACGCCATCATCACGAACCTCGCGCTGTGGTGCAGCCCGGAGCAGGTGGAGTTCTATCTGGTGGACTTCAAGAAGGGCGTCGAGTTTCGCTGCTACGCGGCGCACCGACTGCCACACGCGCGCGTGGTGGCGATCGAGAGCGACCGCGAGTTCGGTCTGAGCGTGCTGGAGCGGCTGGACGAGGAGTTGAAGCGTCGCGGCGAGCTGTTTCGCAAGGTCGGCGCGCAGGACTTGCCGGGCTACCGGCGGTTGAGTGGCGCGACGCTGCCGCGCACGCTGCTGTTGATCGATGAGTTCCAGGAGTTCTTCGTCGCGGACGATCGCGTGGCGCAGGGCGCGGCACTGTTGCTGGACCGCATCGTGCGGCAGGGTCGGGCGTTCGGCATCCACGTCATCCTCGGCTCGCAGACGCTGGGCGGCGCTTACTCGCTGGCGCGCGCGACGCTGGGGCAAATGGTCGTGCGCATCGCGCTTCAGTGCAACGAGGCCGACGCCGCGCTCATCATGGAGGACAATAATCCCGCGCCGCGCCTGCTCTCGCGCCCGGGCGAGGCGATTTACAACGACGAGGCCGGCGCGGTCACGGGCAACAGCCCGTTCCAAACTGTCTGGCTCGGTGATGAGGAGCGTGATGTCTGGCTGGAGAAAGTGAATGCCCGGGCGAACGCCGCGCCGCAACGCGGCCTTGCCACGGTGGTGTTCGAGGGCAACGCGCCGGCGGACGTGCGCGAGAATGAGTTGCTGCGGGAGCTGCTGGGCGCATTGAACGCAACACCAGCGGAAGTTCCCCGCGCGTGGCTGGGTGCACCGAACTCCATCAAGGGTCCGACCGAAGCCGCGTTCCACCGGCAGAGCGGGAACAACTTGCTCATCGTCGGGCAACGCGAGGAGGCGGCGCTGGCGATGCTTGGCGCGTCGCTCATCGCGCTCGCGGCTCAGGGCGCGGCGCGGCTCGTCGTCTTGGAAGCCAGCCCGCCGGAGTCGTCGCAGAAGCGTTATTTCGAGTCGGTGGTCCGGGCGATTCCACTCGGCGCCACGCTGGTGAAGGCGGGTGACGTAGATGCGCTGATGGCGGAGCTGGACGCCGAGTTGACACGGCGCACGGCTGGAGACCACGGGGCCAGCGCGCCGGCGTGTTTCCTCGTGGTGCATGAGTTGCAAAAGTTCAAGAAGCTGCGGCACGAGGAGGACTTCAGTTTTTCGTCGGATGAGACGAAACCGCCCGCGCCGGGTGCGGTGTTTGACCGGCTGATTCGCGAGGGGCCCGGCGTGGGCATCCACGTGATCGCGACGTGTGACAGTTACAACAGCATTAGCCGCGCGTTGAGCCGCAAGGCCATCAGCGAGTTCGAGCTGCGCGTGCTGTTCCAGATGAGCGCGAACGACTCGGCTACGCTCTGCGACTCGCCCAAGGCATCGGAACTGGGCCTGCACCGTGCGCTGCTGCACAACGGGCAACTGGGTGTATTGGAGATGTTCCGTCCGTATGCGGTGCCGGAGGGGGCGTGGCTGGAGGAAGCGGCAGCAGCGCTGAATCGGGCGTGAAGTCTCAAATTTCAAAGTTCAAAGTGCCAAGCGGGATAACCGCAGTCGGTGGCCGTTGGAGCTTGAGGTCCGAAACTTCACGGGGAGTTGGTGTTTTCGCACTTCACAGCTTGCCGTTGGTGGAAACCACACTACACTACGCACACGTATGAATTCTGAAAACACCTTCGACGCCATCGTCATCGGCGGCGGCCCTTCCGGCTCCTCTTCCTCCTACATCCTCTCCGAGCACGGGCACCGCGTGCTGCTGCTGGAGCGCGAGAAGTTTCCGCGCTATCACATCGGCGAGTCCATGATCCCTTTCACCTACGGGCCGATGGAGCGGCTGGGGCTCATCCCGCGGATGAAGCAGTCGCACTTCGTGAAGAAATACAGCGGAGCTGCTCCGCGAGGATGGCCGCGTCGTCGGTGTGCGCGCGCAGCACAAAGACGGTTCCGTGGTCGAGTATCGCGCGCCCATCACGTTGGACTGCACGGGCAAGGAAGCCTTCGCGGCGGTCCGCAACGGCTGGCGCACACGCGACCCCTATCTCAATAAGGTTGCCGTCTGGACTTACTACAAAGGCTCGAAGCGCGAGCCGGGCATTGATGAGGGCCAGACCGCCGTGGCCTATGTGCCCGACAAGGGCTGGTTCTGGCACATCCCGCAACACGACGACATGGTCAGCGTCGGTGTCGTGGCCGAAGGCAAATACCTCACGCGCGGCGGCGTGCGCGAGCCGAAGGACATCTTCCACCGAGAGGTCGAGCAGAACGTGTGGATCAAGGAGCATCTTTCCGTGGGCCAGCAAGTCGGCCCCTACTACCTCACCAGCGAATACACGCAGCACGCGCGCCATTGCGGAAGCGCGGGCTTGCTGCTTGTGGGCGATGCCTACGCGTTCCTCGACCCGGTGTTCAGCAGCGGCCTGATGCTCGCGCTCAAGAGCGGCGTGATGGCCGGTGACGAGGTTCACAAGGCGATTGCGGCGAAGGATTTCTCACCCGCGCGTTTTGCGGACTACGCCACCGCGATGCGGCTGGGCGTGGAGAACATGCGCAAGCTGGTATATGCCTTCTACGATCCGAAGTTCTCCTTCAAGGACGTGATCATGAAGTATCCCGAGGCCGCCGGCGAAATCACCGACTGTCTCAGCGGCGACGTGAACAAGGACTTCGAGCCGCTCTGGCGCAAGATTCGCGAGTTCGTGCCGCTGCCGGAGAACTTGCCGTTGGGCCAGCCGTTGACAAATTAAGCGGTGATGAACCTCGTCCAAATCACCCCGGGTGCGGGCGGGATGTATTGCGGCAACTGCTTCCGCGACAACGCGCTCGTCGCGGCGCTGCGCCAGCGCGGGCACGACGTGCTCATGGTGCCGCTCTATCTGCCCATGACGCTGGACGAGGAGAGCCAGGCTGCCGGCGTGCAGACCTTCTTCGGTGGCATCAATGTCTATCTTCAGCAGCAGTCCGCGTTCTTCCGCCGCGCGCCCAAGTGGCTACACTCGCTGCTCGACTCCCCGTTTCTGCTCAAGCTTGCCGCTGGCCGCGCCGCGAAGACCCGCGCCGCTGACGTGGGTGAACTCACGCTCTCCATGCTGCGCGGCGAGGAAGGCAACCAAGTGCGCGAACTCGACGAACTGGTTGCGTGGCTCAAGACCCAGCCACGTCCCGATGTGGTGCTGCTCTCGAACGCGCTGCTCGTCGGCTTCACACGGCGGCTGAAGGCCGAGCTGGGCTGCAAGGTCATCTGCAACCTTCAGGGCGAGGACGCCTACCTCGACTCCATGCCCAGTCCGCTGCGCGAGCAAGTCTGGGCACTGCTCGCCGAGCGTTGTCGCGACTGTGATGCCTTCATCGCCCCGAGCCGTTACTTCGGCGACACGATGGCGAAACGGTTAGGATTGCCGGCGGAGAAGGTGACAGTGGTGTTCAATGGCATCAGCCTTGATGGCTACGCGGTCGAGAGTCGAGAGTCGAGAGTCGAGAGCCAGCCCTCGGCCCTCGACCCTCGGCCCTCGACTCCGGTGCTTGGCTACTTCGCCCGCATGTGTCGCGAGAAGGGCTTGGACCTCCTGGTCGAGAGCTTCATCCAACTCAAGCAGCGCAACACCGTGCCGAACCTGAAGCTCAAAGTCGGCGGCGGTTGCGGGCCCGGTGACGAGCCGTTCGTCGCGCAGTTGAGGGACCATCTCCGCCGCGCGGGCTGCCTTGGCGACGTTTCCTTTCATCCCAACCTGTCGCGCGAGGAGAAGATCGCCTTCCTGCAATCGCTCACCGTCTTCTCCGTGCCGGCGCTCTACGGGGAGGGCTTCGGACTCTATCTCATCGAAGCGCTGGCGGCGGGCGTGCCGGTGGTGCAGCCCCGTCACGCGGCGTTTCCCGAACTCGTCGCTGCCACCGGCGGCGGCGTCATCGCCGAGGCGAATGCTGCGGCACTGTCGGCAGCCATCGAAGCGCTGCTGCTCGACCCCGCGCGGCTCCGGGCGCTGGGCGAGGCCGGTCGGCGAGCAGTCGGCGAGCGCTTCACCGTGGATCGGATGGCGGAGGGGGTGGTGACTTTGGCTGAAGCGCTCGGCAATGCCCGCGTCTGAAATCCCAGCTTTACGATCGGCCTGTGCCGAGACACATTCTGCCATGAGCTTGACCCGGAAGTCCGCCAATCCCGCCTCCCCGCGGGCTGGATTCACCTTGATTGAACTGCTTGTGGTCATCGCCATTATCGCCATTTTGGCTGGAATGCTGCTTCCTGCGCTGTCCAAGGCCAAAGCCAAGGCCAACGGCATCAGGTGCGTGAGCAACTTGCGGCAAATCGGCATCGCCATGCTTCAATATGCCGATGACCACGACAACCGGTTCGTCGATTTGAACCGCAACCAGTATCAGAACAACAACGCTGGCAACTGGTGGTTCGACATCCTCTCCCAATCCAAGTATCTGCCCGCTGCCCCGGCGGGACAGCCCACCGGCGTCGTTTGGCGGTGCCCTTCCGTGACGGATAAAGACATCACCAACGGCGGGCAGTTGGGTTACGGCGTGCTGGAAAGTGCCATCATCAAATACGCCATCGACCAGGCTGGCAACCCGCAGGGCAGCATCCGCTCCACAGACCTCCGCCGTCCCAGCGCCATTTGGCTGATGGGTGATGTCGGCATTCCTCAGGCGGCCAACCAGCCCTACTGCCAGTTTAAGACATGGTTCGCGACTTGGCGGGCCTCCACCTACGCCCCGGGCGGTGTTCCCATTCCCTTCAACGGCCCCACTTCGCCTCACCAGCCTGCTCCGCGCCACAACAACTACCGCTCCAACATCCTCTTCGTGGACGGGCACACCGACACTTGGACCTACGACGACCTTCGCCTGAATCGCGAGGACATCTGGGGCTCAGTGAACGGGCTGTGACCGTTTTGCCTCGCGGTTTGGCTCCAAGGCCTCCTCGCGGTCCCTTGCTCGCCCGGATCAGCCCCTTAGCTACTGGCTGACGGCTGAACTTCCGGCCTGGACAAGGGAACTTCCAGCTCCGACCAGCCAAAGTCCGGCTTCAACTAGCCTAAGTCCGGGTCCGACTTACTTAAGTCCGAGTCCGACTAGCCTAAGTCCAGATCCGACTGGCTTAAGTCCAGCTCCGACTGGCTTAAGTCCGAGTCCGACTTACTTAAGTCCGAGTCCGACTAGCCTAAGTCCAGATCCGACTGGCTTAAGTCCAGCTCCGACTGGCTTAAGTCCGAGTCCGACTGGCTTAAGTCCGAGTCCGACTGGCCTAAGTCTGGCTCCGACTAGCGCTGGTTGGTCGCTGACAAGGGAACTTGAGCGAGGAACCAAGGCTAGTTCCTCACGGACTAAGGCTGGTTCCTCACCGACCAAGGCTGGTTCGGCACGGAAAAGGGGACTTTTAACCCCCTTTTGACCGCCTCCCGGCAACCCAAGTGCCGGTGGCCGCCGGACGGCGGGACTTTTGGGCGGGTGGAACCCTAGGGACGCGGGAGGCCGTGAACTTCCCAGTCGCGTTTGCCTTCGAGGTGGAGGAGCCATTGGGCGGCGGCGCTGAGGAGGTGCGCGTAACCGCCGGCGTCGGACATGTCGTCCCACGCGTAACCGCCGCCCATGCCGCCCGCGCCGAGGCTGGTGGGGATGTAACCCTTCTCCTTGAAGAGGGCCTGCCAGGTGCGTAGGCCGCAGCCGAGTTCCTTTTCCAAGGCAGCCTTCACTTCCTCCCCGTGAATGGATTTCAACGGAGGTTGCGCCAAGCCGGTTTTCAAAAGAATCCCCGGCTCCGCCTTCAGCGCCTGCAAGGCCCAGCCCGTCACCACCATCATCTGCGGGCCGAGGCGGGAGCCGGCGGGGCGCGGGCCTTTGCTGGGGCCTTTGCGGTCGGAGCGGTAGTCCTCGGGTTTGCCGTCCTTGAAGTAGTAGGGGTGCAGGTCGAAGCGGTTGAGGCCCGGCGGCACGTCCCAGTCGTCGCAGTAATAGCGGAAGAGCTGCGGCGTGGTGAAGGCGTCGTAGATGAGCTTGAAGGCCAGCGGGCGCGGCAGCGTGCCGTGCCGCGCGGTGCCCGCGTAATAGAGATACTCCTGGTCGTCCGCAAAGCCCGGCGTGGCGACGCGCTGGCCGGGTTTGAAGTTCACGAGGCAGTTCACGTAGTGGTTGTCCGGCGTCCAGAGCTTCGGGTTGAGGCCGTCGGTGGCGCGGTTCAGCTCGTCGGGCAAGTTGTTGCACAGGCCGTGCGCGGCACAGATGTCGTTGATGTGGCCGTGGTGGTTCATGCGGCACTGGTGAAGATTCTTCGCGGCCTCGGCGACCTCGGCGGCGAGCGCCTTGTCCGCCGGCAGCGCGGAGTCGTGGAGCATGAGCCACGCGAGCTGGAGCATGATGGCGAGGTCTTGCGCGAGGTGGTTTGAGGAACCGTGCGAGTAGCCGCGCAATTTGAATTGCGGGTTGGCCTCGCCCTTAGCCGAGAGTTCGTCGTGGCCCATGAAGTTGAGTTGCGCGCGCTTCTTCACGGCCATCTCGAGACTGATGCTCGCGCCGTCATCCCACCAATAGGGCACGAAGCCTTTTTCGCCCTTTTGCAGGAGATGCTCGCGGTCGAACTTGTGCGCGTCGGGCGCGGCGTTGTTGTTGTCGGGTATGAAGAGCGTGTCCGAGTGGTTGAGCATCTTGAGGTAAAAGGGCAACACCCACTGCGTGAGGAGGTCGCGATAGTAGCGGTCGCCCGTGGCGCGGTAAGCGTTGACGAGCGCGGCGGCGAACCACGCGCCATCGTGCATGGTGTCGAGGGCCTCGCCCTGAATCCACTGGTCATGCTGCCCGGCGCGCTTGGTGTTGAAGTATTCGTAAACCATCCCGCGCTGCGGCGATTTCTCGTCGCGCTTGAGGTGGTGGTCGAAGACGTATTGGGCCAGCTCGCGCATGAAGGCGCGCGTCTCGTCGGCGGAGAGCGGGCCGCGCTCGTGGGCCTTGGTCCACGGGGCATCCCACCAGTCGGCAGCGGGCGCAGCGCAGGCGAAGGCAAGGCCGAGCAGCGTGAAAAACCGTGTGAGCATGACGGCAAGATGAACGCATTCATCAGGAACGGGAAGGGGGATTTGTCCGCCGCGGCTTCGGGCTTGCCAGTGGTGACTTCGTTGTTACAGTCCGCCCACATTTCAGCCGCCGACGGGGCGGTTTTTTGTTCCAGGCAACACCGATCGGCAACGCGCACTTGTGAAAATTTTCAGCGGCACCTCGAACCGTCCCCTGGCACAGGCCATTTGCGATTCCATCAACATGCCGCTGGGCGCCTGCACGGTGGATGCGTTTCCCGACGGGGAGACGTATGTGAAGATCGACGAGAACGTCCGGGGCGAGGATGTGTTCGTGGTGCAGTCCACCAGCCCGCCGACTAATCACAATCTGATGGAGATGTTCATCATGATTGACGCGTTGCGGCGCGCGAGTGCCAAGCGCATTACGGCGGTCATGCCCTTCTACGGCTACGCGCGGCAGGATCGCAAGGACCAGCCCCGCGTGCCCATCACGGCCAAGCTCGTGGCCAACCTAATCGTCGCCGCTGGCGCGAATCGCCTGCTCACGATGGATTTGCACGCGCAGCAGATTCAGGGCTTTTTCGACATCCCAGTGGATCACCTCTACGCCGCGCCGGTGATGTATGATTACCTGCGCTCGTTGAATTTGCCGGACCTCGTTGTGGTGAGCCCGGACGTGGGTGGCTTGAAGATGGCGCATGCATATTCGGAAGTGCTCGGCGGCGGTCTGGCCATCGTGGCCAAGCGGCGCAAGAGCGCGACAGAAGTCGAGTCCATGGCGGTGATCGGCGAAATCCGGGGCAAGAATGTTTTGCTCGTGGATGATCTGACGGAGACGGCGGGAACGCTGACCTCGGCAGCGAAGCTTTTGAAGCGCAAGGGTGCTAAGAAAATATACGCCTGTGTTTCGCACGCGATCCTCAATCCGATGGGGGTGGACCGATTGCGAAATTCAAAGATTGACGAACTCATCACAACTGATACGGTTCTCCGCCCTGCCCTGGACCGGGTGGCGATTAAAACCCTGTCCGTGGCGGCGTTGTTGGGCGAAGCCATCAAGCGAATTCACAGTAATTCGTCGGTGACCTCGCTCTTTGAATTTAAGGGCGGACGGACGAGCTGAATGAATCAGCGCGCCGATCCGAAGTAGAATCTGACATGAAATCTGTTGCCATGAATGCGCAGCCGCGCTCGGTAGCCCGGCGCGCCGCTGTTAAAGCCCTCCGTTCCACCGGTGTCATCCCCGCCGTCATCTACGGCAAGATCGCACCCCCGCAGAACCTCGAACTCAACACCCGTGAGTTCGGAGATGCGATCGCCCACCACGCCAGTGAGAACATCCTGATGGACCTCACGGTCAAGGGCGATCAGCGCCCCCAGCGCTTGGCGCTGGTGCAGGAGATCCAGCACCACCCCGTTTCCGGCCACATCCTCCACGTGGACTTCCATGAAGTCGCCGCGGACGAGAAGGTCACCATCAACGTGCCCGTCGAGTCCACCGGCGAGGCCGTTGGCGTCAAGACCGGCGGCGGCGTGCTGGAGCATGTCATGTTCCGCCTGAAGGTGCGCGCTCTCCCGAAGGATCTGCCCGAGGTGATCGTTGTGGACGTGACCGCGCTGGAAATTGGCAAGGCCATCCACTTGGGCGAGATCGTGGCCCCGCCGGGCTGCGAAATTCTCGGCCACAAGGAACTCACTGTCCTCGCCGTCGCCGCGCCCGTGACGGAAGCGCAGGAAACGGCCGCCGCCGCTGCTGCCACCGATGCCCCAGCCCAGCCCGAGATGATCAAAGAGAAGAAGGAAGAGGGCAAGGAAGGTGCCGCGCCAGCGAAGGACGGCGACAAGAAGGCGGACGAAAAGAAGCCCGCCGAAAAGAAGAAGTAATCTCGGGCGCGTCGCCCGTTCCCGCGCATGGAGAATTTGTGTCTCGTCGTGGGGTTGGGCAATCCGGGGGCGGAATACGCCCAGACGCGCCACAACGCCGGGTTCTTGCTGGTCGAGCGATTGGCCGAGCAATGGCGGGCGAACTGGGAAATGGAACGCAAGTTCCAAGCCCGTGTCGCGAAGGCCGAGCGGGAAGGACGCCGGGTGCTGCTGGTGCAGCCCCAGACGTTCATGAATTTGAGCGGCGAGGCCGTCGGGGCCATGATCGGTTTTTACCGCGTGTCGCCAGCGCAGGTGCTGGTGGTGGTGGACGATGCGGATTTGCCCCTCGGGGAAATCCGGCTGCGGCCCGGGGGCGGCAGCGGCGGGCATCACGGACTCGAGTCCGTGGAACAGCACCTCGCCACGCGCGAGTATCCGCGGTTGCGGATCGGCATCGGCCGGCGCGACCCGGCGGTCCGGGAAATCATCGGGCATGTGCTCGGTAAATTTGGCGCGGACGAGCGAGAGCCGTTCGCGCAGGTGCTCGCGCAAGCGGGCGAACAAATCGGGTGCTGGCTCAGAGCCGGCATTCAGAAGGCAATGAGTCAGTTTAACGGGCCGGTTCGGCCCCAGCAGAAAGACAAATTGTGAATCGTTACGAAGGCCTGTTCATCCTGAACACCGCGGGCAAAGAAGAAGGCGTCACCGACCTCATCGAGAAGGTGCGCTCGGAAATCAACGCCGCCGGCGGCAAAGTCGAAACCGTCCAGAAGATGGACAAGCGCCCGTTCGCGCGTATCGCCGACAAGAAGCACTCCTCCGGCTTTTACGTGAACGTCATCTTCGACGCCGCGCCCGCCGCCATCGCCCCGTTGCGCGCCAAGTTCGCGTTGAGCCCGGACGTATTCCGAGTCTCTTTCACGAACGCGCCCGCTCCGGTGGCCGAGAAGGCCGCCAAGAAGTAAACCCCTTCACCCTGCCAGCGCATGGCCAACTTCAACAAAGTCATCCTTGCCGGGAACATGACGCGCGACCCTGAGTTGCGCTACACTCCCAAGGGCACGGCCATTGCGAAGTTCGGCCTCGCCATCAACCGCAATTGGACCGCCGAAGACGGCCAGAAGCGCGAGGAGGTCACGTTTGTAGACGTGGACGCCTTCGGTAAACAGGCCGAGGTCATTGGCCAGTATCTCAAGAAGGGCCGCCCGGTTCTCGTCGAAGGCCGCCTCAAGCTCGACCAATGGGACGACAAGCAAACCGGCCAGAAACGCAGCCGGCTGGGCGTTGTCCTCGAATCGTTCTCCTTCCTCGACAGCGGCAACCGTGAAGGCGGCGGTGCTCCGTCTGCCTCGTCT
>RFVF01000062.1 GCA_009922615.1 Pseudomonadota bacterium
GCGCCCGCCGTGCCCGCGTTCAATCCGCAAGTGATCGTGACGCAAGCACCGCTGCCGATCGCGCAACCCGCGCCCGCCGAGTTGCCACCACAGATCATTGTTTTCTACCAACAACTCCAGCCCTACGGCACGTGGTTGCAGGTGGCGGAACATGGTTGGTGCTGGCAGCCGAGTGTCGCGATTGGGGCGGCGGGCTGGCGGCCTTACTGCGATCGAGGCCGGTGGCTTTACACGGATCACGGCTGGTATTGGCAGTCTGACTACGCGTGGGGTTGGGCTCCGTTCCACTACGGCCGCTGGGTGCTGCACGCCCGCAGTGGCTGGCTGTGGGTGCCAGACACGACCTGGGGACCGGCGTGGGTGGTGTGGCGCAGTTCGGAAGCTCATTGCGGCTGGGCTCCCCTGCCGCCAAGCGCGGTGTGGGTGGCCGGCCGGGGCTTGCTCTACCGGGGCTCCAGTGTGTCGATCAGCTTCGACTTCGAGCTGCCGCACAGTCACTACACGTTTGTGCCCTTCGGCCGGTTCTGCGACCGCAACCCGCATTACTACGCGGTCGCACCCGGCCTGGGGCAAAACCTTTATCGCGGCACCACCGTCATCAACAACATTCAGGTCAACAACAACGTGATCATCAACCAAGGCGTGCCAGCGGAGCGGGTCGCCCTGCTGACCCGTTCGGAAGTGCGCAAAGTCTCCGTGCGGGAAACTCCGGCCAACGAGCCCAACGGATTGCAACGCCTCGACAAGCTCGAGAAGTCCGGCAACGACCTCGTCATCTATCGCCCCTCGTTGAATCCCGGCGCACCGGTCAAACCTGTCACGCTCACGAATGCCAAAGGCGAGACGCGCACCGAGCTGGTGCCGGTGGGCGCGGCGACACCGCAGAAGATCGCGGGACGCCCCGTTTACGACACGACCAGCACGGGCGTGCCGGTGCTCACAGGCTACACCACCGAGCCTGCGGCCCCGCCAGCCCGCAAGTCCACGGTGATCGTCAATCCGCCCGCACCCACGACGCCCGCGCCGCCGGCTCCGACGCCTGTCCAAGCGCCACAGGTGACGAAAGTCTTCGGTGTGAGCCCGGACAGTCTGCGCAGCAAACGCACCGAGGTGACGAATGCGCCGGTCGCGGCCGTTTCCGCCGCGCCTTCGCCAGACAATTCGCTCTTCCGCCCCTTGACGCCGCCCACGCCGGTCACCAGCGCGCCGCAGCCGCTCACGCCGCCGACGACCATCGCGCCGAGTCATTCGTCGTTTTCCCACGCCGAGCCTCCGCGACCGGTGGTGCAGCCCACACGCGTGAGTCCTCCGTCGGTGCCGTTGACTCCGTCGGCGCAACCGGCGCCCGTCGCGCCGCCGCGGCCGACCGTGACATTGCCGCCGCAACCGGCGTATCAGCCCCCGCCGAGCTCGCCCGCGCCGTCGCGTTCGGCAACCGTCATCACTCCATCCTCGCAGCCGACGTCGCCGGGCTCCGCCAACTCGACCAAGACTGAGCAAGAGAAGAAGAAAGACCGTTGAGCCGCTGCCAACGCCGCATAAATCGGTGGCATTGTTGCAAACCAGCAGAATTTGTCATTTGCCCCGCAGCGCACCGGCTCCCTAGAGTCGCCGCGCATGAAGGCTGACTTGCAAAAGACCATCGGGTTCGGGGGCAACCACTCGCCGCTCACCGACCCAAAACTCGTCACCTACATCAACCTCAAGCTCGCCGCGCTCGGCTGTCCGACGCTGGCGACGGACGACGCGGAGGAATTTCGCGACCTCACCGACTCGCTGCTCGCGCGGCACCGCGAGACCGAACGGCTGCTGTCGGACTATCAAGCGCCGGTGGACTGGCGCATCCAGCAATTCCTGGACGAATACCTGCACGAGACCGGCCTAGCCGTCCGGCTGCCGGGCCAGACGTTCGTCCTCGACCGCCACGGCATCGCGCGCGCTCTCTCGCTGCCACCGGACCGCGACGAGTTTGTCTCGGACATCGTTAGCTCGTATCGCGTGCGGCAAGGTGTGCTGCACAACCCCGCGAAGGACCGGCGCACCACCGCCGGCGTCTTCCACGTCGCAGAGGGCGGCCTGCCGATTCCCGACGACAAAAAGGCCGTGCCCGTCCGCACCTTCGCCCGGATGCTGGACTTCGCATTGAAACCGCCGCGCGCGCTGCTCCGGCTTCCGTTCACCGCCTCGCAGGCCGATGCGGCGGAATGCTTCGTCTCGCTGCTCTTGCGTCCGCTCGTGTGTCCCGCCGTGCCGGGCTTTTGCGCGGAGCGGACGATGGAAATCCGCTTCTTCGCGCCGGGCAATCTGGTGAGCAACCTCGACTTCGTCGAAAGCATCTTCGGCAACGCTGGGGATCCCTACCTGCCGGAGAACGATGCGGCGCTGGATGCCGAACATTGGACCGGCCACACCGGCTGCGTGATCCTCGCACCGCATCTCATCACCATCACGAAGAAGGACGCGGGCCTGCCGCCGTGGGACAAGGCCACCGAACGCCAGCGCCGCGACGGCATGTGCTGGCGCGATGAGCGCGAACTCTACAACGACGGCTCGGCCTTCAAGCTCACCGCGCGCGACGAGTCCGGCATCATCGTCACGCTCATCGCAGACAACTATTTCGGCTACTGCAAGAAAGAGGTGAAGACGCAGATCAGCTTCGCCGCAAACCTCTTTGGCCGGTGCGAGGAAGAGCATGCCGGTGGCGCATTGGTCTTCGCGAGCTATGACCTGGGCGAGGAGTTCGCCGGTGGCGTGCATGTGCAGCAACGCGGGCATTCGTTCGCCGATGCGGCCGCGGTGTTCGCGGATCAAATGGAGCTTCAGCCCGAGGGCTACGCGGTGGACCGGGCCTTCCCGGACATCATTTACGTCCCCGAGGACGCGAGCTTTGACCTGCGCACCCAAGCCGTGACGTGGACGGACGAGCGCGGACCGCACAGCATCAAACTCCTCGCCACGCACACTTATGTGCGGCCCAGCGGTTATCGCATCCAGATGGAGAAGCCCGCCGGCCGCATCTGGCGGCTCGTGGGCACGCGCGGCGAAGGCACCTTCTGCCACAAGCCCAGCACCGTCTCCGGCGGCGGGAAGTCCGAGATTTCCAAGTCGCTCTCCGACGCGATCCTGCAAGGCCCGGTCTTCATCGCTGACTTCAAGAAGGATTTCGACAAGGTCGCCAAGCTCATCACGCGCGACTACTCGTCGCGGTTCCGCGATTCCGCGCGCAACGGCAAGGACCAGCGCCCGCTGCTCTCGCGCGAGCGCTCCCTCGGCTCCGTGATCAAACTCCTCACCCCTTCGCCCAAGGACTACGCGGACGAATACAACGAGTGGCTCGAAAGCATCCCACAGTATGTGAAGGAACTGGTCTTCGTGGTGAAGCGTTTCTACAAGCCCGAGTGGGGCAAGGCGTGGCGCGAGCACTTCAGCGTGGACGTGGTCAACGGCGTGCCGGGCAACGAACTCAAGTGCGACAACCGCAAGCTCTCAACCACGTATCTGCGCGTGGGCTTCGACGCGGAAGGCGCGTGGCGCGTGTTCAGCCTCCGCAAAGATTTTCACCCGGCAACCAAGCTGCAACAAGAAGACGACATCAGCGCGAGTGTCGTGGTGCCGCAACATGCCGCGCAGGCCTCGCATGGGACGTCGAAGCTTCCGCCGGCGGCTTCGCCCGCGAAGATCGAAATGCCAGAAGCCAATTCTGGGACGACCGGGTTTCTTATACGCGGCGATTTTGCCGTCGCGCCGTATGCGAACCGTTCGCTCAAGTTCGTCCAGAACTGCGAGTATCGCCTGTTCCAGCGACCCGACGATGCCATTCATCGCGGCTACGACAAAAACTTCTTCTCCAACTACCAGCCGCTCACCCGTGCCGACGCACAACGTGAGCTGGAGGACAGCATCAACTTCACGAAGTTCACCCCACCAATGGCCGAGCTCATCAAGGCCGCCGCGCGTGAGGTGGACCGGCCCAAATTCTTTGTCACCACCGCGCAGCCGCGCCTCGTGGACGGGAAGATGACGAAGAACCCGCGTTACTTGCAGAACCGTCAGGACCTCGTGCATCCGCGCGAAGTCCACCTGGCGGAAATGGCCACGCGCCTGTTCCGCCGCCTGCCCACGAGCCAGCCGTTGCACCGGCCGGTGAACGCCGTGCTGCCAGGCCGCCGCAACAATCCCCCCGAGCCCGGCGTGCGTCCGCTCGCAGTCTTCAATCCGATTCACCACCTCGAACTGCCCGAGCTGTTCATCGAGTTCATCTCCAGCATGACCGGCAAGTCGCCGTCCACGACTGGCGCGGGCTCCGAAGGCGCGCTGACCAAGGGGCCGTTCAACGCGCTGCATCCCATCATTGATCTCAACGCCGCGCTCGTGAGCTACATCCTCACCGGCAGCGGCGTGTTGCTCACCTGCGCCGGCCACGTCGGCCCGAAGGTGCGCGTGGATCACGACATCAGCCTGCTGGTGCCCGAGCTGCTCTGCCGCATGGGGCCAGAGGAGCGCGATCCTGAATTTTTGAAACGCGAGGGTTATCTGGAACGCTGCGAAGACTTCGACTTCAACGGCCAGCGCGTGCTCGCCAGCCGGCTGGGCTGGCGCATCACGGGCCGATTCGTCCGCCATTACTTCGGCCGTGTTTTCAACTACCCGCACAGCGTCTTCACCGACGAGATGCTGCGGCCGGAGTTGCAGGACACCGCCATCTTCGCCGACGGGGTGGACAACATCGTGACCACGGCGCGCGGCGTGGCGGCGCACTATTTCGCCGATGGCGGCGTGGAGCTGGCCTGCCCGCCGTTGCTCGCGCTGTTGCACATCATGCGCGACGGCCAACACGAGGGCCGCGAGTTGAGCCACCCCGAAATCCGCGCCCTCTTCACCCGCGAGTCTTTGCTCGCGAGCGACTGGTATGCGGAGCGGCTCAAAGCCCAGCAGGTCGCCGACGTGAAGCTCTGGCAACGCCGCGTCAAAAATCTCGAAGCGTTCCTGGCCCGCGCCAACACACGGATGGTTTCTGCCCAGCTCAACATCCGTGACCGGCTGGACCTCGCGTGGGCAGAGCTGCGTTGGGCCTCGGCCCCGGACTACCTCGGCACCTTGCGCGGCACGTTGGGCGTCCAGCCCCGCTTGCGGTAGTGCGCTCCCGCTTGTCTCCATACGGTTGCACCCTACGCTGCGCGCATGATCCGGTTTGGACTGACCTATGGCCTGTCGCTGCTTTGCCTGATTTGTGGTGCCACGGTGAACCTTGGCGCGACTGCCAAACCCAACGTCCTCTTCATCCTCGTGGATGACATGGGCTGGGGCGATCTCGGCGCAAACGGCGGTGCGGGCGTGCCAACACCGCGCATGGACCGACTCGCGCGTGAGGGCACGCGCTTCACCCAGTTCTACGTCACGTCGCCGATTTGCTCGCCCTCACGGTGTGGGTTCATCACCGGACAGTTCCCGGCGCGCTGGCACATCACAAGTTACCTCTAAGCAAACGCTGATCTAATCCGCGGGTTTACGATTTATTAGATACGGCGAGGTGGGTGTTTTCTAAACTGGAAGGCATGACCCACCAGACCAGTTTTGCCCAAGCCGAGTTTGCGGATAAGAAGAAGGTCACGCGGCGCGAGAAGTTCTTGGCGCGCATGGAGGAAGTCATCCCCTGGACCAAACTTCTGGCTGTCCTTGAGCCGTTCTACCCGAAGGGCGAACGCGGTCGTCCCCCATCGGCCTAGAGCGCATGATTAAGCCGTCTCTCTCAGCGGCGCCGACAATCTGGCCCGACAGCCAGCTGGTCCTGCCTACGCTCCTGGACACCGTCGTCCGTTCCATGGAGGACAAACTCGCGCTGCCGTCCGCCGTGGGGATTGCGCTCGCGCTCCAAACGATCTCATCGGCGTTGGGCCGCCGGCACAACTAGTAGAAGGTGCCGCCGTGCCGCTGTCGGCGGAGTTGAACACGGTCGTGGTCGGGCCCTGGTCGGCACGACCGTCACGCTGGCACGGCAGGCACTCCTGGCTCCGCTGCTCGCGGTTCAGGATGAGCTCTGGGAACGGGCTGAAGCGGAGCCGACGCGGGTGTTTGCGCCGGATGGTGCTACCACACCCGCCGCCGATCGCGCGCGGCAACAGGCGGTGATCGTGCTGAACGACCCCGACTACGCCGATTTGCAGGCAGCGCTGGAACGAAGCTTCGACCGGACGGTGTTTACGGTCCATGACGCCGGAACGTGGGAAGCCTTCTGGTCGCGACTGAAGGCGGACCGAAATTGCTCGCGCCTTAGGATCTATCTCCGGTTGCTCGCTGGCTGCTCCCGCCTGCCCAAGCACGGAAAGCCAATCCGGGAGGTCATCACCACCTTCATGGAAGCCCGGCCCCAGGCACTCGCGTTGCATGAATTCATCGCCGCCCTGCCGCCGGAGCTCGCGTCCCGATTTCTCGCGGTGGACTTCGGCAACCCGCCGGTCACCTGGCCTGCGGCGACCGAGCTTCCTTCCGCCTTGGCCGATCAGTGGTCGGCATTGGTGGGGCGGCTCTTCGAGCAGCGGGGGGCCGGTGGGCCGCAGTTGGTTACGGTCGGCGAGGATGCGCGACGATTGTTGAATCAGTTCCACAAGGAATTGCTCGCGCAAGTGGCGGACAGGCCGGTCGCCGAACAGGAACTCATGCTGCACTGGCCGACACTGGCCCGGCGGATCGCCTTGGTGTTGCACCAGGTGGAGGAGAACGTGAACCAGCCTCTCCAGTCAGCGCATGCCATCGCGGGGATCACCTTGGCCCTCAACTACGGCGGGCAGATGTTGTCTTGGCGTGGACGGGCCGAACGGGAGCGATTTGTCGCGCGGCAACTGGAAGATCGACAGCGCGTGCTGGCGAAGCTCAAGAAGCTCGGGGACACAACCTTCCGCGACCTTTACCGCTCGTTTGATGATCAGAGCGTCGCGCGGTGGGAACCAGTGCTGGATGGCCTGCTAGCGGAAGGCTTGGTCGTGGAGCTGCCAGATGGCCGGATTTCGCTCGCAGAACACCAACTTCGGCGACTCGTGACGGTATGACCCCTCACTGACGACACTGACACCTATGAAAAACCCCAACAACCCTCGGCCAAATCCTAGTCAGAAAACTTCGGTTCTAGACGCCGGGCTTCGAATTGGATGACTCGGACTGGCCGAAGTTGCGTGGGCAACTGGAGCGGATTGAAGAACTGCTGGCGAAGGTGAAGGTGCGACTCCCGGCGGCTGGTCCGTGATTCCTTTCGTCGGCTCAGAGCCGGAACAGCTTTTTCGAGTTCGCGAAGAGGATTTTGCGTTCGACGGTTTTGGTCGCGGCGTATTTGCGGAGGGCGGCGATGGTGCCGGCTCCTTGGCAGCCGGGGCCGCGGCCGAGGGTGTCGGCGCAATCGCTGCCGTAGAGGATTTTGTCCTGATGCTTTTCGAGGAACCAGCGGGTGTGATCCTCATCGCGCAGCAATGAGTTGAGGCCGGAACCGGCGCTCATGTCGGCGTAGCAGTTGGGGTAGTCGGCGAGATACTGGCTGGTGAGGCCGCCTTTGGCGACGGGGCCGACGGGGTAGAGAGATTTCCAGTCGTAGTTGGCGTCGATGTTCGCCCAGGTGGTTTGCGCGTGCATGATGAAGGTGGTCTTGGGGAACTTTTTGAGCATCGTGGGGAGCCGCTTAAAGCCGGAGTTGTAGGTGCCTTCCTGGAAGTGCAAGAGGATGGGCACGCCGTAGTCGGCGGCCAGCGCGTAGAGGCGTTCGCTCTCGGGGGAGTCGCATTGCACGCCGAATTTTTGTTCGGCGATGAGCTTCGCGCCGAGCTTGAGATACTTTTCGATCTCGGGCTTCGCTTCGGGAAGGTCGGTGACTTCGTTGGCGGCGAAGAGGAATTCGCCGGGATGGGCTTTGGCGAATTCGACGACGGCGTCGTTGCCGGTGCAGCGGGCGGCCAGGCCGTTGGATTTGCCGTTGTGCGTGGAGGGCCGCTCGACGACGCGGCCGGCGGGCAGGAGGATGGTGGTGGTCACCCCCATCGCGCGCTGATGGGCGAGCATCTGGTCGTCGGTGCGGCTGTGGTAGTGGGTGTGCTGGTGAATGTCGATGATGGGCTCCGGCGGCGGATTGGGAGTGGGGGATTCGGCGGCGCGGAGGGCGGGAGCGAGGCTGAAGGCAGCGGTGGAGGCTAGGAATTGGCGGCGAGTGGTCATGTGATGAGCGGAGTTGAGACTGGCCGCAGGCAGGAAGCCATTCATTTTTGTGGCGGGTGGCGATGTATCCTTTGGCGCTCGGGTTGCGTCTGTCGGAGCGTCCCGGGGCTGGCCAACCTGTCGTTGGCTGCGCCGGGTCAGCTTTGAGCTGGTTGATGAATAGTTTCGAGCCCGTTGCGTCGTTCTCACACCCGATATGCGAACTGTAGTCGTTACCTTGCTGGGCGCGCTGGCCCTCACTGCTCCCCTCATCGCAAAAGATGCCCCGCTCCGCACGCCGGAGCAGCGGTTCGCGGACCTCGCGAAGGCCGAGGAGCCGAGCTTCCGTCGCCACGTGGTGCCGCTTCTGAGCCGCGCGGGTTGCAACGGTCGTGAGTGCCATGGCTCCTTCCAAGGGCGCGGCGGCTTCCGCCTCTCGCTCTTCGGCTACGACTTTGAGAAGGATCTGGAGCAAATGACCGTCAAGGATGACGGCGATGAAAAGCAGGTGCGCATCAGCCGCGAGCATCCCGAGAAAAGCCTGCTGCTGACCAAGGGCACGAACGAGGAGCCGCACAAGGGCAAGGAGCGCTTCAAGAAGGGTTCGTGGGAATACAACACGGTGCTGAAGTGGATCAAAGGCGGCGCGAAATCCGACGTGGAGGCCACGGGCGAGTTTGACCGGCTGGAAGTTTCCCCCAAGGAAATCGTGTTCAAGAAGGTCGGCGACAAGGTCCAGCTCAAGGTGCTCGCCTATTGGAAAGACGGCACGATCGAGGACGTGACGCAGCTCACGCGCTTCCGCTCGAATGACGACTCCGTTTCCACCATCTCGCTCTCCGGCGTGGCCGAGGCGAAGGACAAGGGTGATACGCACATCGTGGCGTTTTACGACAATGGCGTGCATCCCATCCCCGTTGTGCTGCCCGTCTCAGACAAGGTCGGCCCGAAATATCCGCGCCTCGCGACGACTTCAAAAGTGGATGAACATGTCGTGGGCAAACTTGCGAAGCTCGGCATCGTCCCGAGCGAGCTGTGCACGGACACTGAATTCCTCCGCCGTGTTTCGCTGGATGTGACGGGCACGTTGCCCACGCCGGACCAGATCACGTCCTTCCTCAGCGACAAGTCGCCCAACAAGCGCGCCGCGAAAATCGATGAGTTGCTCAAGACACCCGCCTACGCTGCGTGGTGGGCCACAAAGTTGAGTGACTTCCTTGGCAACAACCCCCGCCTCCTGCGGGGCGCGATGGGCAACGGCGGCAACTACGGGGCCAGCTTCAGCCGCCAGTGGTATGACTGGATGTATCACCGCATCGCCAAGAACGAGCCTTACGACCAGATGATGGCGGGCATCATTCTCGCCACGGGCCGCACCCGGCCGGACCAGACTTACGAGGAATATGCGAAGGAGATGTCCAGCTACTTCCGTGACGAAAAGCCTGCGAATTTCGCCGAGCGCCCGAACATGCCCTATTTCTGGCACCGGACGAATTTGCAGAAGGCGGAGGAGAAGGCGCTCGCGTTCTCGCACAGCTTCCTCGGCGTGCGCATCGAGTGTGCTCAGTGCCACAAGCACCCGTTCGACCAGTGGACCCAGACCGACTTCAAGCAGTTTCAAGCCTTCTTCGAAGGCGTCAGCTCGGCGGGCTCCAAGGCGGGCAGCGTCAAGCCGATGGCGAAGGTGGCCAAGGGTGAGAAAGCCGCCGTTGATGACAAGGGCGAGAAGGTCAAGCCGCCCGTCACTTACGCCAGCCTCTTGAAGGAGATCAAGGACGCCGTCCCCGCTGATCCCAAGGGCGGCAACAACCAGAAGGCTCTCCAGACGGAATTTGATCGTCGCGTGAAGGCCGGCGAGCCGGCTCCGTGGCAGGAAGTTTATGCCATGGTCGTGGCTCCGGGCAAAGGTGGCGACAAGAACGCGAAGACCAAGGGTGGCTTCGATGGCCGCGTGCTGACTCCGAAGGTGCTCGGCGGCGAGGCCGTCATGCTCAACGAATACCCTGATCCGCGCGCCCCGCTGATGGAGTGGCTCCGCAGCCCGAAGAACCCCTACTTCGCCAAGGCCTGGGTGAACCGCGTGTGGGCCAGCTACTTCCACCGCGGCCTGGTCGAGCCCGCCGACGACATGAACCTCGCCAACCCGCCCGTGAACGGTGACCTCATGGATTACCTCGCCGACGGCTTCGTGAAGCACTGTTACGACATGGCCTGGCTCCACAAGGAGATCCTGACCAGCGCCACCTACCAGCGTTCTTGGAAGCCCAACGAGACCAACAAGAACGACGAGAAGAACTTCAGCCGCTTCGTCATCCGCCGCCTGCCCGCCGAACTCGTCGTGGACGGCATCACCCAGGCCACCCTTGCCTCGGACAAGATTGGCAAGTATCGCGATGAGATCGAGACCCGTGCCATCGGCCCGAACGCCAACGCTGGCAGCGCCGGCAAGGGCGGCAAGGGCGGTGGCTCGAACTACTCGCTCAACATCTTCGGCAAGCCCGTGCGGGAGACCAACTGCGACTGCGAACGCACCACGGACCCCACGCTGCTCCAGACGCTCTTCACTCGCAACGACCCCGAGTTGCTCAACACGCTCGAACAGGCGCGTGGTTCCGCCTACGTCGAGGAAGTCCGTCGGCTGACCAGCAATGAGTCCACCCCGGAGAAGTTGAAGGACAGCATTGCCAAGCTCGCGCCGGCCGTGAAGAAGCTGGAAGAACAGCTCGCCCAGAACCCGCCGAAGAAGGAGAAGCTGGAAGCTCAACTCAAGGACATGAAGGAACGTCTCACCAAAGCCGAGGCCAGTCTTGAACTTGCGCAAAAGCGCGGCCCTGTGAGTCAGGAAGAGTTCATCAATCAGGTTTTCCTGCGCACCGTCAGCCGTCCGCCCACGGCCACCGAGATCGAGAAGGCCAAGGCCGATTTCGCCGCCGCCAAATCCCCCGCCGAAGGCGTCCGCGAACTCCTCTGGGCCATGCTCAACACCCGTGAGTTCATGGTGAATCACTAAGCCACCCTTTAAGTCAGAACCCAAAACTCAGAAACAAACATGTCCACTCATATCACCTGTGACGGAGTCGCTCGCCGCGACTTTTTGCGCGTCGGTGCCCTCACCGGCGTCGGCCTCAGCCTTAGCGACTACTTCGCCTTGAGCAGCCAAGGCGCGGTCAGCGAAACCAAGGGCAAGGCCGCCATCTTCGTGCGCCTCGGCGGCGGTCCCAGCCACATGGACACGTTTGACCTCAAGCCCGACGCGCCCGAGACGCATCGTGGGGAGTTCAAGCCCATCAAGACCAACGCCGACGGCGTGATGATCTCCGAGCACCTGCCCAAGCTCGCCAAGTGTGCCGACAAGTTCGCCATCCTGCGCGGCGTCAGCCACACCCTCGCGGCCCACGAACTCGGGACGCGCTACATGAACACCGGCAACCGCCCGCTGCCCTCCCTCAACTACCCGCACTACGGCGCGGTTGTAGCCAAGGAGATTCGCGGCACGGAATACCTCCCCAGCTTCGTCGCCGTCCCCAGCCTCGGCGAGAACGCCACCGGCTACCTCGGCGTGGAATACGGCCCGTTTGAGACCGGTGGTTCCCCGCAGCCCGGCAAGGCCCTCGAAGTCCGCGGCCTCGCCCTCAAGAACGGCGTCACCATCGAAGACGTGGATCGTCGCCAGAACCTCGTGGCCCGCTACGACAACGCGTTTGGCGAGTTCGGCAAGGACGACAAGCTCCTCGCCGGCATGGACCAGTTCGGCCAGAAGGCCTACGCCATGATGCGTTCCAGCAAGGCCCGCGACGCCTTTGACACCGGCAAGGAATCCGAAAGCATCACCAAACTCTTCGGCACCGACCAGTTCTCGCAGAGCTGCCTGCTCGCCACCCGCCTCATCGAGAGCGGCGTGCGCTTCACCAGCGTCAGCCTCGGCGGCTGGGACACGCACAGCGACAACTTCAACACCCTGAAGAACAAAAACCTTCCGACGCTCGACGCCGGTCTGTCTGGTCTCTTCGCTGCTTTGGCTGCCAAGGGCCTGCTCGAAACCACCTGCGTCTTCGTCACTGGTGAATTCGGCCGCACCCCGAAGGTCAATGCTCGGGGCGGTCGTGACCATTATCCCCGCGCGATGTTCTGCCTCCTCGGTGGTGGCGGCATCCAAGGCGGGCAAGTCGTTGGCGAATCCGACGCCAAGGGCGAAGGCCCCAAGGACAAGGCCATCACGCCTGATGACGTGGCCGCGACGTTCTACCGCGCGCTGGGCATCGATTCGCGCAAGGAATACCAGACCCGCACCGGCCGCCCGATCATGATCGTCCGCAACGGCACGCCGCTGAAGGAGCTCGTGGCCTGAGGCTGGTCAGCAACTCTCCCGCAAGCCGCGCGGCTTTCCGCGCGGCTTTTTCTTTTGCCCGGAGAGAAGCTGTCACCTTTACCACTATTGCGGCTTGGGCAACAGGCGGCTCAGGACGAAGAGCAGCAGCACCACGACCCCCGCCAGCACGCCCCAGAAGAGCGCGTTCCCCCGGCTGCCGGCGAGTGATTCGGCCAGCGGCTTTGATTTCAACGCCTCTTCCGGTCCGAGCTTCGCCTGCGCCTTTTGCGCCAGGAAGATTTGCCGGGCCACCAGATCCAGATCATAGCGCGGAAAAGTTGCCCGAGGGTGGCCGTAATACAGCGCCGGGGCGCTGCCCTCGGCGGTGCGGAACAGCAGTCGTGCAGTGGTGTGCCAGGCAATGAAGGTTGTCAGGTCCAGCGGCGGATTGTCACCGTTCTCCACTTCGAGTGTGAGGCGGTCTGTGGCCGGGGCCTGACTTAGCGTGATGACGAGTTTGCCGGCCTTCAGCTCCGGCGTGCGCACCCATGACGCGGTGCCCAGCGTGACGCGGTGTTTCTCCCCACGCGAATCAGCGCGTTCCTCATAAACGACGGCCTCGCGACGAAAGAGCGGTGCGGCGGTTTCGCAGGTGAGACGCGTGAGGGGAAGTGACTTGTGTGGCAGCGTCAACTTCCAGCGGGTCGTCCGGGGGCGCTTCGGGTCATCGTCGCGCGCGACGGTCACGGAGAAACTGCGTTGGATCGCTGTCCGCTCCAGGATGAACGGCACCTGCTGGTCGCGCGTCACGATGCGCAAATCACCGAAGTCCGGCGTGCAGTGGGCCAGCGTTTCGAGATCGAGTTCCAACTGCTGGATGCCGGGCGCGACGAGCCGCACGGCCTTGCGGAAGCGCCATGCACTCACATCCAGCGGCGTGGCACCGGCGGCGAGTTGGGCGAGCGGATCAGGCGCGTTGAAGGCCGCGTTCACCGTCAACGCGCCGGCCTGCACGGGCACGACCGGCACGGTGCGCAAATCGCGACGCAGCAATGCGAGGTCGTATTGCGGCGCGGGGCACAGCGCATTCCCTGCGAGGAGATTCAGCGGGCCGGGGTGGTCGTTGAGCAACAGCGCGAAGACCGGGCGGCGTATGGCTTGAACAGTGGTGAGGCCGAGTGGCGGGTTGTCGTCGTTGTGAACGGTCAGCAACAGCTCGCGCGTCGGCACCGGCACATCCACGGCGAAGGTGGCATTCGACACGGCGGGCTGGCCAGCGAGTGCAAAGCGGAACACGTGGCCGGTGGCAATGACGGTTTCGCGCACCTCGCCTTCGCTCACACTGCGCTGCGCCAGGGTGACGCGGCGAGAGAACAAGGGGTCTGAGGTGATGAGCGTGAGGCCCGCGAGTGTGACGTTGCCACCATTGAGGCGAAGCGTGAGGCGCGTCTCGCGGTCGGTCTCGGCGCGCTCGGTGATTTCCACGCCGAGCGGTTCAGCGGGCGCGGCCTCCGCGATCTCGGGATGCAGCACGGCCCCGGTCAGCGGGATGGGTTGGGCGCGCTGGTCATTGAGGGTCAGGCGCAAATGTGGCCAGACGCCGGCCGCGAAGGTCACGCGCAATTCCCTCGCCCCGTTTGGCAGAGTAAACATCGGCAGCCCATCGGCAATTATCGCCCACGAGCGACCGTCGCTGCTGCCTTCCACCCGCACGGCCTTGAGGAAATCGGTCGCCGGCGTCTGCAAGGTCACGCCCGTCACCGGTTGCGTGAGGCCAGTTTCGAGGAGGGCAACGGTCGCGTTACTTGCGATCGTGGAAGTGAACTTGCGTGGGATCGCCGTCACCACCGCGCGTTGCACCGGGCGTTCGAGGTCGAAGGGGATCTCCCGCCCCTGTGCGTCGTGGATGCGCAGGTCGCCGAGCCCGGAGCGTGCGGCATCCAGCGTCTCCAGCGGCACTGAGAATCGGACGAGGCCGGGCTGCGCGAGGGTGACTGGCTGGAAGTTTTTCCAGGCAGCGGGGAGTTCGGCGGAACGCACCGGGCCGGTGGCGAGCAGTTGCGCGAGGATGGCTGCGGCGGCCAGGCCGGGTTTCCATCGCCAAGTGGAAGCGAGGCGGTTCATGGGTTGGCTGGGGGTTGATTCGGATCAATGGAAGGCGGCGCGGGGGTTTTCCGCTCCGCTTCGGTGGCGAGGAATTTTTGGTAAATCATCGAGACGAGTATGGGCACGATCGCGAGGCCAAGCAGCGCACCGATGCGGTAAAGGTCGCCGAGTCGCCATAGGTCGTGCAGGAACAGTTTCAGCAGCGTCACACTGAGCAACACCATGCCCGCACGACGCGCCCCCACAACTCGCCGTTTGAAACCGATCACGAGCACGACGAAGGCGAAGGCCGCCCACGCGAGTGAGTAGGTCATGTCGCGACCAAGCTGTTTTTCCCGCGACAGGTTGCCGCCAAACAGTTCAAAGGTCGTGCGCGTGCCCTCGCTGAAGTAGTCGGCGATCTCAATGTTAACCAGAATGAATGCGAGCACGGTGCCCAGGCTGTAGAGCAAGGGCAGGACGTTCATTCCCCGCACCTTCTCGCGCGGCGGGGCGAGCAGTCGCGCGGCGGCGAAGAGGCAGATCGTCACGATGCCGTAGGTGTAGAGATACCAGTTGAAAATGGGCGTGTTGCTGCGCGGGTGGTAGCTTAACACTTCGCCGTTCAACGCCAGCCGGACAAAGGCCACACCTAGCAGCACGACGCCCACCAGCGGCAGGCCCGGGTGTGGCACGCGGTGAAACAGCCAGAGCAACGCGACGCCTTCCAACGCCCACGCGACGGTGAGCCATTGTTTATCGAACTGGATCGGGAAAATGAGCGTGATGAAGAACAGCGCGACTCCGCCGAACAGCGCGAGCAACGAGTTGCGCGCCGCGATGGTCACCGGGACGCGGCGCACGAGCCACACAACGCTGACGAGGCAGGGCACGGCGAGCAGGGCGGGAACCAGCCCGAGGAAATCGTTCGGCCACGCGCGCTTGATGACGTCGTAGATGAGGTGGAAATGGAGCGGCAATGCCAGCGCCCCGGCAACCCACGGCACCATCTTCGTCACGCTGCCGGGCACCTGGATGTTGCTCTGGCACGAGGGGCACGCCAGCGTGGCGAACGCGGTATCCGCATTGGCGCTCAGGCGCTGCTGGCAGAACGGACAGAGAAACTTCACTTCGCCGAGGACGTTCGATTTGAACCGGAACAGGAACGGATAGATGAAGAACATCGCCGGGAACACCAGATACCACGCCAGCGCCACGCCGGCGTGGTCGGGCGCGAAGTGGTTGAGGTGCCACGCGTATTCCATCACCAGCACCGAGCCGAGCGCCACGCCCGCGAGCAGGTTGATTTCAAAGTAGCGCAGCACTCCGACCAGCAGCAGCACCACCAGCACCGCCGCGAGCCCGAATGGCTGCGAGGGATTCGCCAGCGGCAGCCGCGCGACCGTCATGGTGAGCAGGAGGAACGGCATGGCCGCCGCGAACGAAAAGAGTTGCGTGACCATCTCCGGCGAAAGCGACGAGGTCATCGGCGTGCCGCCGCTGGCTGGAGCCGCCGGGTTCGCCACCAGCTTGCTGAAGAACTTCCGCACCGCGAACACCGCCGCGACTACAAAGAACAATGTGAAAAAGCCAATCACCAGCAGCACCAGGGAAACCTCCGGCACCTGCGGCGGCAGATGAAACATCCACACACCCGTCGCCAGCACCGTGAGTGCGAAGACGGCGAAGACGGCGAGGAGCGACCCGGTCAAGACCGCGACGCCGATGGCTACCACGTCAATCAGCATCACGACCGGCCAGACGAGGAACGAGGGTGCTTCGAGCTTGAAGAGTGGGATGAGCACCAGCAGCAGGGCGACGGGCGGGAAGAGGTGCATCCACCACACGCGCGAGAGATTTGGCTGAAGGCGTTGTTGCACGACAGGAAAGACCGCGTGCAGCACAGCAAACAAGAGCGTGAACCCGAGCGACCAGTTGAGCAGGGCGTTGGTGAGGAAGCTGCCCGTCCACACCATCAACAGAAGGAAGGCCGCGCCGCCGCCCAGCAACTGCACCGGGCGCAGTTTGTGGCGCGTCCACGCCATCCCGAGCAGGGCGAGATCCAGCAGGAAAATGAACGAGAACATCAGGCCGGGCCGTTCACCCAGCTCGCGATAGGGATGCGCGAAGATGAACCAGGCGAAGAGCAGACCGATCGACGGCATCAGCCCGGCAGCGTAGGAACTCCACTTCTCTGCTTCATCAGCCGCCTGTGCGACCACGCGATGGACGATGCTGAAGAACGCAAAAAACAGCGCGCTGAAAAAAAGGAAGACGGTCATCGCGACGCCGATTTTTTCGACCGCGAAGAACTTGCCCGCCCACGCGAGTTGCATCACCACGGTGGCTACGCCCGCCAGCAGCGTGAGATGCAGCCAGCGCTGCCGCAGTGCGACAGCAAGCAGGCCGACATCCAGCAGTGTGATGTAGCCAAAGAGGCCGAGCGGATTGTCCTGTCCGGTGCTGATGAGCACGGGCGTGAGGAAGCCACCGAGCAAGCCGAGAATGGCGACGGGTTGGGCGTTCAGTCGCACCGCGAGGAAGAACGCCACCGTCGTGACGAGTGACATCAACAGGAAAGTCGCCGTGGAACTCTCGATGAGCTTGTAGAACGCGTGTGCGGTGAACAGGTCTGCGTAGAGCACGACAATGCCCGCGCCGCAGAGGGATTGGACGGTGACGGCGTAACGATCTCGGTTTAGTTTGAGTCCACCGATCAGCAGAGCGATCCCTGCGATCAGTCCGCCGGCAACACGCACGGCGGGGCTCACCCAGCCTTGATCGAAGGAATATTTCAGCGCAAAAGCCACGGCCAGAAAGCCGATGAAGGCCCCGAGCCACGCGAACAGTTTCACGCCGAGGAACTGTTCGAAGTTGAACGCAGGCTGAGGGGCCGCAACCGGGGCGGGCGCCACGGGCTTGGGTTTCGGAACAGAAGCCGCTGAACTCTGTGGTGGTGGATGAAGTGTGGATGCAGGTGCTTTGACCTCCGCCGGAATGGGCGGTGGCGGTGGCGTCTGCGCCGGCGCGTTCGCAGCAGTGAGCTTTTGCAGCGTAGCCTGGGCCTTGGCCTGCTCCTGAACTGGCGGAGTCGCCTCGTGGTCCGCCGGGAACACGGAGCGCTCAGCAACCCTTTGTTGCAGTGTGGCCAGCTCTTTCTCGTTCCAATCCAGCCGTCGTTCCAGGTCTTTGGCCAATTTGCTGAGGCGCTCCTGCTCTTCGCGCGACTCCCGCGATTTGGACCAAAGGATGGCCAGCAGCACGAACAATACGGTGTTAACAAACATGGTGTCCTCCAATAGCGTGGGTGGGCGCTGTTGCGTTCGGTTGAACGGGCTTCACGTCGCGCAGAATGGCAGAGAGCGGCGCGGCGTGGTAATCGAATTTTCACTGCGCTCCATCGCCATCAGAGATGTCGGTCGGTTTTACGCTCGACTCGCTTCACCTTCGCCACAACATCCGCACATGAACTTCGTCACCCACCTCGAATGCGCGAACTGCGTCACGCGCTACGACGCGGATAAGGTCCACAACCTCTGCCCGGCCTGCCAGAAGCCGCTCTGGGTGAAATACGACCTCGACGCGCTTAAGAAGAACTTCCCCAAGAAGGCGCTTTTTGGTCGCCCGCCAACCATCTGGCGCTACCTCGAGATGCTGCCTGTGCGCGACCCGAACAAGATCGTCTCACTCACCGAGACTATCACGCCCATCCTCGAAACCAAGCGGCTGGCGGCGCATTTCGGCGTGAAGCACCTCTTTGTAAAGGACGAAAGCCGTCTGCCGACGGGGAGCTTCAAGGCGCGCGGGATGGCGATGGCCATCACAATGGCGAACGGGTTTGGCACCAAGCGGGTCGCCTGTCCGACCGCCGGTAACGCGGGCGGCGCGATGGCCGCCTACGCTGCGCGCGCGGGCATGGAGGCGTATGTGTTCATGCCGGAGGACACGCCAGTCATCAACCAGAAGGAGTGCTTCCTTGCGGGCGCGAAGACCTTCCTCGTCAACGGCCTGATCACGGACTGCGGCCGCATCGTGGGCGAAGGCAAGGCGAAGAAAGGCTGGTTCGATGTCTCCACACTCAAGGAGCCTTATCGCATCGAGGGCAAGAAGACGATGGGCCTCGAACTCGCCGAGCAGTTCGACTGGGAGTTGCCCGACGTGATCCTTTACCCGACCGGCGGCGGCACAGGCCTCATCGGTATGTGGAAGGCCTTCGCCGAACTCGAAGCGCTCGGCTGGCTCAAGTCGACGAAGAAGCCGCGGATGATTTCCTGCCAGAGCACCGGCTGCGCGCCCATCGCCGAGGCGTTCAAGAAGGGCGACCGGTTCGCGAAGAAGTTCGAGAACGCCGCGACCATCGCCAGCGGCATCCGCGTGCCTGCGGCGGTAGGCGACTTCATGATCCTCGACGCCGTGCGCGGCAGCGGCGGCGTGGCGCTCGCGACGCCGGAGGCGGACATCCCGAAGTGGATGCAACTCGCGTCGTCGCGCGAAGGCATCGCGCTCTGTCCGGAAACCGCCGTCTGCCTCGGCGCGTTGGAAGTGCTGCTCAAGGAAGGCAAGATCAAGCCGACCGAGCGCATCGTGGTCTTCAACACCGGCGCGGCGCAGAAATATCCCGAAGCCGTGCGCGAGCAGTTGCCGCGCGTGGATTGCACGAAGTCGATTGAGTGGGAGAAGATTTAGCCGTAGCGACGCACTACCTCGCGGCCTTGTTGGACTAATCCCGCGCCATGACACTTCCTAGCCGTCAAGACATCAATGTTTACGACTCACTCGATGAGCGAAGTGCGTGTGAACATTTTCTTGGCAAGACATTAGAACAAGCAGAGGTTTTGTTTCGCGAGAATTCGCTCTATTACCAAGAAGATTTGATGTTCATGGGGGTTGGCGCGTTCCGCTTTTATGTTCAGGCTGCTATTCGCTATGCCAAAAGCGACGCAGCGTCGGGAGATTCAGCGATTGCTGATTGTCTGGCTGGCATTTTGGAATTCAGATTGGAGCATGAAGCGGAGGAGTTGGTTCCCATTGCTGACCAGCTTGCCGACACCTGTGGCTATTTTGTCGAGCACTATGAGCGTTTTGACTTAGAACCCGAAATTTTTGGAGATGTTCGTTCTCGATATCAGAAATTGCAGCGGACATTTTTGGAGATGCATCGTGGCTGGGCCTAGTTTCGAACATCAAGTTTGGACCGAGATGGAACTGGGCCCTCCCGAACTTTATGGACATCCTCATCACCGAAGACCTGCAAGCACCGGCGATTGATGCGCTGGCCGGGAAGTTCTCCGTCGTGCGCGAGCCGGCACTGTGGAGGGACGCGACGCAGTTGAAGGCGGCGTTGGCGGATGCGCGCACGGTCATGGTGCGCAACCAGACGCAGCTCACAGCCGACGTGCTGGCCGCCGCGCCGAAGCTCATCGGCGTTGGGCGCGTGGGCGTGGGGTTGGACAACATAGATCTCAAGGCCGCGACGGAGCGGGGCATCACGGTCATCGCACCGCTGGATGCGAACGCTGTGAGTGTGGCGGAACTCACCATAGGCCTGCTGCTCGCGCTGGCGCGGAAGATCCCGCAGGCCGACCGCTCGACGAAGGCCGGCGGCTGGGACCGGCGCGGCTGCACGGGCATCGAGTTGGCGGGGAAGACGCTTGCGATCTGCGGTTTCGGTCGCATCGGGAAGATGGTGGCGAAGCGCGCGGCGGTATTTGGTCTCAAGCTCTTGGTGTTCGATCCGTTCGTGAAGCCGGGCGACGCGACTTTGGCTGATACGGGAGCGACGCTGTGCCTGAAGCTGGAGGAAGCTATGGCTCAAGCCGACTTCGTCACGACTCACTCGCCGCTCACGCCGGAGACGAAACGGATGTTCAACGAGCGGACCTTCGCTGCGATGAAGCGCGGCGCGTTCTTCGTGAACAGCTCGCGCGGCGGTGTGGTGGATGAGGTCGCGTTGCTCGCAGCCTTGCAAAGCGGTCAGCTCGCCGGCGCAGCGCTGGATGTGCGCGAAGTCGAGCCTCCCAAGGAGCGGAGCGCCTTCGAGACGATGGACAACGTCATCCTCTTGCCGCATGTCGGCTCGTTCACGCACGAGGCGCAAACGCGGACGTTCGAGGCGGTCTGTGCAGACTTGGAGCGGCTGTTGCGCGGCGATGCAGCTTTGAACGCCGTGAACAAACCCATCACTTCTCGCTGAAGAGCGCCGCCGCGAACTGCTTCGCGTCGAAGGGCTGGAGGTCGTCCGGCTGCTCGCCGACGCCGATGAACTTGATGGGCAGGCCCAGTTCCTTCTGGATCGCCACGACCATGCCACCCTTGCTGGTGCCGTCGAGCTTGGTGATGACGAGGCCGGTGAGCGTGACGGCCTTGTGAAACTCGCGCGCCTGCTGGAGCGCGTTCATGCCGGTGGTAGCATCGAGGACCAGCAAGACTTCGTGCGGCGCGTCGGGGAGTTGCTTGCCCATCACGCGATGCACCTTCTGCAATTCCTTCATCAGGTTGCTCTTGGTGTGCAGGCGGCCGGCGGTGTCCACGAGCAGGTAACTCGCGCCGCGTGCCTTCGCAGCGGTGATCGCATCGTGCGCGACAGCGGCAGGGTCGGCGTTGTAAGCGCCGGCGATGACCTCGACCTTAAGGCGCGTGCCCCAGAGCTTGAGTTGCTCAATGGCAGCGGCGCGGAAAGTGTCACAAGCAGCAAGGACGACGGGCTTGCCCTGCGACTGGAGCAGGTGCGCGAGCTTGGCGGAGGTCGTGGTCTTGCCGGTGCCGTTGACGCCGACAATGGAGACGACGGTAAGCGCACCGGCATGATGATGGAGCGTTGCGTTGGTGGAAGACAGGCTGCGCTCAACTTCCGCGGTCGCGATGGCGAAGACGTCCAAGCCCGCGCTGCCCTGCGACTCGTAAGCCTTTTTCACCGCTGCGAGAATCTGCTGCGTCATCGCCATGCCGAGGTCGGCGGCGAGGAGGGCGTGTTCGAGCTGTTCCAGCGTCTGGCCGGTCAGTTTGGGCGAACCGGTGACGATGCGCTTGATCTCGTGGCCGAGCTTGGCGGCGGTTTTATGCAGCCCCTCTTTGATCTTGGAGAACAATCCCATGCGAGAACGTGGTGCGGGTTACGTGAACGAGGCCCGGACGAGCCTCCGGTGGATTGAATCAACTCACGCCGCCAAAGCCTTTTCGCGAATCGCCCGAGCGCGCGCCTCCAACTGGCGGACGTGGCTGACCGGCAGCTTGATCCCGCCCATGAGCGGTTTGCCCTTGTTCATGCCGTGGCAGTCGGAGCCGCCGGTGATGGCCAGGCCAAGCTGCTCGGCCATGAGCATGTAGTGCTCGCTCGCCGCCGTGGAGTGGCGCGTGTGAAAACATTCGATGCCGTCGATGCCCGCCTCGACCAGCGGCGGGATGATGTCGTCGCACTTGTTGAGCGCGGGGTGCGCGATGACGGCGACTCCGCCGGCGTGGTGGATCAACTCGATGGCGTCGAAGGCGGAAATCTTGAACTTCGGCACCCACGCGGGGCGGTGCTTCTTGAGATAGCGCTCGAAGGCTTCGTCCATGGTCCGGCAAAGCCCGGCCTGCACCAGCGCGCGCGCGACGTGTGGCCGGCCCGGCGATTCGCACTTGGCGATGGCGAAGACAGCTTCGGCCTGGAGCGGCACGCCGTGACGCTGGAGCGCGGCGGCCATTTCGTGAATGCGCTGCTGTCGCGCGTGCTGGAACTTAACGAGGTTCGCGAGGAAGTGCCCGTCAACCAGATCGATGAAGTAGCCGAGGATGTGGACTTCCACGCCGTCGATCTCAGCGGTGAGCTCGGTAGCGTTCACGAACTCGATGCCCAGCCGCGCGCACTCGGCTGCCATCCGCGCGCAGCCGGCGATCGTGTCGTGGTCCGTGAGCGCCACGCAGGCGAGTTGATGCCGCTGTGCCGCCTGCGCCATCTCTTCCGGGGAGAACGTCCCGTCGGAGAAGGTCGTGTGCATGTGCAGGTCAGCGAACATGATGGTCGAGTCAGGGTTTGCCGCCGGGACCACGCGCGGGCCGCATCAGCTCGCCACGCACTTTGTCTAGGATGCCGTTGACGAACTTCCCGCTGTCGTCGGTGGAGAACTTCTTTGCGATGTCCACCGCCTCGTTGATGCTGACGACGGGCGGGATGTCGTCGCGGTGGAGCATTTCGTAGATGGCGAGGCGCAGAATGTTCCGGTCCACCGTGGCCATGCGGCCGATGTCCCAGTTCTTGGCAAATTTTTGAATGACGGCATCCACCTCGGTGCGATGTTCCAGCGTGCCCTTGATGAGCGGATCGGCGAAGAGGCGGAGGGCGGCCTCGGCGGTGGTGGGCGGCGGGAGCTCGACTTGCTCGCCCCACGTGGCCTTGCCATCGGAGGCCTGCGCGAGCGCGGCGCGGCGCTGCGAATCCCAAAACTGGTCCAGCGCCCCGTCCAGTTGGTCCGGGGCGTTCATGTCGCACTGAAAGAGAAACTGGACGGCACGTTCCCGCGCCTCGCGTCGCATTCCCATGACGCTAGGATAGACCGGCGCAAACGCGGAGGAAGCCTTTTTCTTGCGGGAGGTTGCCGAGGGCCTTATCCACGCAGTTGCCGCAACAGCTTCTGGGCGCGGGACACCCAGGGTTTCTCGGCCCGCTGCTGGTAGCGGGGAGCGTGCTTGTCCTCGGAGAGAACTTCCTCGGCGAGTTTACGGGCGCGTTCGGACTGTCCCTTGGCGGCGAGCAATTCGGCAAACTGGACGCGGGCGCGGGCGTAGGAATGTTGTGCGATGACTTGTTCCCAGATGGCGGCGGCTCCGTTCGTGTCACCCAACGCCGCGCACGCTTCGGCGAACGCCATGAGCGAATAGCCGTAGTCGTGCTTGGGGTTTTCCGCGCATACAGCGGTGAGGTAAGTCCGGGCTTCTGCCGCGCGGCCCAGCCGCAACAGGCATTGGCCGTAATGCGCGCGGGCATCGATGTCCTGCGGCTCGCGTTCGAGCGCGCGAAGATAGGATTCCTCGGCGAGCTTGAATTTGCCTTGTCGAAGCCGGATGTCGGCGAGTTCGAGGTGATGGTGCGCCTTGTCGAGTAGGTGGATTTGCTTTTCCAACTCGGCGATGCGCTCACGCTTTTGCTGGCCGGGCAGCTCGAAGCCGGTGGTGCCCAGCGCGGCTGCGTTCCGATAGACCAGAAAAAAGTAGAGGATGTCGTTCAGTACCGGGAACAGGAAGATGAACACGGCCCAAACCCATTCCTCACGCCGCACGGCATCCACGAGCATCCAGATGTGGAAGGCCAGAAAGGGCCACATCATCGGCGTGCTGATCCAGCCTGACCAGTCGGTGAACATGGAGTGACGCTCCGGCTACGCCGCGATCCAATGTGGCTGTTCCCAGCGGCCAGCGGATTTTTCCTTCGCTTCCTTCTCTTTCTCTTTCTGCAAGTCCTTGTCCAAGTCCTGCGGCACCTTGAGGTCTTCCTTGATGGGCGCAGCCGGGTTTTTGAAATCAATCCCTGCGAGCTGCGTGTAGTGGCGGAACACATCGGTGTTCTGGATGAAGCCCCGGAAGCGCTCGGAGCCCGGCCCCAGCGCGACCAGCGGCACGAAGTCCGAGCAATGCGCCGTGCCGGTCCAGCCGATGCCGAGATGATTCGCCATGAGCTGGCCGAGCTGCGCGACGCTGGCGTTCATCAAAGTGAACTGCGCCTTGCCCTTGCGCGCGAGGAAGGACGCGAGGACGGCGGTTTTCTCCTCGGAGACCTGGTAATCGGTCGCCTCGCGCAACGCTTGCGCGATGGCCTTGGGGTCTTGTTGGATGGGCTTGGCGACCTCGCCCTTGGCCAGCGGTGTGGCGTCCGGGCCGGGCACGTTCCAACTTTTGAGGATTTCGCTAAAGGACTTTTTCACGCGTTGCACATTCGTAAAGAGCGCGGAGCTGAAGCCGTAATTGCTGCCGATGCCGCAGAGGCCGGGGTTGCCGGTCGGGTGATCCGTCGTGATCACGACGAGCGTATCCGGGTGGCGCTTCTGGAAGTCGAGCACCACGTCGAGCGCCTCGTCGAAGGCCACCTGGTCGTAGAGCGCGGCGACCGCGTCGCACATATGCGCGCCGTGGTCCACGCGGCCGCCCTCGACCTGGAGGATGAAGTGGCTCTCGTTCTCCAACTTCGCGAGGGCTTTGCGCGTCAGCTCGGCGAGATGGGGAACGCTCGCCTTTAGCTTCGCGTCGTGATTCCAGTCCACTGTGAAGGGCAGGTGGCTGTTGGAGAAAATGCCGAGCCATTTGCCGTCGTTCTTTGCCGCGGCAAAGTCCGTGGCCGACTTGAACACCTGATAACCGGCGCTTTTGTAATCGGGCACCAAGTCGCGCTTGTCCTTGCGCTTGGCGGGGTCGAAAAACTTTTGTCCACCGCCGAGGAGGACTTCGATGCCGCGTTCCAGGTATTGCACGGCAATGCTCTCGGCGGCCTCGCGTTTGAGCCCGCTGGCGGCGAAACCAGCCGGCGTGGCATGGGTGATTTCCGTGGTGGTGACGAGCCCACGTTTCCATCCCTGCTGCCCAAAGAGCGTGTAGAGCGGCGTGAGGACCGTGCCATCGGGCAGGACGTTGACGGTGCCGTTGACGATGCGCGAGCCGCTGCCCCACGCGCACGAGGAAGCCGAGGAATCGGTGACGAGGGAGTTCAGCGAGCGCACGTCCATGAACGAGCCGACGGTGCCGGGCTGGTTGTAGAGATTCATCCACGAGAGGCCGCGGCCGCGCACCGCGCGTGACAGGTGATCGGCCATTGAAAGCGTCGCCATCGCCATGCCGTCGGCGACCATGTGGATGATGTGGCGCGGCTGCTGGCCCGGCGCGGCATTGCCTGGCGCAGCGGCGCGGACGGCGGCCGGCGCGGCGAGTGAAGTGGCTGCCAGCAGCCCGGAGCGTGTGAAGAAACGGCGGCGATTTAATGACATGAGCGGGAAGTTAGGCAGGCACAGTGCGTTTGCCAATGCCGAAGCCGGAGCGGCCAACTCAACCGCATGGGTCAGGAAAATCGGGTCAACAATATGGAAGTTTCCGTCCTAATCTCGCCGACCAAAGCTGAGAGCTGGGGCGCGGTTGCGCAGGCGGAGTAAATTGCAATCTCCACCACATCCTTCGGCTGTATTCCACCCACCATTCACCGATGCCTCGCGTGACTGGACTCTGAACGCCGTTCACTGAATACTCCGGCCATGTCGTTGACCTCTGCTGCCACCCTCCGCGTCGTCCTCTACGAAGGCGCCGACACGCTGTCGCTGACCGCGCCCGACCGATTCTCCGCTCTTACCGCGCTGCTGGAGAAGGGCTTTGCCGTCACCCGCGCCGTTGCGGGCGGACGCGTCGCGCCGCATGAGCGCGGGTCGTTGCTCGTGCTCGGCCAGTTCGCCGGGCGCACGCCCGAGGCCGAGGGCGTGACCGCCGGCACCACCGTGCGTTTCCAGGACATCACCGGCCTCGACGCCCCGAGCATCGCCGAGCGCGCCGAGGCCGTCCAGACCGAGACCGGCGCCGCGCGCCACGGCGAGTGGAAGCCGTGGTTCCCGGTCATTGACTACGACCGCTGCACGAACTGCATGCAGTGCCTGAGCTTCTGCCTCTTCGGCGTCTATGGCGTGGACGAGCAGAACAAAATCCAGGCGCAGAACCACGACAACTGCAAAACCAACTGCCCCGCCTGCTCGCGCGTCTGCCCCGAGGCCGCCATCATGTTCCCGAAATACAAGGCCGGCCCCATCAACGGCGACGTGGTGCAGGACTCCGACCTGGGCAAGGAGAAGATGAAAATCGACATCTCCTCACTCCTCGGCGGCGACGTCTATTCCCAGCTCCGCCAGCGCAGCGACGCCGCCAAGGCCCGCTTCAGCAAGGAGCGCGACGACAAGAAAGCCCTGGCCGAGCGCCAGAAATGCCTCACCAAACTCGCCAGCGCCGCCAGCGACATCCCGCAGGAAGTCCTGATGAGCCTGCCCTCCCCAGAGGAAATCATGCGCCGGGCGGAAGAGGCCAAGGCTAAGGCGCAGGCGGCTTTGGCGAAGCAATCTGAGGTGGTTAAATGAAATGTCCGCACTGTCTCACTGAGTTTCACGACAATCGAATCGAGACATCCTTGGGCAGAGACCGTGATGGTGAATGGGTTCTGCTAAAGCAGGACTGTCCAGCTTGTAAAAGGATGGTGTTGGCAATCGGAGCCTACGACGTCGGACAAGCCCAGAATGGAAGCTTCTACCGACAAGGACAGAAGCAAGCTTACTTAGTCCGCCCTAGGGTGGCCAATAGGCCACCGCCGCCACCTGAAGTCCCTGCCACATTCGCAGAGGACTTTCGCGAAGCATGCCTGGTAATTGGTGATAGTCCGAAAGCAAGTGCTGCATTGAGCCGTCGATGCCTGCAACATCTTCTGCGAGAAATTGCGAAGGTAAAACCGGGTAATCTAGCGAACGAAATCCAAGAGGCAATAGACAGCGGGAAGCTACCTTCGCACATTGCTGAATCAATTGATGCAATCCGGAACATCGGCAACTTTGCTGCGCACCCAATGAAAAGCACCTCTTCAGGAGAGGTGTTGCCTGTTGGCGCTGGCGAGGCGGAATGGAATCTTGATGTCCTTGAAGGTCTTTTCGACTTCTACTTTGTTCAGCCTGCTGTGCTGAAGAAGAAACGAGATGCGTTGAACGCGAAGCTACAGCAGGCGGGAAAGCCGCCCATGAAATAGCCTATGCTCCCCGCCCTCGCCCTCCGCACCCTCCGCTCCGCCGACAAGCGCTGCATCGCCAAGTTTGTCTGGAACTTCGGCGTGAAGGGCATGCTCTCCGTCGAGCGGTTCAAGCGCCGGCTCAAGCGTGGCGAGACGTTCCCGCCGTTCCTCTACCTCTCCATCATCAACTCCTGCAATCTCCGCTGCCAGGGCTGCTGGGTGGATGTCGAGGAGAAGGACGCCATTGACCTCGCCACCCTGAACCGCACCATCGAGGACGCGCAGGCGCACGGGAACAGCTTCTTCGGCATCCTCGGCGGCGAGCCGTTCATGCACCCGCAGCTTCTCGACCTGCTCGCGGCGCACCCGGACTGCTACTTCCAGATTTTCACCAACGGCCAATTCATCACCGAGAAGGTGGCCAAGCGCTTGCGCGAGATTGGCAACTGCACGCCGCTTATCTCCATTGAGGGCCGCGAGGTGGTCAGCGACGAACGGCGCGGCAAGAAGGACGTGCTGAACAAGACCTTGCGCGGCCTCGACCACTGCCTCAAGGAGGGCATTCTCACCGGTGTCGCCACGAGCGTTTGCCAGACGAACATTGACGAGCTGCTCACCGAGGAGTGGCTCCAGCACCTCATCAACCGAGGCGTCCACTACGCTTGGTATCATACCTACCGGCCCGTCGGCCCGAAGATGAACATGGCGCTTGCGTTGCGGCCCGACCAGCTCGTGCGCGTGCGGAAGTTCGTCACCGAAATGCGCGCGCGGTTGCCCATCGCGATCATTGACGCCTACTACGACGGCGAGGGCCAGGCGCTCTGCCCGATGTCCACCGGCGTCTCGCACCACATCGGGCCGAAGGGCGACATCGAGCCGTGCCCCATCATCCAGTTCGCCACGGACACGATCCGCGACGAGCGCGGCATCTACGAGACGATGCGCGACAGCGCGTTCCTGAA
>RFVF01000063.1 GCA_009922615.1 Pseudomonadota bacterium
GCCAGCACCAGCGCGCCGGGCAGGAGATGCGGAAAGCGCCGGAGCGCGGTTTGTTTATCAATGCGTTGCGGATGCGAATAGGGCACGGAAAAATCGCCTCTGGGCGGCCACGGGATCGGTGGCCCACACACGGGGAGCGTAGCCAACCAACTCCCGTTGGCAATGCCCCGTTCCGGCTCAGTGCCGCAAGTGCGAAACTTGCGCGCAGTTTTCACGCGGCAGCATCAGTCGTCCCATCCAGTTGAACGGATGAACCTCCCGTGTTGCGCCGCGCGCGTTGACGAGCGGGCGGCCCTCGCTCGCCCAGTCGAAAATCGCGCCTTCGAGGTTGAACACTTCCACGTGACCCGCAAGGGCGAGCCGTCGCGCCATGATGGAAGAACGAAATCCCGCCGCGCAGTAGCACACGACTGGCTGGTCCGGCGGCACGTTCGCGAGCACCGCCGCAGCGTTGGTGGAGAAGTCCACCCGCCGTGCGCCGACAAGTTGGCTCACGGCGAATTCCTCCGGCTGGCGCACATCCAGCAGCAGTGGCGGCGGGCGCGTTGCGTCCCCGAGCCAGGCGGCAAGTTGCGCCGTCGGAAGCTGCTTCACCGACGGAAAGCAGAGGCGCATGAACGCACGGGCCAGGGCGCGGAAGAAGGCATTCATCACGGCCACCCGTAGGGAGTGTGCGCCAGCACCCAGAGCCAGCACACGCCCAGCATGGACCCGAACACGACGGCGTCGCCCACGAGGGCGAAGGGCGTGATGATCACCCGCACCGGCGTGCCGGTGCCGTCATCGTAGGTGGGCAAGTGATACGGCCCTTGCGCTTCACCGTCGCGAACGAGCGAGATGCTTTTCTGGTCGGGTGACAGTCGCAGATACAGCCGGGCGGACGGCGGTGGATCGCTGCCACCGACGACGGGCAAGGCCACCGCGCCGCTGCTGGGTGTCGGATTCGTGAAGCTCGGTTTGCGCCGGCTCGCCAGCGCCGCTGCGTTGTCCGGCAGATAGAACGCCCGGCGGCGCGTCGAGCCGTTCCGCTCACGGTATTCGTCGTAGGTGATGAGGAAGCGCGCGGCGGGTGAAGCTTGAAAAGCCTTCACCTGCGGCGGCGACGCGGGCTCGTTGAACTCGCTCAAGTCCGCGTCAGTCCAGAGTTTCTTGGTCAGCATCGGGTGCTCAAAAGTCTGGCAGCCGGTGAGCCAGGCCAGGGCGGCCCCGAGCGAAACGGCCGTCAGCAGGCGCGCGGGCTTCATGGTGGGAGTGAATCAGCCTTCACCGGCGCGGGCAAGCGTGCCATCCTGCACCATGCTCATCACCGGCATCCTCAACCCGGCCATCGTCTCGCTGCTCGCGCGCGTGCGCCACACCAACACGCTCGTCATCGCGGATCGTGGCTTCCCGCTGTGGCCGGGCGTCGAGACCGTGGACATTTCGCTCGTGGACAACGTGCCGACGGTGCTGCAAGTGCTTGCGGCCGTGCGGCAGAACTTCGTCGTCGGTCAGGCCTACATGGCGCAGGAGTTCGTGGTGGAGAACTCACGCAAGACGAAGAACGAGTTTCTCCGCGCGCTGCGGGGTTGCGCCGTAAGTTTCGAGCCGCACGCGCAATTGCGCCAGCGCGTGCCGGGCGCGATCGGGCTCATCCGCACCGGCGACACGACCCAATACTCGAACTTGGTGCTGGTGTCGGGCCGGTGAGGTCCCGCTCCCAAACCTACGGGATTTACCGCAGGCGACTTTAACACGCCGCTAACAATTGCTTAACACGCGGCTGTTTTGCTAGCGGTCATGAGCAACGTGCGAATAGTTTCGCTGACTGCGGCTCGGGGTTTGACCCGCGCACCGCAGGCCCGCCAGGTTGCGCGGAATCTGCTCCGCTGGCGGAACCTCTTACCGCAACAGCTTCGATACCACCGTTTCGCCTGAACCTTGTTTCCATCCCCAATTATGCCCCGCCTCCACCAACTCGCGCTCTCCGACGAGGGCTTCGTCTTCGACCCGCAGACGGGTGACAGTTTCCAAGTCAGCACCACCGGCATGGTGGTGATGCACTCGCTCAAGGAAGGCCGCAGCGACGAGGAGATCGCGCAGCAGCTCGTCACGCACTTCGAGGTCTCGCTCGAAGAGGCGCGGCGTGATTGCGCGGACTTCCGCGGCCAGCTCAAGAATTTCGGCCTCGACTGATTATGAAGAACCTCGCCATCGGCGTTTCCGGCATCAACGCCGTGGACAATCCCGGCCCCGGCGTCGGCGTCGCCCGCTCGCTCAAGGAGGACGCCAGCCTCAACGCGCGCATCATCGGCCTCGCCTACGACGCGATGGAGCCGGGCATCTACATGGATTGGGTCGTGGACCGGTCGTTCATCATGCCGTATCCGTCGGGTGACGGCGCGGCTTACTTCGACCGCCTCGCCTACATCCGCGAGCAGCATGGGCTGGACGTGATCATCCCGAATTTCGACGCCGAGCTGCCGCTCTACGTGAAACGCGCGGGGGAGTTGAAGGCGCTGGGCATCGCGACCTTCCTGCCTTCCATGGAGCAGTTCAAATTGCGCGGCAAAGACAAGCTTGCCGAGGTCGCCGAGCGCATGGGCATCAAGCTGCCCAAGACCAAAGTATGCACGTCGCTCGACCAGCTTCATGAGGCGGTCGAGGAACTCGGGCTGCCGGTGATGGTGAAGGGCAGTTTCTACAAGGCCTACGCGGCTTACACGTCAGCGCAGGCGGTCGGGCACTTCCACGCGCTGGTCGCTGAGTGGGGTTATCCGGTCATCGTGCAGAGCATCGTCAGCGGCGAGGAACTCAATGTGATCGGCGTGGGCGACGGCGCGGGCGGCTCGCTCGGCACCGTGGGCATCAAGAAAATCAGCGTCACCTCGCTGGGCAAAATCTGGACCGGGGTGACCATCAAGCACCAGCCGATGCTCGACGCGGCGAACCGCTTCATCCGCGAGCTGAAGTGGCGCGGGCCGTTCGAGCTGGAATGCATCGTCAAGGGCGACGACGTGTATCTCATCGAGATAAACCCGCGTTTCCCGGCGTGGGTTTACTTCGCCACCGGCGTGGGTGTGAACCTACCCGTCCGTCTCGTCCGTGCCGCGCTCGGCGTGGATCAACCGCCCGCGCCGGACTACGAAGCCGGCAAGCTCTTCGTGCGCTACAGCTACGAGCTGGTGACGGACATGGTGAAGTTCCAGCAGGCTGTCACGCGCGGGGAAGTTGGTTAGCCACAGATGAAACACAGATTGAAACACGTTCCACACGCCCGCCACGAAAAACTCTGAGGCACATTGCTATCTCCTACAAATGAAACGCCCCTACGAAAAACCGGTCATCAACAAACTCCGCTCCGGCCTGATGAACAAGTTCGGCTGGAGCCCGGCCTACGCGCGCAAGGTCCGCACGGCCATTGACGGCGTGAGCATTGATGAACTGTGCGGCCAGTTCGGCTCGCCACTCTTTGTTTACAGTGAGCGCACGGCGCGGCGGACCTATCTACGACAAGGCCCGCCTGCTCGGCATTCCCGGGGAACAGATCATCTTCAACGGCCCGCACAAGCCGATGGCCGCGCTGGAGAAAGCCGTCACCGAAGGCGCGACCATCAACGTGGACAACCTCGACGAGATCGTTGACCTAGAAGCCATCGCCAAGAAACTCAACCGCACCGTCCACGTCGGGATGCGGCTAAACCTCGACGCCGGCATCTACCCGCAGTGGTCGCGCTTCGGCTTCAACCTCGAAAGCGGTCAGGCACTCGACGCCGCCAAGCGCATCGCCCGTGGCGGCAAGCTCAAGCTCAACGGTCTGCACTGCCACATCGGCACGTTCATCATGGACCCGCAGGCCTACGCACGCGAAATCACCAAGATGGTGAAGTTCGGTTACGAGCTGAAAGAGGCGTTCGGCTTCGAGATGGAGAGCTACGACATCGGTGGCGGCTTCCCGAGCAAGAGCCGGCTGAAGGGCGTTTACCTCCCGCCCGAGGTGGCGATTCCCGGCATTGATGAATTCGCCGAGGCCATCACCCACGCCTTCTCGGAGGCGCTGAAGCCTGGCGATTTCCCCAAGCTCATCATCGAGTCGGGCCGCGCGGTGATTGACGAGGCGGGTTACCTCATCACGAGCATCGTCGCCGCCAAGCGCCTCGCCGACGGCACGCGTGCCTACGTGGCCGATGGTGGCGTGAACCTCCTGTTCACCGCCTTCTGGTATAAGTTCAACGTCGAACTGGATCGCGAAGTCGGCGGGATCAACGAGACCAGCGTCATCTACGGCCCGCTCTGCATGAACATTGACGCGATTGACGAAGGCATCCAGCTCCCGCCGCTCAAGCGCGGCACGCGGCTGATTTTCTCGCCCGTCGGAGCCTACAACAACACGCAGTGGCTGCAGTTCATCGAGTATCGTCCGAACGTCGTGCTTGTGACCGAGAAAGGCGAAGTGGAAATCATCCGCGAAGCCGAAGACATCACCGACATCCAGCGCCGCGAGCGCCTGCCGAAGCATCTGGAGCTGAAGAATGGGAAGTGAGATGGGCGCGAAAGGGCGCAGAGAGCACAGAGATGAAAGGCAACGTCCAACGTCCAACGTTCAACGCTCAACTTCCAAAGCGTGCTTCGTTAATTCGTGCGTGTGCCACCGCCCATTCCTTCGAGGTAGGAAGTTGGAAGTTGGAAGTTGAACGTTTCCGCCTTCCCCTTCTGCGAACTCTGCGCCCTTTCGCGGCAGAATCCTCGTGAAACCCCTCTTCCACGCCGTCTTCCGCAGCTATGCGGAGGTGTTCTTCCTCCAAGGTGGGGTCGTGGGTTTTTTGCTTTTCGCCATCACGATGCTGAATTTCCGGGTTGGCCTCGCGGGCATCGTCGCCGTGCTCGCGGCCTATGCGTTTGCGCGCGGCATCGGCATGGGCAAGGCCTTCCTCGAGTCTGGCTTCTACACGTGCAATCCCCTGCTCGTCGGGCTTTCGATAGGCCACCTCTTTCAGCTCGATTTGCTCGGGCTGTTTTTCTGCATCACGGCGGGCGTCCTCACCTTGCTGGTCACGGTCGCGCTGGCCCACGTGTTCGCGACCTTCTTCAAGCTGCCGCTGTTGAGCCTTCCGTTCGTGGTCGTCAGTTCGCTGGTTTACATGGCTTCGCTGCGCTACGGCAACCTGCGTGCGGCGGCGGAACATCAACCCGCGTGGCTGACGAATGACTTCGGGCTGCCGCTCGCGCTGGCCGGATTCTTCAAGGCCTTCGGCTCGCTGTTGTTCACGCCGAGCGTCCTGGTCGGTGCGCTGCTGGCGACGCTCATCTTGGCGCGCTCGCGCATCTTGTTTTTGCTCGGCGTGCTGGGTTATGGCGTTGGCGCCACGGTCCGTCACGGGATGCTCGGCTCGGCGGCAAATGCGTATTCCAACAACCTGAATTTCAACTTCCTGCTCATCGCGATGGCAGTGGGCGGGGTGTTTCTCATTCCCTCGGTGCGCAGTTACCTGCTTGCCGCGGTCGCGGTCGCGCTGTCGCCCATCGTGATGGATGCGATCACGGGCTTCTGGAGTTACTACGGCATCCCCGCGTTCACGCTGCCCTTCGCAGTCGTCACGCTCGGGGTCATTTACGTGCTGGGCCTGGTCGGCAACCCGCACATCGCCCACCGCATCGGGGACACGCCCGAGGACACACTCGATCATTTCCTCGCCAACCAGCTGCGATACCCCGGCTCGGAACGCACGCTGCTGCCGCCGTTCGCCGGCGCATGGACGGTGTGGCAGGGCTTCGATGGCAAATGGACGCACCAAGGCGCGTGGCGTTACGCCTACGACTTCGTCATCACCGACAGCGACGGCAAGACGCACTCGAACAACGGTGCGAAGCTCGAAGACTATTACTGTTTCAATAAACCCGTCCTTTCGCCCGTGCGTGGTCGCATCGCCGCCATCGTGGATGACTTGCCCGACAGTCCGATCAACGATCCCGACAAGCTCAACAACTGGGGCAACCTCGTGGTCATCGCCGAGCCGCGCGGCTGGCACGTCGAGCTGTCCCACTTCGCGGCGAAATCCTTGCGTGTGAAAGTCGGCGATTGGGTCGAGCGCGGCACAGTGCTGGGTCTGTGCGGTAATTCCGGCTACTCCCCGCAGCCGCATATCCACGTGCAGGCGCAACTGGCCGAAACGCCCGGGGCCGCGACGGTTCCCTTCAGCTTCGTCAGCTACTCGGAGGACGGCGTCTTTCACGCAAACGACCTGCCCAAGGTCGGCGGCAAAGTCGAGGCGCTCTACCCGAACAAGCGGCTCGACTCCGTTACCAACTTCGTGCTCGACGAGGAATATCGTTTCGCGGCGACGCATCATGGCCGTCCCGCCGCCGACCTCGTGCTCAAGGTCCGCATGGCCTTGGATGGCTCGTTTTATTTCGACTCCGGTGCGGGGGCGCTCTTCTTCGGCCGCTTCGAAGGCACGTATTACGCCTACCGCTGCGACGGACAGGATGCCCGGCTGCGCGCGCTGTTTCTCGCGTTGCCCCGGCTTCCGCTTGCCTGCCGCGACGGCCTGACGTGGCGCGACCATGTGCCCGTTGGCCTGGTGGCCAAGGGCCTGCGCGGCCTGCTTGTCGGCGTGGCCAGTTCCTTCTGGCATCGGCTCGCGCGCGTGCGCGTTACATCGCGTTATGTCGGCGAACACCGCGTGGAAACGACCGTTGAATCCCGCGCGCTCGGCGTGAAGCAAACCGGCAGTGTGACTTTCGACCGCAACAAATCCTTCGCCACCGTGACCTACAACGGCTGGGAGTTCACCAGGAGGGACGATGCGAAGTAAGCTCCAAATCCCAAGCTCCAAATTTCAAAGAAGCGCCAAGCTCCAAACTCCGAACTTTGTCAGCCGGGCGCGCCTGGGAGCTTGGAGCTTGGTGTTTCTTTGGAGCTTGGGATTTGGGTTTTGGAGCTGCTCCGCTTCCGCCGCCGACTATCTCTCCGAACTGCGCTCCGGCTGGTCGGAATACCAAAAGGGCAACCACACCAACTCCCTCGCCCACTACAGCGCCGCGCAGTCCGCGCAGCCGCGTTCGCTCGAACCCAAACTCGGCCTCCTCCTGCCGTTGCTCGCCACCCAACAGTTCGCCGCCGCCGAGGCGCTCGCCCGTGAGATTCTGCGTGACAACAAGTCGCATTATCTCGCCCACCTCCGTCTCGCCACCGCGCTGCGTCTGCAAAACAAACTCCGTGCCGCCGATTCGGTGCTCGCGCGCGCACTCCAATTTTATCCCAGTGACACCGATTTACTGCTGGAGCGTGGTCTGGTGAAGCGCGCCCAAAACCAGCTCGCCGCCGCGCGCTATTATCTCGGGCAGGCCGAGCTGCTGGACCCCGACAACGACGCCGTCTTTCGCGAGCTGGCAGATCCGAAATTGTTTGCTGATCTTGCGGCAGTCACGGCGCCCGGGAGTCCGGGTTATGCGCGCGCGGCGGGCTTCCGCCTGGGCGAGACGAGTGCGCGGCTGGACGCCACGTTTTACGGCGGTTGGATCGAATACCAGCGCACGCAGGTGAAGGACAATGCAAAGCTGGCAGGAGTCGCCCTGTGGCTCGGCCTCGGCAAGGCACACGCCGTGGAACTGAGTTTGGATTCCATCGAACTGGACCGTGTGGGCCTGCGCCGGTTGAAGCAACTGGATGTCACCACGGCCTACGATAATTTCAGCCTCGGCGACTGGCGGCTCCGCGTGGGGGGCCACTTGCTCGCCAACGGCGACCCGGCGACCGATGGCGCGCTGGGCGCGCTTGCGGGGGTTGAGTGGCTGGGCTCGGCGCGCTGGAGCGCGGGTGCGGATGGCTTTTATACCCGCTACGAAGATTTCCGCACAGGTCTCGAAGTCACGCAGCTCGCTCCGAAATTCGGCATCACGCTGGCCCGTGGTGTGGACTGGACACTGCGGGCGGATACGCGCGGTTACTGGGTGAACCTGAGTGAAGACGCGGGCTTCGCGCGCAAGAATTTCTTCTCCGCCGAGGAGCGGCTCACGCTCGGCTGGCAACGCTGGACGTTCACTGCGTTTGGCTGGAGCGGTCGGCAGGTTTTCGCTGCGCGCGGCGATGGGGCGACGCTTTTCAATCTACCGGAAAAGCACACGGCTGGTTACGGTGCCGAGGTGAAACACGCTTTGTCCGACCGTGCCGCCGTGAGCCTCCGCTTCAACCGCGAAGAGTTCCGCGAACTCGGCGGCACGACCACCGCCGCCGCCCACACTTTCATCACTTCACTTGGAACCACATTCTAAATCATGAACACGAACCGCCCCCTTTCGATGCGACTGGCCGTTTGCCTGTTGCTGTCTCTCAGTTGCTTGGCCGCCCGCGCCGCCGCGCCGACGGACGCCGACATTCGCGATGCGTATCACAAGTCGTATCGCTACGAGAAGGCGCAGAACTACGCCGACGCCATCAAGGCCCTGGCTCCGGTCATCAGCGCGTATCCGCAGGCCTACACGGTGAACCTGCGTCTCGGCTGGTTGAGCTACTTGGCCGGGAGCTACGCCACGGCTCGCGGTCATTACGAAACCGCCATCAAGACCGCGCCTGACTCGCTCGAAGCCAAGCTCGGCCACACGCTGCCGCTTATGGCGCAGGAGAAATGGGACGAAGCCGAGGCCGTCGTCCGGCAGGTGCTCCGCGTGGACCCGGCGAACTACACCGCGAATTTGCGCCTGGCTTACGTGGCGCGGCTCCAGAAGAAATTCTCCGCCGCCGAGACCGTCCTGAATGGCATGCTCGTCCTCTACCCCACGGACATTTCGCTGCTTACCGAGCTGGGCCTGATCAAACTGGCCCTCGACAACAAGGCCGAGGCCAAGCGCCTCTTCAACGACGTCGTCACCCTCGACCCGGAAAACGTCGTCGCCAAGGCCCAGCTCTCGAAACTCTGATCTTCCAGCCACAGATGACCACAGATTTATACAGATGGAACGAGACCGGCAGCGCACTTGCGATACGGAATCGGCGTTTCGTCTGTGTCAATCCGCAGCCGAAAAGCCGCCGCTTTCCCGCCGCCAAACCTCAGTTTCAACCATGAAAAAGCTCCTCCTCCTCAGCCTGTTCGCCGCGCTCTCCGTGTCCGCACAGGTGCCCCAACTCATCAACTACCAGGGCCGCATCACCGTTGGCGGCACGAACTATGACGCCACCGGATTGTTCAAGTTCGCGCTCGTCAACGCCGCCGGCACCGTCAATTACTGGGCCAACGACGGCACCGCCAGCGGCCAGCCCGCCACTGGTGTCTCGCTCGCGGTGAGCAAGGGCCTTTATTCCGTGCTGCTCGGCGACACCACTGTGAGCGGCATGACCACGGCCATCGGCTCTACGGTCTTCGCCAACTCCGATGTGCGGCTGCGCGTGTGGTTCAGCGATGGCACCGGCTACCAGCAACTCGCGCCCGACCAGCGCATCGCGGCCGTCGGCTACGCGCTCGTTGCAGCCACGGTGGCGGACGGCGCGATCACGTCGGCCAAGCTCGCCGCCGCCGCCGTCACGCCCGCGAAGCTCGACCCCACCGGTGCGACCAGCGGTCAGGTGCTCACTTACAACGGCACGAGCGTCGGCTGGGCTACACCGAGCAGCGGAACCACTTACGCCGCAGGCACGGGCCTCACGTTGTCTGGCAACACGTTCTCCATCACCAGCGGCGGCATCACTGCGTCGCTCCTTGCCGCGAATTCCGTTGGCTCGTCGCAGATCAGCAGCGGTGCCGTGGGCGCGACGCAGATTGCTTCCGGCGCAGTCGGCTCCACTCAGCTCGCGAGCAGCGCGGTGACTTCCGCCAAGCTCGGCGCGGCCAGTGTCGGTGCGAGCGCGCTCGACCTCGCGAACCTCGGCACCTCGCTGTGGAAGGCCGGCGGCAATTCCGGCACCACGGCGGGCACGCACTTCCTCGGCACCACGGACAACGTGGCTCTGGAACTGAAGGCCAACAATCTTCGTGCGTTTCGCCTTGAGCCGACCAGCTCGAACGCGCCGAACGTCCTGCTCGGCGCGGCACAGAATTCCGTCGCCAGCGGCGTCGTCGGCGCGGTCATCTCCGGAGGCGGCGCGGGCACCTATGCGGGTAACGCGGTGACGAATTTGGTGCAGTCAGACTTCGGCTCCATTGGCGGCGGGGGCGCGAACGGCATCAAGACCGGCTCCATCGGTGCCCGCATCGGCGGCGGCTATCTGAACCTTGTGACGAACGGCGCATACGCGACGATTGGCGGCGGCTACGCCAACGCCGCCAGCACCAACTCGGCGACGGTTGCTGGCGGTTACTACAATGCGGCCACAGGCTTCGAGTCCACGGTGAGCGGTGGCCAGGCGAACATCGCCAGCGGCTCGGTGAGCTTTGTCGGCGGCGGCGTGACGAATCTGGCCAGCGGTTTTGAGGCGACGGTGGGAGGTGGGGAGTTGAACGGCGCAGCCGGAGCCGTGTCGTTCGTGGGCGGCGGTTATTTCAACGCTGCCTCGGCTTATGGTGCGACGGTCGCAGGTGGCTATGCCAACGGCGCGGTGGGCACGAACTCCATCGTGGCGGGGGGCGAATCCAACCTGGCCAGCAACAGTGTCTCGACCGTGAGTGGTGGCTACTTCAACGGCGCGACCGGCCAAGGGGCGACGGTGCCGGGCGGGTGGGCGAACTTGGCGGCGGGGTCCAACTCCTTCGCGGCGGGCTTTGTGGCAAGCGCAGCCAATAACGGCGCGTTTGTGTGGTCCGATTCGTCGAGCACGACGACGTTCAGTTCGACGGCGGCGAACCAGTTCAACGTGCGCGCGGCGGGCGGCACCCGGATTTTCAGCAACAGTGGCGCGACGCTTGGCGCACAGTTGCTGGCAAACGCCACGAGCTGGTCCGCCCTCTCCGACCGCAATGCGAAGAAGGATTTCGCGCCTGTGGATGGGCGAGAGGTCTTGCGCAAGCTCGACGAAGTGCCGGTGCAATCGTGGCGCTACAAGTGGGACGAGGCGGGCAGCACGCCGCACCTTGGTCCGATCGCGCAGGAGTTTAAGGCGGCGTTTTATCCCGGCCGCGACGACAAGAGCATCAGCACGCTGGAGTTCGATGGCGTGGAGCTGGCGGCGATCCAGGGGCTGCATTCGCTGGTGAAGGAGAAGGACGCGAAGATCACGGCGCTGGAGCGGCGGCTCGCCGAGATCGAAGCGAAGCTGAACCGGCTGGTGAAGTAAGTTTGCACCCCGACGCGTTATGAAATTCAGAGCTTACCTTCCAAGCGCGCTCCTCGCGCTGTTCGTGGGAGCGACGACCAACTTCGCCGCCACGTCCGCGCTCGTGAACGGCGCGGTTTCGGCGGGCGGGCGGCAAGCCGTCGGCCTCATCGTGGTGGATTCCGCCATCGGCGGGCTCGGGGGCAGCGCGAGCGTGGGCACCCTCCTTGCGCGCCACGGCGTGGTGGGACAGCTCACGGACGTGGCGAGCGTGGTCGTCAGCGCGTCGGCGACGACGGTGAACGAAGGAGCCACAAGCCAGCTTTCAGCCTTGGCAACTTTCACCGACGGCACGGTGTTGCCGCTGGCAGCGGCGAGTGTGGCATGGAGCGCGAGCGGTGGCGGCTTGACTTCAGTGAATGCCGCCGGCCTTGCGACGGCGGCAATCGTTTATCAAAACACCAACGGCATAGCGCGAGCGGATTACCTCGGCCAGTTCGGCACGCTCACGCTTTCGGTGCTGAACGTGAACAACGATGACTTCGGCACTTACGCAGGCGATGGCATCGATGACGCGTGGCAGGTGCAGTATTTCGGCATTGGCAACGCAAACGCAGCGCCCACGGCGGACCCCGACGGTGACGGGCAGAACAACCTGTTCGAGTATCTCGCGGGCACGGACCCGACGAGCGCGGCGTCGGTGATGACGCTGGCGATTGCCAAGACGGGTTCGAACCAACGCACCGTGAGCTTCGCGCCCGTGACGGCGGGTCGCACTTACATGGTGGAATTTGCCACCAGCCTGACGACCAAGAATTTCACTCCGCTCTCCGGCACGCCGGTGGACAATGCGGGCACGCGTTCTTTCACGGACAACAACGCGACGGACGCGGCGCGCTATTACCGAGTGAAAATCACGCTGCCGTAGGCGTCAGGCGCGTAAGCCAAGGCCAAGCACTTCCTTGCAATACCTGATGCTGCGCTCGATTTCTGCGAGTTGATAGTCTTGCTGGGCTTTGTTGCCGTCCACGCCGGCAGGGGCCTTGAACGGGTCGATGCGGTGGCCTTTCTTGGCGAGGGCCAGGAAGCGTGCGAGATCGGCGGCGCGGGCCTTGGGGAAGATTTTCCAGAAATCCTGTTTGTAGATGGGAAACTCGCGCGCGAAGCCGGAGATGGTCTCGATGTGGACGGGCACGCCGGGGCAATGCTTCTCGAAGTGGTCGAAATAGGCGGGCAAGTCCACGCAGCCCTCGCCCATCGCGGTCCATTGCACGGTGACGCCGTTGGCGGATTCCCAGACCATGTCGTCGCGGAGGCTGGTGGCCACGACATAGGGCGCGAGAATTTCGAGATTGGCGACCGGGTCTTCGAGCGTCCAGCAGGCGTTGCCGGAGTCGATGTTGGCGCCGACGTAGTCCTTGCCGGCGGCCTCGATGAGCGTGACGAGTTCCCATGCCTGCATGTCGCCGGCGTGGTTCTCGACGGCGATTTTCACGCCGGCATCCACGGCGCGGGTGCGCTGGGACTTGAGCACCTTCACGGTGTCGGCAATGCGCGCCTCGATGCCGCCCTCCGTGCTGCGGTCCTCCTGTGCGCCGAGGATGACGCGGAAGGCCTTCGAGCCGAGCGCCGTCGCCATGCGGATGCCCAGCGCGAGATGCTCTTCCGCCGTGCCCCAGTCTTTTTTGAAGCGCTTCGAGGTCGGGCAGATGCTCCACGAACCCAGCTCGATATGAACGCCTTTGCCGTCCGCGTATTGGCGGATTTCTTTCAGCGTGGCGTCGTCTTGCTTGCCCTCGAACGGCCCGAAGTCGGTGATGAAGAGCGAGTCGCAACCGAGCTTGGCCGAATGATCCACGAGTTGGCGGGCGTTCCACTTCATGGCGCGCACGGCGAAGTTGTCGAAGCCGAGCCGGTGGTTGCGTTTCTTGGCGGGCGCGGCGCTGGTTGGCAGCGCGGCAAGTGTGGCGGCAGCAGTGGTGGCGCGGACGAAATCGCGGCGCGACAACGGAGAAGCTTTCATGGGGGGAGCTTGGCAAAGGTTCGCGGGCGTGCCAAGCGCGGGCTGCAAGCCATGACGTCAGCATGATTCGCGGTTGTGTCTCCGCCGTCAATTAGTAGCCTGACCGAGCACCATGAACGCATTGCGCCTCATTCACGCCTTGCTGCTCCCCGCCTTCGTTGCGGTGGGGGCAGCGGCCGCCACCAAGCCCTCTCGTTACGCCGATCTCATCCTCGCGGACAAGCCGGCCGCTTACTGGCGGCTCAATGACACGGGCACGACCGCGCTGAACTCAGCGCCCGGGGCTAACGCGGTGGCGCTTAACGGCGTCATCGAAGGCAAGGTCGCCGTCGGTCAGCGCGCCCAGCCGAGTGATCAGTTTCCCGAGTTCGAGCCAGACAGCGCGGCGGCAGGCTTCAATGGGAAGGGTGAGTTCATCCGCGTGAAAGACCCCGGTGCGAAGAGCGTGGTGAAGTTTGCCAAGGGCGACGCCATCACGATGGAGGCGTGGGTCTCCGCCAGCGCCATCAAAGAGGGGCAGCAGGTTTACGTCATCGGCAAGGGCCGCACGGGGAACAAGGGGTTTCCCAGCGACAACCAGAACTACGCGTTGCGGCTGCGGGGTGAAGGCGGCGCGGCGTGCGTGAGTTTTCTCTTCCGCGACGCTGAGGGAAGCGGCGCGAAAAATTCGAAGTCCGATTCCGAGCAACACTGGCACCGCTGGACAGCGAACGACGGCTTCCTGCCCGGCTCCGGCTGGCATCATGTCGCAGTCACTTACACGTTTGGCAAGGGCAGTTCCGTGAAGGGCTATCTCGACGGCGTCGAGGTGAAGGGCAAGTGGGACATGGGCGGTCAGTCCCACGCCGCGCCCGTCGTGGACGACGACGAGGTGTGGATCGGCTCCTCGATGGGCGCGCAGGCGGGCAGCACCTTCAACGGCCTCATCAACGAGGTCGCCATCCACCGCCGCGCGCTCGATTCGAAGGCCATGGCGTTGCGCTTCAACTTCGTGCCGCCCGTTGTGAAGTTTGACCTCACCAAGCTGCCCAAAGACGCCGTGCAGGTGGAACTTTTCGAGGGCATCGGCACGACGGCGAACTGGAACTTCACCGTCGGCACGCCGGTCGAGACTTACACCGAGCCGGCGTTTGGCTTTGTGGGCCTGCCGCAGAAATACACCGAGCGCGGCGTGCGCGCGGACCGCTCGAACCCGTTCCTGCTCCGCGCGTCGGCACTGGTGAAACTGCCGGCGGGTGAACACAAGATCCTGCTCCGCTCGCTCCAAGGCGCGAAGCTGCATGTGGACGGCAAGCTCGCGGCGCAGACCAAGTTCATCGCGCCCGGCGGCAGCGGCCACTCGAAGGTCCCGCCCGCGCCCGCCGAGGATTACCCGGCGAACCTGCGCTTTCCGCTAATGGGCCACCAGGAGACTTGGTTCACCGTGAAGTCCACCGGCAAGGAGCAACTCGTCGTGCTCGAAGCCATCATCGGCGGCAAGGGCCTGCGGCCCGAAGTCGGCGAACTGACAGTGAGCGCGGAACTGCCCGCGCAGTTGGCGAGCACCGGCAAGGGCGCGGCTGGAAAGTCTTTTCATCTGCTCTCTCCCGTCGCGCGCATCCCGCACGACGACCTCGCGTGGGAAAGCTATTCCGCCCAACAACTCAGCCGCCTCGCCACCACCGACGCCCAGCGCCGTCGTGATGCGAATGCAGCCGAAAACCAATACTGGTCGCAGCGTCACGAAGCTGTGCGAAAGTTCCTCGCGGGCAGGCCCGCACCCGCCAGCCCGCCCGCCTCCAGCGCGGGAGCCAACGCGATTGACCGCTTCATCTCCGCCAAGCTCGCCGCCGCAAAGGTCCAGCCCGCGCCGCTGACCGACGACACCACTTTCCTCCGTCGCCTCGCGTTCGACACCATCGGTGTCCCGCCCACGGCCGAGCAGCTCCGCGCCTTCCTCGCGGACAACTCGCCGAACAAGCGCGCCGCTGCGATTGACCGCTTCCTCGCCCTGCCCGGCTGGGCGGACAACTGGGTCGGCTACTGGCAGGACGTGCTCGCGGAAAACCCCGGCATCCTCAAGCCCACGCTCAACAACACCGGCCCGTTCCGCTGGTGGATTCACGAGTCCTTCGCCGACAACAAGCCGATGGACCGCTTCGCCACCGAGCTCATCGCGATGGACGGCAGCGTCTATCACGGTGGCCCGGCGGGCTTCGGCCTCGCCACGCAGAACGATGTGCCAATGGCCGACCGCGCGCAAATCGTTTCGCAAGCTTTTCTCGCGATGAACCTCGCCTGCGCCCGTTGCCACGACGCGCCTTACCACGACTTCAAGCAGCGCGACCTCTTCAGCCTCGCCGCCTTGCTCAAGCGCGATGCGCAGGATGTGCCCAAGAGCAGCTCCATCCCGGACAACGCGAACATCGTCGTGGGCAAGCGCATTCAAGTCACTTTGCACCCCGGCGAGAAAGTCACTCCCGCGTGGACCTTTGCGTCCTACGGCGCGGCGGCCTCGGCTGACTTCACGCGCAAGCCCGACGACACCCGCGAGCAGCTCGCCGCCTACATCACCTCGCCCGCGAGCGACCGCTTTGCGCAGGTCATCGTCAACCGCGCGTGGAAGCGCTGGCTCGGCCTCGGCTTCATTGAGCCGGTGGACGATTGGGAGAATAAGACCGCGTCGCACCCCGAACTACTCGCGTGGCTCGCGCGCGAGTTCATGGTGAATGGCTACGACCTCAAGCACCTTGCCCGCCTCGTCTTCAACTCGCAGGCCTACCAGCGCGTCGCCGGCCTCCACGTGCCGAAGTCCGATGAGCCGATGGACCGCCTCTTCGCCTCGCCTGCGCGCCGTCGCCTCGCGGCTGAGCAGCTCGTGGACTCGCTCTTCGCCGTGACCGGCAAGCCCATGACCTCCGAGCTGCTCACGCTCGACAACGACGCCAAGAGCGCCGCGAAGGATTTCCTGAACCTCGGCTACGCGCGACGCGCGTGGCAGTTCACCGGCCTCTCGAACGACCGCGACCGCCCCGCCCTCTCGATGCCCAAGACGCAGGCCATCATTGACGTGCTCCAGATGTTCGGCTGGCGCGAGACGCGGCAAGGCCCGCTCTCCACGCGCGACCACTCGCCGAACGTCCTCCAGCCCGCCGTGCTCGCCAACGGCGACATAGGCAACGGCCGCATCGCCCGCCTCACCGACGACTGCGCCGTGACCGACCTCTGCGTGGAAAACCAGCCGCTGCCCGCGCTCGTGGACGCCGTCTTCGCCCGCATGCTCTCTCGCCCGCCCACGGCGGTGGAACGTGCGAAGTTTGTGAGCTACTTGGAAGCTGGCTTCAAGGAGCGTGTCGTGGACTGCGGCCCGCGCAAGTCCCGCAAGGACTTCGACCACGCCCAGCTCCTGAGCTGGACCAACCACCTAAACGCCAAGGCCAGCGAAATCAAATACGTCGTCGAGGAAAAAGCCCGCCTCGGCGACGAGCCGACCCAGCGCCTGAAGCAGGACTGGCGCGAGCGCATGGAAGACGTGCTCTGGGCGATGGTGAACTCGCCGGAGTTTGTGTTTGTGCCCTGAGTCCAAGAAATCTGCATGAAGCCTATTGATCTCATGAGCGAATTGAACCGCCGCGCCTTCATCTCCCGCACCAGCGCGGGTGCAGCCGCCCTTAGCCTCGGCGGGCTTTCCCCGTTGCTTGCCCAGGAGAAAAAGACCTATCCCAAGGGCAAGGCCGAGCATTGCATCTTCCTTTGGCTCGGCGGCGGTTGCGCGCACACGGACACTTGGGACCCCAAGCGCCTCGGCGACCCGCAGAAGAAAGTCGCCGGCTCCGCCTACCCGGCCATCGACACCGCCATCCGAGGCGTGCAGCTCTGCGAGCATCTCAAGGCCACCGCGAACCTCCTCGACCGCTTCGCACTCCTGCGCACGGTGAACCACGACATCATTGACGAGCACGCCGCCGCCACGAACTTCGTCCACACCGGCCGTCGCCCGACCGGCACCATCACCTACCCGAGCCTCGGCTCGCTGGTGTCGCACGAGCGCGGCGCGCTGGCGGACGGCATCCCGCCCTACGTCGTCATTGGATATCCGATGGTCATGCGCGGCCCCGGCTACCTCGGCGCGAAGCACAGCTACGTCTATCTCACTGACACCGAGAAAGGCCCCGCCGGCCTCACGCGCCCGAGCTACGTCAACTCCGCCCGCCAAGCCGACCGCGAGCAGCTCCTGACCGAGTTGCGCAAGGGTTACGTGGAGCGCACCAAGGGCGACAAGGTCATCGCCGACTATGACGAAGCCCTCGCTGCGTCCGTCACGCTGGCGAACGGTGACTTCATGACCGCGTTCAAGCTCGACGGCGAGGCGTCGTCGCTGCGGCAGGCCTACGGCGGCGAGTTCGGCCAGCGTTGCATGCTCGCGCGTCGGCTCGTGCAGCGCGGCGTGCGGTTCATCGAAGTCTCCTTCAACCTGAACTTCATCAACGGCACCGGCTGGGACACGCACAACGACGGCCAGCTCAACCAGCACATCCTCATCCAGCAGCTCGACCAGGCGGTCGCGACGCTCGTGACGGACTTGGAGAAGCAGCGCTTGCTCGACAAGACCCTCATCGTCATCGGCACGGAATTTGGCCGCCCGCCGGAGTTCGATGGCGGCGGTGGACGCGGCCACCAGGGCAAGACCTTCAGTTGGGTGCTCGCCGGTGGCGGTTTGAAGACCGGCCAAGCGGTCGGCGAAACCGACGAACTGGCGAAGAAGCCAGTCTCGAACCCGATGTCCGTGCCCGATGTCCACGCCACCATCTGCTGCGCGCTGGGTATCAATCCGGCGAAGAACCTCTACGACGGCCCGCGCCCCGTGCCCATCACGGATCGCGGCGAGCCGGCGAGGCAGTTGTTTGCCTGAGCGGCGCGCGGCGGGACCCACACCCCGCCAAACTTGCGTGTAGCCACGCGTTGCCCATTGCCGTCATATCGCGTGACGATTCACCGGCATGAACTTGCGCACGCTCACCCTGTTCCTCGCACTTTGCGCGGTAGAGTCTTCGGTTTGGTCCACCACCCCCCTCGCTGCCGAGGAACTGTTCGTTCGCCGCATCCAGCCGCTGTTCAAAGAGAAGTGCCTCGCCTGCCACGGCGATGACCCAAGGAAAATCAAGGGTGGTCTCGACATGCGCACGCGCGCCAGCTTGCTCAAGGGCGGCGAGAGCGAGAAGCCAAGCGTGGTCCCTGGCAAGCCCGAGGCTAGTCCGCTCTGGCTCGCTGTCACACGCGAGGCAGACGCGGAGAACTGGGCCGCGATGCCACCGAAGGAGAACGACAAGCTCACCAAGGAGCAGCTCGCGTGGGTGAAGGATTGGATAGTCGGCAGCGCGCCGTGGCCGGACGCGAAGCGGCTTGCTGAAATCACCAAGTCGAACGCTGACAAGTGGTCCGCTGAGGACGGTATCCAAGTTAAGACCAGCGGGGGCCTTGCCGCCGAGTGGACCAACCGCCGCTACAAACCGGAGAACATGTGGGCATATCAACCGGTGCGAAAGCCGACGGTGCCGACCCTCGCTCAGGCCAAATCGCAAAGCGTAAATCCAATCGACGCGTTGCTCGCCGCGAAGATGCCCGCCGGACTTCAGCCCGCGCCGCTCGCTGATCGCACCACGCTCATTCGCCGCGCGGCATTCGATCTCACGGGCCTGCCGCCCAAGCCGGAGGAGATCGCGGCGTTCGTTGCGGACCAGGATTTGGAGGAGAAAGCCTTCGCGAAAGTCGTCGAGCGCCTGCTCGCCTCGCCGCACTACGGCGAGCGTATGGCGCAACACTGGCTCGACGTGGTGCGCTACGCGGACTCCAGCGGTTTCGCGAACGACTACGAGCGCGGCAATGCCTGGCGCTATCGCGATTACGTCGTGCGCGCGTTCAACGCCGACAAGCCTTACGATCAGTTCATCCGCGAGCAGATCGCCGGTGATGAAATCGACCCCGAGAATCCAGAACTCCTCATCGCCACTGGCTTTCTCCGCATGGGCCCGTGGGAACTCACCGGCATGGAAGTCGCGAAGGTTGCACGCCAGCGTTTTCTCGACGACGTCGCGAACAGCGTGGGCGAAACTTTTCTCGCCCACTCACTTCAATGCGCGCGCTGCCACGACCATAAGTTCGATCCGGTGCCTACGCGCGATTACTATTCGTTGCAGGCTGTCTTCGCCACGGCGCAGTTGAGCGAGCGGCCCGCGCCGTTTCTGCCGAACGAAAACACCGCCGGCTTCGCGGAGAAGAAATTTCTCGAAGCTCGCCGCGGCGAATACCTCGCAATGTTGAAGCAGCTCGATGAGAAGCTCGTGAAGAACGCCCAAGTTTGGTTCAAAGAAAAGGGGGTCGACGCCACGAAGTGGAACGCCGCCATCGAGCAAGCCCGGGGTCAGGCGCCGGTGAATCGCAATGGCAAGCGCCGCGAGTATGGCAGCCTCTTCGACGGCGCACGCTCCGCGATGGCGAAGCAAGGCGTGCCCGAGGATCAATACCCGCCCAAGCTCGTCGGTTTCACGCCGCAGGATTACGGCAACGAACGCGTCGCGCGCAAAGGTCTCGAACGCCTCAAATGGGAGCTCGATCGTTACGAACCCTTCGCGCTGTCGGTCTACAGCGGTCGCACGCCGGACGTGAAAGCGGTGCTCGCGCCCGTGCGCATGCCGACGAATCGCATGACCGACGGCGAGCTCGAGGAGACGTGCGTGCTCACCGGCGGCGATCCGTTTGCCTCGGGACAAAAGGTGAAGCCCGGGGTGCTCAGTGTGATTGGTTCGGTTCAGAAGACGCCAATCCCCGACGCGATTGAAGGCCGGCGCAAGGCGTTCGCCGACTGGGTTGCGAGCCCGGAAAATCCGCTCACCACGCGCGCCATCGCGAATCGGATTTGGCTCTGGCATTTCGGACAACCCATCGCGGGCAACCCAAACAACTTCGGCAGCACGGGCAAGAAGCCCACGCATCCCGAGCTGCTCGACTGGCTCGCGGCGACGTTCGTCGAGCAGGGCTGGTCGTTCAAAGCGATGCACCGAATCATCCTGAACGCTGAGGCGTATCGTCGCTCCGCGAATTTCGCCGACCGAAAAACTCTCGCGGAGAAAGATCCCGCCGGCACGAGCTACGCCGTCTTCCAGCCGCGTCGCCTCACCGCGGAAGAAATGCGCGACTCGATGCTGGCCGCAACGGGCGAACTGAACCCGACGCTCGGCGGCATTCCAAATCGTCCCGAAATCAATCTCGAGGCCGCGCTCCAGCCGCGTCAGGTCATGGGCACGTTCGCCAACGCGTGGACGCCGAATCCGAAGCCGGAGCAGCGTCATCGCCGCTCGCTCTACGCGCTGCGGATTCGCGGGCTGCCCGATCCATTCCTCGAAGTGTTTAACAATCCCGCGCCGGATTTCTCGTGCGAGAACCGCTCCGCCTCGACTGTCACGCCGCAGGTGTTCAGCCTCTTCAACGGCCGCGCCAGCTACGACCGTGCGCTTGCGCTGGCCAATCGCGCCGTGAAGGAAGCGAAGTCCGACGATGCAGCGCTTACGCGTTGTTTCCAACTCACCTTCGGACGCGCGCCGCGTGCCGACGAACTGCAGGACTGCCTCTCCCACTGGCGCGCGATGGAAGCGAAACAGAAATCAGTGAAGATCGAATCGCCGACGCCACCGCTCGAAGTGAAGCGCGAAGCCGTCGAAGAAAACACCGGCGAAAAATTCACCTTTAACGAGAAGCTCGAGGCTTACGCCGAATTTGTCCCCGACCTGCAACCGACCGCCGTCGACGCCCGCACCCGCGGCCTGGCCGACGTCTGCCTCGTGCTCTTCAACTCCAACGAGTTTGCGTATGTTTACTAAGGACTTCTTCCCGTGTGCCGGAGCCCGCGCGTTGCATGCGCCGACGCGACGCGAGTTCATTTACAGCCTGGGCACGAGCCTCGGCAGCGTGGCGTTGACCGCGATGCTCGCGCGCGAGGCGGGTGCGGCGGAGAAAGTCAGCCCGCTCGCGCCGAAAGCCGGACATTTTCCCGTAAAGGCGAAGAGCTGCATCTTCCTCATGATGGAGGGCGGGCCGTCGCACATCGACACGTTCGATCCGAAGCCGGAGTTGGAGCGACAGCACCTCAAGGAATTCGTGCGCGAGGGCAAGCAGAAGTCCGCGATGGAAAGCGGCAAGCGCTACTACGTGAAAAGTCCGTTCAAGTTCCGCAAGGCCGGCCAGAGCGGAGCGGACATGGCGGAGAACTGGGAGCATCTCGCGAAGGTCGCCGACGAGATTTGTTTCTGGCGCGGCTGCAACGTGGACTCGGTGAATCACCCAACCGCGATGTATCAGATGAATTGCGGCAACCGCTTCGGCGGCGATCCCGGCATCGGCGCGTGGGTGACCTACGGCATCGGCTCGGTGAATCGGGATTTGCCCGGCTTCATCGTCCTGCCGGAGATTTCTTATCCGCAGGGCGGCGCGGCAAACTGGAGCAATGGCTATCTACCCGCGAGTTTCCAAGGCACGCCGCTGCGCGCGAAAGGTTCGCCCATTCTCGACCTCACGCCACCCGCCGGGATCACTCCCCAACATCAGCGCGCGAATCTCGACCTGCTCGCGAAGCTCAATACCGCGCACGCCGCGCAGCACCCAGGCCACGACGAACTCGCCGCGCGCATGGACAATTACGAGCTCGCCTACCGCATGCAGATGCAGGTGCCCGGCGTGCTCGACCTCTCGAAGGAAGATGCCAAGACGAAGGAGTCCTACGGCATCGGCAAGGACGCGACGGATTCCTTTGGCCGCAAGTGTCTCCTCGCCCGCAAGCTCGTCGAGAAGGGCGTGCGCTTCATCCAGCTCTACAACGGCACCTGGGACTCACACGACTACATCGAGCGCGCGCACGGTAATCTCGTCCGCGGTGTGGATCAGCCCATCGCCGCGCTCATCGCCGATCTCAAGCAGCGCGGCTTGCTCGACAGCACGCTCCTCGTCTGGTGCGGCGAATTCGGTCGCACGCCCGACAACGGCGTGCGCGGCGGCACCGCCTACGGCCGCGACCACAACCCGAACGCGATGACCATCTGGCTGGCCGGCGGCGGTTGCAAAGCCGGCACCACACTCGGTGCAACGGACGATCTGGGAATGGCAGCGGTCGAGGGCAAAGCGCACGTCCGCGATTTCCACGTCACGCTGCTGCGCCTCCTCGGCCTCGACGACAACAAACTCACCTACTACCACGCAGGGCGTTTCAAGCAGCTCAGCCAGTTTGGCGGGCAAGTGATCAAGGGGGCTGATCGCGTAGCACCGGTGGTTGCGAGCCGAAGGCGCGCACGGGCGTCGTTGCCCGCCGACTAGCCTAGCAGCGTCTTCACCTTGGCCAGCGCCTCGTCGAGCTTCGCAGCATCCTTGCCGCCGCCGCGCGCGTTGTCGGGCTTGCCGCCGCCTTTGCCACCGACGATGGGCGCGATGGCTTGAATCAGTTTTCCGGCCTGCACCTTCGCAGTGAACTCGAGTGAAACGGCCGCGACCAAAGCGACCGCGCCGTTGGCCGCACCGCCGAGGACGATCACGCCTTTGAAGCCGTGGCTCTTCAGCGCGTCCGCGATGGTCTGGAGCGTGTCGCCATCCGCGCCCGCGATGTTCGCGATGATGGCGGGTGTGCCGTTCACGGCCTCGGCGCTGGTGAGCAAGGTCTTCGCCGTGCCGGCGGCCTCGCGTTGCGCGGCGGCTTTGAGTTGCTTCTCCAGTTCCTTCTGGTGCGCGAGGAGCGCCTCGATCTTCTTCTCCAGCTCGTGGACGGGGGAATTCACCTTGCCGGCGATGGTGCGGATCAGCTCGCGATCCAGGCGCATCGCGTCGAAGGCGGTGAGGCCGGCGACGGCTTCGATGCGGCGCACGCCGGCGGCAATCGCGTTCTCGCCGACGATGCGGAAAAGGCCGATCTCGCCGGTCGCGCGCGTATGCGTGCCGCCGCAGAGTTCCATGCTGTAGCCGTCGAGCTTCGCGGCGTGGCCGCCAATCTGGACCACGCGCACGGTGTCGCCGTATTTGTCGCCGAAGAACTGCATCACGTCCTTGCGCGACTTCACGTCGGCGTGCGCGACTTCCGTCCACGAGACACCGGCGTTCTCGACGATGCGCTCGTTGACGAGCTTCTCGATGTCCGCAACCTGCGCGGGGGTGAGGGCGGCGCTGTTGAAGTCGAAGGTCAGCTTGTCCGGGCCGACGAAGGAGCCTTTCTGCGAGGCTTCCTTGCTCACGACTTCGTGCAAGGCCCAGTGCAACAGGTGCGTGACGGTGTGATGGCGCTGGATGGCGTCGCGACGGGCCTTCTCGACGGTGAGCGTCACGATCGCGCCGACGGCGGGGGCATCACCGCCCTCGACGAAGTGGAGCCAGGTGTTGCCGGACTTCTGGGTGTTGACCACGCGCCAGAGTTGGCCGCTGCCGGTGAGTTCGCCGGTGTCGCCGAGCTGGCCGCCCATCTCGGCGTAGCAGGTGGAGGTGTCGAGCACCACGGCGGTCTTGTCCTTGAGGCCGACGACTTCGAGCACGCGTGCAGGCGTCTCTAGCGCGTCGTAGCCGAGGAAGCGCGTGGGCGTCTTGGTCTCGATTTGGGACAGCTCGATGACGGTCTTCTTCTGCGCGGCACGGGCGCGGGCCTTCTGCTCCTCCATCAAGGCATTGAAGCCGACCACGTCCACGGTCAAGCCGCGCTCGCGGGCCATCAGCTCGGTGAGGTCGAGGGGGAAGCCGTAGGTGTCGTAGAGTTTGAAGGCGTCTTCACCACTCAATAACTCAACTCGGCGAGACAATGTCTCAACGGCTCTCTGAATAGTTTGAAGAGAACCGCCTGGGCCTTTCAATTCCTCGTAAGTGCTAATGTCAACGCGCCCGGGATAAGCATCTTGCTCAATTTCTTCCTCTATCTGCCCCATCTCCTTCTCATTCAACAATTGCTCTGCCTGGTGAATCAGCGTGCTGAGGGATCGCTTTGAAACCGCAGAAGCCGCAGTTTTCCGGAGCTTCAATAACTTGGGCCACACTGGCAGAAGTCCCTTCGCCAACCTCGTATGGTCCCAATCATCTAAACGCTTCAAAGTCGGAAGTATTGATCTCAACTCCTCGTGCCACCCACAAATTCCTGCGAAAACCTGCAAACCTGCATCCAGTGTTCTGTTAAACGCCTCTTCCTCCACCTTCAGCACATCCTTCACATGCTGCTTGCGGGTGCGGATTTCGGGGAAGACATCGCCCATCGTTGCGGCGAGCACGTCCACGAGCTTGTAGAAGAACGGTTCGTGGAAGCCCAGCGTGCGGCCGTAGCGCACCGCGCGGCGCAGGATGCGGCGCAGGACGTAGTTGCGGTCGGTGTTGCCCGGCTGGATGCCGTCCGCGATAGCGAAGCTCAACGTGCGGATGTGGTCGCCGATGACGCGGAAGGCGATGTCCACCTTCTCCTGCTCGGTGTCGCCGGTGCTGCCGGACTTGGGCAGCGTGGAGCCGTATTTCTTCCCGCTCATCTTTTCCAGCTCGTCGAAGATCGGGCGGAAGATGTCGGTTTCGTAGTTCGAAATCTTCGCGTTGGCGAAGTCGGTGAACATCTTCGTGCCCTGCATGATGCTGGTCACGCGCTCAAAGCCCATGCCGGTATCCACGTGCTTGGCCGGGAGCGGGCTGAAGGTGCCGTCGGGGTTGGCGTTGAACTGGATGAAGACGTTGTTCCAGATCTCGATGCACTCGGCGGTGCCCTTGTTGACCAGCAAGCCGCGCGTGTCGCCGGACGGCGTGAGGTCCACGTGCAGTTCGGAGCAGGGGCCGCACGGGCCGGTCTCGCCCATCATCCAGAAGTTGTCTTTCTTGCCGCCGTTGACGATGTGGACGGCGGGGTCGAGGCCGACGGAGCGGAATTTCTCCGCCCAGATGTCCCACGCCTCCTGGTCGAACTCGCTGGGGTCGCCCTTGGACTTGTCCGGGTTGTAAACGGTCGCGTAGAGCCGCTGTGGCGGGAACTTCCAGACTTCGATGACGAGCTCCCACGCCCAGCCGATGGCCTCGCGCTTGAAGTAATCGCCGAAGGACCAGTTGCCGAGCATCTCGAAGAACGTGTGGTGGTAGGTGTCGAGGCCGACGTCATCGAGGTCGTTGTGCTTGCCACCGGCGCGGATGCATTTCTGGGTGTCGGCGGCGCGGCCGGGGGAGTAGGGGCACTTCGTCTCGTTGAGGAAGATGGGCACGAACTGGTTCATGCCGGCGTTGGTGAAGAGCAGGTTCGGGCTGTCCGGCATGAGGCTGGACGACGGGACGATGGTGTGCTGCTTCGACCGGAAGAAGTCGAGGAACGACTGGCGGATTTGCGTGCTGGTCATCATGGCAGAGCGAAAGTTTTCAGTTTTCAGTTTTCAGTTTTCAGTCGGCGTGTGTCCGGCGAGCCACTGAACACGGGATGCTGCGATAAACAGGGGTGGGAGCCTAGGCGAAGGAGCCGTGGCAAGGCGAGGCGAAGTTTCGCTGAACAGGGACGCGCACAGGCATTAACTTTGCCAGCCGGCGCAATCCGGGCGGAAAAAATCTTCGTGGAAAAAACTAAATCCCTTGAGCGACGGCGGCTTCGGACGATACTCACCTCAACGACGGCGACGGCAGCGAAAGTGACGGACGCCGGTTCTTTCAAAAACGATTTTCCGATTTGCCCTGCCCTGTGCGTGATTCGTAAGCCAAGTCCTTGAACCGTAAGTTAACAAATCTTGGGGCCTTAACTTCAACGGCGGCTGTCAGGCCTTCACTGGAAGGCAAAAGCCGCTGATTCGGTCCCACCTGTTTCTATCGCAGTTCAACAGGAACGGTTTACACACGGCAATGGTGGGGCACTCTTTACCGCCCGTCGCGATTGCTCTCCGGAGCACGCGGCGGGCGGTTTTCTTTTGCCTCGTTCGTCCCCCCGAAGTCGGCCTCACGGAGATGGTTTGAAGCCGAAAACCGAACGCACCTGGCGCAGAAACTCGCGCTGTGTCTCCGGCGCGGCCGCAGACCAGTCCGCGAGGTGGCGGTCGAAGGGTTTGGCGGGATCTCGGTCGCGCGTAAGATTTAGAGCGGTGAGCGCTTCCCAGCCGGCGGGGTGGGCCTCGAACAACGGGAGAAGCTGGCGGGCCGTCACCAAGTTTTTTTCCCGCTGCGCGGGGGCCTTCCGGAGCGAATCGAGTTCCCTGGCGAACCAGGGGTCGAACGGAGCATCCGGGGCCAGCACGGTGGCCGACTGGACGAAGCGTTCGTCAGCATACTTGGCGAGGGCCGGGGCATAACTTTTCCAGTTCGGATACGGCGGGCGTTGGTCCCAAATGCGGCTCATGGCTCGCAAGGCGAAGAGCGACGCGGTTTCGCACAGCGCCTCCTCGAACCACTGGTTGGCTCCGTGGTTGCCGATCCAGCGTGCCGTCCAGTCATTCGCGTGGCTGGCCAGTGCATGGGCAAATTCATGGGCGAACTGAAACGCGAATTGCGCCCAGCGTCGTCCCTCGACTGCCAGTCCGATGGCGATGCGCCCGTCGGGCCGATGCTCGTGGAGCGTGATGGGGTTGGTGCGCGAACGGTAAACGTGAAACCCCGTCACCTCCCAGCGCGTGTCAGGGCAATGGCGCCACAGAGACTCGGCCGCTGAGTTCAACACGGCGCGAAGGTCGGCTGCCTGCACGTCACCGAACTCGTCGGTGAGCTGAAAATCCAATTTTCTCCCGGCGGGCACCGCTGAGTCAGCGCTCAGCGCCAAGCCGCTGGCGGCCGCCAACCCGGCTAGCACGGCCTGCCGGCGCGTCCAGCGGTGCGGTTCCAGACCACCCGAAGCGTGGTGCGCCACGCGGAAAGGTGCCATCCTGATTGGCATGGCTGGCATCGGGGCCTCGTTTACTTAAACCGCTCCAACGTCCGCAGGGTCTCGTCGAGCGTGTATTTCAGATACTGGTCCTGCGGGAGTTCGACGGATTCGAGGGCGATCTCGGCGGCCTTGCTGGAATTGAAGAAGCTTAACGAGCGGACAGCTTCGAGGCGCACGCGGGGGTGCGGGTCTTTCACCAACTTGGCCAGCGTGTCGAGGGGCTTGTTCACGCGGTCGCGCCAGTAGCAATGAACACGCACGGCGGCGGCGCGGGCACGCGGTTCAGAGGAGCCGAGGATTTCGTTGAGCAACGGCTCGTTGGCGACGTTCATGGTTTGGTGGAGCCAGAGGGCTTCGAGGCGATGATGCTCGTAGTTTGGGTCGGCGGGATTGAGCGCCTTTGTCCACTTCACCAGTGCGGCGATGACTTGGTCCACGGGGCGCGCGCCCAACTCGTTCTTCACGCGGTAACGCACACGATCCTCGGGTTCCTTCAGCAGTTCCAGCAACGCTTCGATGCTCGCACCGGCGATCCGTGCGGGTTTCAGCAGCGGGCGACCGGGATAGGTGATGCGGTAAATGCGGCCGTGCGTCTGGTCGCGCAGCGGGTCACGGATGGAATACTGGAGGTGGCCGATGAGCGGCTCGTGCCAGTCCACTATGTAGAGCGCGCCGTCCGGCCCGAACTCCATGTCCACCGGGCGGAAGTTCGTGTCCTCGCTCAAAAGCAACGGCTCGATCTCCGTGCCGACGTAGCCCGAGTCCTTTTCCTCGACCTTGTGCTGGAGCACGCCCTGCACGCCGATGACATTATTGAGCAGATAGCGGCCTTGGGCCTCGTCTGGAAAATGCCGGCTGGAGACGAATTCGCAACCGGACGTGGGCCGCACACGCATCTGGATCCACTGCGGCATGGGCATGGTGTGCTTGTCCGGGAAGATCGTGCGGCCGGAGAACGCCGTGCCGAAGAAGTTCTGTCCCGGCGACGCGTCCGCGATGAACACCTGGCCCCAGCGGTCGAAGGCGATGCCCCACGGATTCGCGAAGCCGTAGCTGATGAACGTCTCGAACTTGCCCGTGCGCGGC
>RFVF01000064.1 GCA_009922615.1 Pseudomonadota bacterium
GCCGGCGCCGGCGCCGGCAAAACCCGCACGCTCACCTACCGCGTCGCGTGGCTCATCGAAAACGGCATCGCACCCGACCGCATCCTACTGCTGACCTTCACCAACAAGGCCGCGAAGGAAATGATGCGCCGCGTCGGCGACCTGCTGGGCGATGACATCTCGAACCTCTGGGGCGGCACCTTTCACTCCGTCGGCAACCGCATCCTGCGCCGCCATGCCGAGGTGCTGGGCTGGCGGCCTGACTTCACCATCCTCGACCGCGAGGATGCGAAGGACTTGCTCCAAGCCTGCGTGGACGAGGCGGGCATTGACGTGAAGGAGACGCGCTTCCCCAAGCCCGACGTGCTCGGCGACATCTTTTCCATGGCACTGAACACCGGCCGCAGCATCGCCGAGACGCTCGCACAGGACTACGACCACTTCGCCCCACTGGCGGACAAGATTGAGAACATCGCCACCCGCTACCTCGCGCGTAAGCAGGCCACCAACGGGATGGATTTCGACGACCTGCTCACGCAGTGGCTGCGCGTGCTCAAGGAGTTCCCCGACCTGCGCGACTTCTACCAGCGTCGCTTCCAGTTTATCCTCGTGGACGAGTATCAGGACACGAACTCGCTCCAGGGCGAACTCATTGACCGCCTCGCCGCCGTCCACAAGAACGTCATGGTCGTGGGCGACGACGCGCAAAGCATCTACGCATGGCGCGGGGCGAACTTCAAAAACATCCTCGAATTCCCGCAACGCTACTACGGCTGCCAGACCTTCAAGATCGAGGTGAACTACCGGAGCACACCGGAGATTCTCGCCTTCGCCAATGCCGCCATCGCGCCGAACATCCACCAGTTCCAGAAGGAGCTGGCCGCCGCCCGTCCGCCCGGCATGAAGCCCGTGGTGGTCGCGTGTATGGATGCGAATGAACAAGCGCAATTTGTCGCGCAGCGGGCGCTCGAACTGCGCGACGAAGGGATCTCGCTCAACGAGATGGCCGTGCTCTACCGCTCGCACTTCCACGCGCTGGAACTACAACTCGAACTCACGCGCCGCAACATCCCCTTCAGCATCACCAGCGGCATTCGCTTCTTCGAACAAGCCCATGTGAAGGACGTCGCCGCCTACCTCAAGCTCGTCCACAACCCGCGCGATGAAATCAGCTTCAAGCGGCTGGCGCGCATGATGCCGGGCGTGGGCGGGAAGAGTGCGGACAAGCTGTGGCAGAAGTTCAATGCTGAATGGCAAGTGGTGAATGGCGAAGCGGCGGCACGGAGTCCCGGCTTTAGCCGGCAGGACGCCCCACCGGCCGAAGCCGGGACTCCCAGCCCAGCGCAGACTGCCATCCTCCCTCTCCCACCGGGAGAGGGCCGGGGTGAGGGAGAACGACTGGCCAAGTCCTTGGCGCGCATTTCATCAAGCGTCCCCAAGAAAACCGCCGCCGCGTGGGCGCAGTTCACCGCCACCATCGGGCAGCTCTGCGCGCCCGAGGTCCGCGCGAAGACCGACGCCATGATTCGCCTCGTGCTGGAGGCCGGCTACGAGGATTACCTCAAGGCCACTTACCCGAACTTCCGCAACCGACTCGAAGACCTCGATCAGCTCGCCGCTTTCTCGCGGCAGTTTCAAACCGTCGAGGACTTCCTCACGCAGCTTGCCTTGCTCACCAACGTTGAGGCCGAGGACGACAAGCCACGCGAGGACGACCACGAGAAGATCCGCCTCTCCTCCATTCACCAAGCCAAGGGCCTCGAGTTCCGCGTCGTGTTCGTCATTATGCTCTGCGACGGTCTTTTCCCTTCATCGCGCTCGATTGACTCTGTCGAAGGCGAGGAAGAGGAGCGCCGGCTCTTCTACGTGGCCGTCACGCGCGCGAAGGACGAGCTGTATCTCAGCCATCCGCTGATGCGATTCATACAAGGTGGCGGCGATGCGATGCAGCAGCCCTCGCGCTTCCTCGCGGAAATCCCCGTGGAGCTGCGCGAGGAGTGGAATCTCCGTCCCCAAGCCCCCGCCACCGACTTCAGCGACATGGGCGAGGCCACGGAGGACTCGCCCTTTTAGACACAGATGGAACACAGATGACGGCGACGGGCCGGAGGAATCTGTGTTCCATCCGTGTCTATCTGTGGCAGAGAATCAGTTCACGAACGTCAGCTCGTTCGTCTCGAGCAGCACCTGCGCGAGCTTTTCCCACGGGTAGAGGCGGCGCGCAGTGGAGGGCGGGGCGAAATCGCGCGCAGCGCTCCACTCCTTGCCCGTGGGTTTCGCGGCGGGCGTCGTGGAGTCAAGCTGCTTGATGAGCGGAGCCCAGGTGAAGGTGTCGTTCACGCCGCCGGCGCGGCAGTCCACGACGAAATCCACGGTGTCGCCCGCGCTGACCTTGAGCCGGGGAATGTAGAAAGGCACTTCACTCCGCAGCGCCACACCGCGCAAAATCGTGCCCGCAACGTTGTGCACGATGTAGCCCATCACGCCATCGCCGTCCTTGCCGGTGTGAGCGAGCGTGCCGTCGATGCTCACGAGCATGTCATCCATCGCGGTCCACCGGCGGATGGCCGCCTGCGTCATCATCAAGCCCGGGTGGCCGCCGTTGGCCGTGATTTGAAAACTGCCCCAGCGCGATTCCGGGATGCGCGGCGCGGCCTGATAAGCGCGGGTGAGCGGATTGAAAATCGTCAACGGCCAGAACGCGGCCACGCGACCAGTGCGTTGGTCGAGACTGCCCATGCCGTATTCCCATGGCGGCTGGCCGGGCAACGGCCCCTTCGGTGCGGCGACTTCACCGTAGAGATAGTTCAACGCGAGCTTCAACTCCGTCTCCGTCGGCAGGCGCGAGTAGATCAGCCGGTAAAGCATCTTCACGCGTTCCAAATCGTTGGGCAGGGATTTCAAATCGCCGCGTTGGACGGTGTTGCGCGCCTGCTCGATGACCAATGCGCTGTTCATCATGAACAGCGCCTGCTGCGGGACAACCGTGGTGTTCCGCTGGCCAGTGCTGAGGTCCGGGTTCGCAAAATCGAAAGCCCCGAGCATGTTCGGCAGGTTCGCGCGGTCCACCAAGCCATACACGCTGCGCCGCTCGGAGAACGGCTCTCGATCCAGCCGCTCGCCGGGCCCACCCATCGTGAAATCCAGTTTGCCGCCGATGTGCAGGATCGTGTCGCGCAACGCCTCGAACTCCAGCCGCCGCCGGCTGTGCTGCCAGAGCCAACGGTTCTCCGGGTCCACCTGCGCAAAGCGCGGGTTCTCCTCGCTGCTCTGATGCCACGTGTGCGAAAGCATGATGAGCTTCTGCAACTGCTTAACCGACCAGCCGCCCTCCATGAACTGCCACGCGAGGTAATCGAGCAACTCCGGGTGCGTGGGCGGCTCGGAGCGCAAGCCGAAGTCGTTCGGCGTGCGCACGAGCCCTTCACCGAATTGGTGCAGCCAGATGCGATTCACCATCACGCGCGCAGTGAGCGGGTTATCGGGCGAGGCAATATGGTTGGCGAGTTCCAAACGCCCGCTGCCGTCGCGGAACGGTTGGCGGTCGTTGCCGGAAAGTATTTCGAGGAACTGGCGGGGCACGACGGGCCCGCGGCTGCCGCGATTGCCCTTGATGAACACGTAGCTGTCGCGCGGCTGGCCCTCCAGCAGCACGACCGCGCGCGGCGGCGCACCGGGATGCGTCGTGCGGATCGTGTCCTCTGCACGCACGAGCTCCTGCTGCTTCATGCGCACATCGTTCTGGTTGCGCAGGCGCGTGAGGGACGCATTTACCTTCTCGTCACTGAAGAGATACGCGGGCGACGCGGGATCGGCGATGACGCGGCGAATTTGCTCCTGCGCGGCCTCCGGCAAGCCAGTGGGTGCAGGCGGTGCGTAGGTCCCGGCGACACGTTTCTTCGCATCGTAAACGCTGACGGCCTGGCTCCAGCGAGCGTTGGCGTCCGCGAAGAGCCGCGCGAAGTTCGTGGCCACAACGGCCATCGAACCGGGCGGGGCACTTAGCGCGCGCGCGACGAGTGGATTCACCGGCGGGTTGGTGACGCCTCCAGCACGGAGACGGAGCGCGATGGGCGTGGCCTGCCGCAGGAAATCGTTCGGCGGCAACTTCGCGAACTCGTGCCACACGGAGAGCACGGGATCCTTGCCGCTCTTGGCCTGGTCCAGCGCGTCCTTCCAGCCGGCAGCGACCGATGGCAACAAATTGCGCCGCTGCATGAACTGGGTAAGCGATGCAGAGTTGGTCGGCTGGCTGAACTCGTAGATCGCCTTGAGATAGTCGCTGATGCGCGTGACCAGTTCGGCGCGGGCGCGGGCGCGCAGGCCGTCCTCGAATTTCTTCAGCGCGTCCTCCGCCTCGGCGAGCGCGCGCTCGTATTCCTTGAACACGGGCGTGTCTTTGCGGCTCGGCAGTTCCACTCCCTCGCGCGGCTCGGTGCTGCTCGCGAACACGCCGTGCAGCGCGTAATAATCCTGCGTCGGGATGGGGTCGAACTTGTGGTCATGGCACCGCGCGCACGTCACGGTCAGCGCGAGGAAGCCCTTCATCACCACGTCAATGCGGTCGTCAATCAGGTCGTCGGCGTTGTTGTTCAGGCGCGGGCCGAGCGTGATGAAACCCAGCGCGGCGAGGTGCTGCCTCTCGTCGTCTTTCGCGATGCGGTCAGCGGCGATTTGCAGCTTGGCGAACCGGTCAAAGGGCATGTCATCGTTAAACGCCTTGATCACCCAGTCACGGTAGGTGTGCGAATGAATGTAGCGCGTCTCGCCACGGTTGTTGTTGCGACGGCCGGTCGTGTCGCCGTAGCGCGCCACGTCGAGCCAGTGGCGACCCCAGCGTTCGCCGTAACGGGGCGAGGCCAGCAGGCGGTCAATCACCTTCTCAAACGCCTTCTCCGACTCGTCCGCGAGGAAATCGTCCACCTCCTGCAAGGTCGGTGGCAGGCCGGTGAGATTGAATGTCGCCCGGCGGATCAAGGTGATCTTGTCCGCGCGCGGCGCAGGCGCGAGCTGCTTGGCCTCCAACGTGGCGAAGACGTAGTGGTCGATCGGGTTGCGCGCGAGCGGTGCCCAGTCCTTCCGGAACTCGGGAATGATGGGCTTGAAAATGGGTTGAAAACTCCAGTGTTGCTTCGGGTCGGTGGAGGCCGCGCCGTATTTGTTCGGTGCGTCGGCGCGCGGGTCGGGCGCGCCCATGCGGACCCAGGCCTCGAGATCGGCGATTTGCCCGGCGGGAAGCTTCTTGTCATCCGGCGGCATCTGGAGGTTGCGATCGCGATAGCGGACGGCACGGATAAGTGGGCTGGCATCGGGATTGCCGGGGGCGATGGCCGGGCCGGAATCGCCGCCCTTGAGCAGGCCGTCGCGCGTATCGAGCCGCAGGCCGCCTTTCACGCGACCGGCCTCGGCGGAGTGGCACTTGTAGCAATCCTTCACCAGCACGGGCCGAATTTTCTTCTCAAAGAAGTCGACTTGCGGCGGCGTGAGGACTGGGGCCGGGGCGGCCGACCCGCCGGTGACGACGGCACACCAGGTGCCAACCACGCACGCCAGCAGGCGCAGACGATGAGCAGGGATGAGGGCGGCGAAGTTCAAATTGCTTGCGGTGCCAAATGTGCCTCTTCACGGGAGAAAACGCAACGGGGTGAAAGCCACAGATTCGCGGCGCACGCTTGTTGTGCGGACCGGCGGTGCCACGGGAAGTTGCGCTTGACCCTCCGCGTGATGGGGCGGTTAATCGCCCGAATCCTTGACCGGCCAGACCGGTCTGAACACACACATGAAACTGCATCGCTCCCTATTCGCCCTCGCCACCGCCGCCGTGCTGGCCGCGCTCCCCGCGTCTGCCGCACCGATTCCCGACGAAGTCCGCATCAACGGCTTCGCCATCGGCTGTCAGGCTTACAGCTTCAACCGCTTCTCCGTCTTCGAGGCCATCGAGAAGACCGCCGAGACCGGCAGCAAGTGCATTGAGTTCTACCCCGGCCAAATTCTCACCAAGGAGGAGCGCAACATCAAATGGAGCCACGACGCTTCGGACGAGGTCGTCGCCCGCGTGAAGGAGAAACTCGCCAAGCACGGCGTGCGCGCCGTCAACTACGGCGTCGTCGGCATTCCCAAGGATGAGGCGGCCGCGCGGAAAGTCTTCGAGTTCGCCAAGAAGCTCGGCCTCTACGGCATCACCACCGAATCCATCGACGCGCTCGACACCGCCGAAAAGCTGGCCAAGGAATACGACATCCGCGTGGGCATCCACGAACACGCCAAGCGCATGAAGAAGGACGCCGAGGGCAAGATGGTCGAGGACCCGAACTACAAGATTTGGAATCCCGAATACGTCCGCGACCTGCTCAAGGGCCGCGATGCCCGCCTTGGCGCGTGCGCCGACATCGGCCACTGGCAGACCTCGGGCTTGAAGGCGATCGACGGACTAAAGATTCTCGAAGGCCGCATCATCAGCCTCCACGCCAAGGAGCGTGCCGCGCTCGGGCCCGGCCAGCACGACACCATCTTCGGCACCGGCATCACGGACATGGCCGGCGTGCTCGCCGAGCTGAAGCGGCAAAAGTTCACCGGCAACATCTCGCTGGAATACGAGTTCAACTGGGACAACTCCGTGCCGGACATGAAGCAGTGCATCGACTTCGTCCGCGCCTGGAAGGCGAAGTGACGAGCGGGTTGAAAGTGGAAGGCTGAGAGTTGAAAGGGTTGAAGGGCAACGGGCTCTTCAACCCTTCTCGTTTTCCAGTTTCAACGTCCCTCCCAGCGCTCACGGGGCGCGCAAGCGGAAGAACTGCGCCGCGCTTCCGTGGGGCAGGAACACTTCGCCGTCCGGGAAACGACCAGTGAGGTTGGTGAGCGGCGCGAAAGTGCTGGTGGCATTCGCGTTCGTCCGCAACTCGTAAGCACGCCCCGCCGCCGTCGGCCAGCTCACGCGCAGCAGTTGCGCGCTCCAGGGCGAGACATCGAGTGCGAAGGGAAACGGCGAGTTCATCTGGGCCGGATGGGAGCCGATGGCCTGCTCGCGCGCATTGGAAAAGCCGTCACCGTCGGGATCATCGAGCGGGCCGTAAGCGAGCGTGCTGAACTTCGCCATCTCCCATTCATCATCCAAACCGTCATGGTCCGAGTCGCGGATGGGCACGCCCTTCACGATAAGGCTGACGGACGTCACGCTGCCAACGGCCCCGGGGCTTTCATCGCTCACCTGCACTGTCCAGGTGCCAACCGTGCTCTCGAAGAAATGATGCGTGCTGTGATACGTCCAGTCCGCCAGGGGCTCACTTGAAGCGAAAGGGTTGAAACGCTGAAGAATGCTGCGAGTGCCGGCCGGGGAAGTGAGGGTGATGCGAAGATCACCTCGAAAATTATGCGTGGTCTGCACGCGCACGCTGACGTGTTCACAACTCAGCTCGTTGGTTACCACGAACTGGTAGCGTGCGGCGTCGAGGGTGAGTTGAACGCGCAGATTCACGTTCGTTTGCGCATTGGCCGCGAGGACATCGCCTGCCGTCTGGCCGATGAAGATGGACGGAATGTTCAACAGGCCGTTGGTAACCGACATGCTCACCAGATTGGTGCTGGCGACGTTGTCGTAGATGATGGCGAACGCGGCTCCGGCGTCCTCAGCCCGCTTGAGCTTGTCGAAGAAGGTCGAGGTGCCGCGTTGAATGAGCGCAGCCTGGCCGGTGAGATTGGTGGTCAAAGCGCTATTGGCCTGACCGACGAAGACGAGCGGGTAACTCGGCGTGGGTGAATCGGGCCGGGAGCTTTCACCCGGCGGATCATCCGGATGCAGCCCGGCCTCGGGCATCAACCCGGGGATGCGGTTGAGGCCGGGTGGCACGTCCAAGCCATTAGCCAGCACGAGAAAACCAGCATCGGGGATCGCCTGTGTCACGTTTGAAACGAGGGTGATGACCGTGGCGGGCGGGCGGTTAGACCACACTTGCGCGAGTCGCACGGCCAGCCCGGCATCCGGCACGCCGAAGCCAGCGTTGTGGCTCACGACGAACCCCGCACCGTTCGTCGTGAGGTCGCGGTCCGCGAAGTCGAAATGGCGCGCGGAGAGCGTGAGGATTTGCTGCACATCGCGGATGGTGAGGTTGGGGTTCGCGCCAAGCAGGAGCGCGCAGAGCCCGGTGATTTGCGGTGCGGCAAACGAGGTGCCATCAGGACTGAGCGAGTTAATTGCGTAATCGGCCGAATCATCCAGGAACTGGACCCTGTTGTAACCGAAGGTGGCACCCGCCCGGTCAGTCGTGGGCGGGGCATAAAGGCCTACGGCTTGGTCGCCCACCGGCGCAGCCACCAGCACACACGCCCCCGGCGTGCTGTAGCTGGCCACGCGGCCGGTGGTGCGCACGCCTGCGGCAGTAATGACGCGTGGGTCGGCGGTGTAAGATTGGTCGTTGGCGTTGGCACCGGTCTCGCGATTGTTACCAGCAGCGCGCACCATGATGACGCCGCGGCCGCCGCGGCCGAAGGTCAAGGCGTTGGACATCCCGTTCCCGGCGAGTTCGGTGATCGGGCTCAACCCCGTGCCGCTGTTGAGCCAACTGTGGTTTTGCACGCCGACGGCGTTGGACATGTATTGAAACATGTTTCCCAACTGCTCCTCCGTGGCGGCGAGGGTCTTCCAGCTCGCCAGAAAGGCAGCGGGTGCCACGCCGCTGACCCCGATGCCGTTGTTGCCCTGTGCGGCGGCGTAACCGGCGACGGCAGTGCCGTGATTGTCAGCGGAGGTAAGCTGCGCGCCGTTGGTGTTGCCGTCGTCGAAGTTGTAATGCGGCTGATTGGCGGTGGGGACCAGGAACTCCGGATGCGAAATCTCCAGCCCGGTGTCAGCGATGGCGATGAGCACGCCCGCGCCCTGCGAAATGGGCCACGCGGCACGCACGTTCAGGTCCACGCCCTGCGGCACGCCGTTTGCCTTGCGGTTTTCGAGATTCCACTGGTTGGAGAAAAAGCGATCGTTGAAGCCCGCCGCGTAAGGCCCGGTGTGTGCCATCGGCAGGCGACGCACCGGATGGCAGGCCAAGATCTCCGGCAACGCGGCCATTTGCTCGGCCTCGCGCGCGGCAGTCCAGGCGTCGGGTGCTTGCAGGATGAACCATTGCGGTGCCACCACGCGGTCCACGGCCAACGGACGACCCGCAAGCACTCGCGTCACTTCGGTGCCCTCGGCGAGCCGCAGCGCGACGCGGCTAGTCAGGCCCACCGTGCCCGCTGCATGGCCCGCGGTCTGTGCGCTCAACTCGGGTTTCAACATCGTCGTAACCCGCGCGCCCACCGGCAACTCCACGCGGTAGCTGACGGGTTGCGGCTCGCGAAAATGGAACTCCACGAAATCCGCTGCACCGCAAAGCCAAGCAGTGCCAGTGAGGAAAATGCCACCGAGAACCAGATGTCGGGAGATGGACACGACAAGGGCAGCTAAGACGAAACGGCGGTTTTCCGCGAGCCGAAAATCCGCGAAACAACTCAGGATTTCTACCGATCGGCCACGATCCCCGCCTTATTTCTCAATCCGCAAGATACGGTTGTTGTAGCTGTCGGTGATGTAGAGCGTGCCGTCGCGATGAACGGTCACACCGTGCGGCCGCGCGAGCTCGCAGTCCAACGGCGAGCCACCAAGTGCGCCCCGGCCCTGCTTCCCGGTGCCGGCCACGCGAACGATCTTGCCATCGCGCGGCGTGAATTTGCGCACGAGATGGCTTTCCGCGTCGGCGATGATGACGTTGTCGTTCAGGTCGATGCAGAGATGCTTCGGGCCATTCATCGTCGCGGCCAGCGCGGGTCCGCCATCGCCGGTGCCGCCTTTGGCGCCGCTCGCGTTGACGACGGTTTTGATTTTGCCATCGGTGGAGACGACCCGCAGCGCGTTGCCGCCGCGTTCGAGGATGTAAATGTTTCCCTTGCGATCCACCGCGACAGCGCGCGGGTCGGAAAGCGGGGCCTCAATTGCGAGCGCGCCGTCCTCCGGGCGGCCGTGTTTGCCATTACCGGCAACGACGCGAGACTTCCCGGTGGCGAGATCGAGTTCGTGAACGCGCGTGAGGTCGGCGATGAACAGCTTGGCGCCGGAAAAATCCAGCGTGATGCAATACGGCCCACTGCCCTTGGCTTTTTCAGTTGGCACACCGTAGCCCGCGAGGCTGGTCACTGTGCCGGTCTTCATGTCCAACTTGCGCACCCGGCCATTCCAAGTGTCGCCGATGAGCACATTGCCATCCGGCAACACCGCGAGATTGTGCGGGCCGTTGAACTCGGCGGCCAGCGCCGGGCCGCCGTCCCCGGCCGCGCCGGCTTTGCCGGTGCCGGCAACGTGCGTGAGCAGTCCGGCCGCATCCACCTTGAGCAGCCGATTACCGGAAGCCATCTCGATGATGAAGAGATTGCCCGCGCGGTCGAAGTCCACGCCGAAGGGTTCCTTAAGCTTTGCCTCGACGGCCGCGACACCCACGGCGTCTTTCGCGCCGCCCGCGACGAGGACGATTTTTTCCGCGCGCAAGGTGGGGGCGGCGAGCAGCAGCGCCGCGAGCAGGGCCAGACGTGATTTCATGGTGCGCGGATTTCTACGAGGTCAGCGCGCCGACGGCGAGGGGAAATACACGGCGGCAAGTCATGGAAATTTCCGTTGCGCGCATCGGAGGCTTAAAGGCAAGCTGGCCCAGCTTAGAAAAGGCGTTGCCCTACCGCCCCGCTCGCCCCGGAATCCTTATGAAGCTGGAAAAGAAACCGACCCGCCGTGCCCTGAAGACCCCGGCCAACACCAAGTCCGCCACGGTCGCCAAGCCCGTGGTGCCGACGCCCGCGAAGTCTCGCCGTGTCGCGCGCACCGCCACCGAGGCCCAGCCGCAGGCCGCGCCCAAGCCCGCGCTGGCGACAAAAGTGAAGCGCCCGACGCGCGCCACGCCCATCGCGGCAAAAGCCAAACGCCCCGCCGCCCCGCGCAAGACGCGCGCGCCCAAGTTGGAAATCCCGCCAATCCTGCTCGCCGGAGACGTGGTCACGCCGGTTTCGGTGAGCGGCCCCGGCCAGCGTTATGCGCTCGGCCCCAGCACGCCGCCCGTGCATGCCGGGACGGTCGAGGAACGCGGCGAGCTGCCCGAGTCCTACGGCACCGCGCGGCTGTGGTTGACGGCACGTGATCCCCAATGGCTATACGCGCACTGGGATTTATCAGCCGCACAGCAGCGCGAGTTCAACGCGTTGGCGGATGACGGACATTTGATCGTGCGCGTTTTCGAGAAGGAAATTCTCGGTGAACCGGTCGTCACACAGCACGTTCACCCGGAATCGAAGAATTGGTTCATCCACGTCGGCCGTGGCGGCACGAAGTTCGTGGCCCAACTCGGCTACGTGGATTTCAAGGAGCGCTGGCAGACCATCGCAGTCTCTGCCGCCACGGTCACGCCACCGGAAAGTTTGTCCGAGGACACGAGCGCCGAGTTTGCCACGTTGCCGGTGGAGGTGCCGTTCGATCAGTTGGTGGAAATGGTCAAGACCGTGGTGGGCCAGCACGTGCCGTTGATGGAGGCACTAGCCCAGTTGCGGGCGGAAGGACACTCGAACTTGCCCACCGCGGACACGTTCGCTCCGCCGGCCGCCAACCTCAATGCGCGGGCCAAGTCATCCGTGACTTCGCCGACCACACCCGCCATGGCGGGACCCGCACCCGCCCCCGTGTGGACGCCGGCGCAGGCGCAAGCCTTGGCGGAAGTCATCACGATGGATGAAGTGCGCCGCGTGTGGATCGGCTCGTTGGAAATCACCGAACTCGTCCGCCGGCAGCTCGTGAGGCAACTCTCCGATCAGGCCGCCGCCCAACTCGGCGCGGGGCAAGGCTCGCTCGGGCTCGGTTCGCACAGCAGTCCGTTCGGCGCGCTGGGCAGCCTGGCTGGCCCCATCGGCAGCGGCAATCAAGCGCACGGTTTCTGGTTCAACATCAACGCCGAGCTTGTCATTTATGGAGCGACCGAGCCGGACGCCAAAGTCACGATTGGCGGACGCACCATTCGCCTCCGGCCCGACGGCACGTTCAGCTATCGCTTCGCCTTGCCCGACGGCACGTTTGACTTACCAGCCATCGCCACCTCGGCGGCGGGGGATGACACCCGCGCGGCGGAATTGCGCTTCCGCCGGCAGACCGCCTACCACGGCAGCGTGGGCACGCATCCGCAGGACGCGAGCCTCAAGCCGCCATTGCCGGAAAACGTGACCTGAAGTTTTCCCCTTTCCGGTGACGCCGTTTTCTCGCAAGCTCACCGCCGTCGTCAGCCGTAGCCGATGCACTTGTTTGCCAGAATTGCCGAACTGATCCGCGGTCGCCGCCAACAACAGGAGCAGCAGACCAAGCGGGCCTATCTCCTGAGCCTCTACATGGGCGAAGCCAACGGCAGCGAAGGACCGGACCGAGCGTTCCGTCCGAATCGCCAGCGTCAGCGCGGCAAAGGTGCCAAGGGCCAAGACAACGCCTGACGTCCCGCGCGCTGCGGCAAACCCTACTTCTTCCCCGGCCCCTTCACGTTCGTGGGCGGCACGTTCGTCGCCATCGGAACCGTGATTTCGAACCGCACCTTCTCAATCGGCCCGGGCGTATGGGTCTTCGCCTCCACCGGCGCGTAGCCAATGATCCCCGGCAGCACGAGTGGAAATCGCGCGTTGGGACGGATGACCACCGGCACTTGGATCGACAGACTGCCTTCGTAAACGGGCACGGGCTGCGGCGTGCCGGGAATGGTCTTTTGCACCGTCGCGCCAAAGCCCACCGGCGGCACCTGCGCGGCGTAATTGCCGCTGACTTGCGCCTCGGTAGCCACAGCTTTAGGCATCGTGGGATGGTTGCTGTGCAGGTAATAGCCGGGCTGAATCTTGAAGGTCGCAGCCACTACCAGATTGCTACCGGGCAGCGCGGTGCCGCCCACCACCTTGGCAGAGTCGAACGCCACCACCGGCATTTGCGCGCACGCCAGCCGTGCCGCGACGAAGACCAAGAGCAAGGGTAGAGAGCGTTTCATAAGGATCAGCCTCACTGAGGACGGCGACTAGACGGCTTTCTTCATCGGCCAGCCAGCGGCCACGAGCGCCTTGTAGCCGCCGATGAGCGACGCCACGTTACGATAGCCCATCCGTTGCGCCACGTCGCACGTGAGCGCCGAGCGGAACCCGCCGCCGCAATACATGATGATTTCGGTGTCGGGATTGGGAAATCGCTTCTCAATGTCACGTTCTAAAATCCCCTTGCCCAGATGCTGCGCCTGCTCGGCGTGACCGGCCTGCCACTCGGAGTCCTCGCGCACGTCCAGCAACACGGCGTGTGGATTGGCCGCCAGCCGCGCGCGCATCTGTTCGATGGTGACTTCGCGCACTGCGGCACGGGCTTCATTGACGATTTTCAGAAAGCCAGGCGAGTGATCCATGCCGAGAAGCTAACGACGTCGGCGCTCTGGTCAAAGGATTTTCCGGTCACGGGAGCGGCAGGCTGTCGCACAAAATCCGCCATTGCCCGCCCTTCCGCGCTGCTCCAATAATCCCCGCCCTATGTCGAGTCGCAGACAGTATCCGTTTGATTTGATCGAGCCCAAGTGGCAGCGCGCGTGGGATGCCGAGCAGACCTTCCGCGCCTTCAACCCCGGTGAGGTGCTGCCGCACGGGCACGGCTTCGCTCTGCGTCATCAGCTCGAAGGGAAATCCCCCTCCGCCGCGCAGCTCCCACCGAAGTTCTACATCCTCGACATGTTTCCCTACCCGTCCGGCGCGGGGCTGCACGTCGGGCACCCGGAGGGCTACACCGCCACGGACATCCTCGCCCGCTACCGGCGCGCGAAGGGTTTTAACGTGCTGCATCCGATGGGCTGGGACTCTTTCGGCCTGCCCGCCGAGCAATACGCCGTCAAGACCGGCCAGCACCCGCGCGTCACCACCGAGGCGAACATCGCCAACTTCACGCGGCAGATAAAATCCCTCGGCTTCAGCTACGACTGGTCGCGCGAACTGGCCACCACCGACCCGGAATACTTCCGCTGGACGCAATGGATTTTCCTCCAGCTCTACAACGCGTGGTTCAACCCGGAGACGAACAAGGCCGAGCCCATCTCCACGCTGAAGTATCCAGCGGACTGCGAGAACGAGGCCGCCAAGCGCGCCTTTCGCGACTCCAAGCGCCTCGCCTACGTCTCTGAGCAGCCCGTGTGGTGGTGCGAGGAGCTGGGCACCGTGCTGGCCAACGAAGAGGTCGTGGACGGCAAGAGCGAGGTGGGCGGCTTCCCCGTCGTGCGCAAGCCGATGCGCCAATGGGTGCTGCGCATCACTGCCTACGCCGAGCGCCTGCTGGACGACCTGAACACCATCGAGTGGACCGACTCGCTCAAGGAAATGCAGCGCAACTGGATTGGCCGCAGCGAGGGCGCGGAGGTGGACTTTGCGATCGTCGATTGCCGATTGCCGATTGCCGATTCCAAAATCCGCGTCTTCACCACCCGCCCGGACACGCTCTTCGGCGCGACTTACATGGTGCTCGCGCCGGAGCACAAGCTGGTGGACCAAATCATTCCTGAGTCGTGGCCGAGCGGAATACCCGATGCTTGGAAGGGCCAACGCAAATACCAGCCAGCCATTACCGCAGTGGAAACCACGGCAGCAGGTCAGATTGCCTTCGGCATGGAGAAGGTGGATTTGAATGGATTGGTCCCGACTCCCGAGGCGCTCATGGTCGTGACTGCGGAACGAGCGGTCCGCTTCCGCGCAGTTCCGGTTTACTATGGGGAGGGCACACTCATTGTGGCCATCAGCAACCCGGCTGACTTGGACATGATGGACTCGCTGCGGCACGAACTTTCGGTCGAGAATTTGGAGTTCCGGGCTGCATCGGAATCCGACATTGAGCGGATTCTCTTGGAGTTCTATGGGGCCAAGCCCTCCAGCGTGCTTTCCCCTCGCGAAGCGGTGGCAGCGTATAGGGCTTACGCATCCGGAAAGAGCGACCTCGAGCGCGCGGAACTGGCGAAGGAAAAGACCGGTGTCTTCACCGGCGCGTATGCCATCAACCCGGTCAACGGGGAGAAGATTCCCATCTGGATTGCCGACTACGTCCTCGCGAGCTACGGCACCGGAGCCATCATGGCCGTGCCGGCGCATGACGAGCGGGACTTTGAGTTTGCGAAGAAATTCAACCTGCCCATCACGCAAGTCGTCGAACCGCCCGCCGGGAAGGATTGGCAGGGCTTCACCGACGCAGGCACGGCGGTTAACTCAGCCAGTGCGGAAGTTTCCCTCAATGGCCTCCCCACCGCCGAAGCCAAAGCGAAAATCACCGCCTGGCTCGAAGCCAAGGGCCTCGGCAAAAAGACCATCAACTACAAGCTGCGCGACTGGCTCTTCAGCCGGCAGCGGTATTGGGGCGAGCCATTCCCCATCGTCTGGCGGCGCGACGCCAGCGGCCAGCCGTATCACGAGGCGCTGCCCGAGAGCGCGCTGCCTTTGCTCCCGCCCGCGCTCACCGATTACAAGCCCACCGCCTCCGGCGAGCCGCCCCTGGCCCGCGCCAAGGACTGGGTGAACCTCCCCGACGGCGCCGTCCGAGAAGTGAACACGATGCCGCAATGGGCCGGGAGTTGCTGGTATTACCTCCGCTACCTCGACGCGAAGAACGGCACCGCCTTCGTGAGCAAGGATGCCGAGAGCTATTGGATGGGCGCAATTGGTCGAGAGTCGAGAGTCGAGAGTCGAGTGACCGACTCTGCGCCAGCTTCGACCCTCGACCCTCGGCCCTCGACTCCGGGAGTTGACCTCTACGTGGGCGGCACCGAGCACGCCGTCTTGCACCTGCTCTACGCGCGCTTCTGGCACAAAGTCCTCTTCGACCTCGGCCACGTCTCGACCGCCGAGCCGTTCTACAAGCTCGTCAACCAAGGCCTCATCCTCGGCGAGGACGGCCAGAAGATGTCCAAGTCCCGCGGCAACGTGGTGAACCCCGACGACGTGCTCGCGGAGTTCGGCGCGGACGCCTTTCGCCTCTACGAGATGTTCATGGGGCCGCTACAGGACACGAAGCCGTGGAACACGCGCGGGGTGGAGGGCGTGTATCGCTTCCTCGGGCGCGTGTGGCGGCTGTTCATCGAGGAGACGTCGGAGACCGCCTTCGAGCAGGCGCAGACCGTGGCCACGCAGCCGGACGCCGACTTGCTCGACCACTTTGTGATGAATGCCACCATCTCCGATGTGGCCGCCACGCCCGCGCAGCTCAAGGTGCTGCACGCGTGCATCAAGAAAGTCACCGAAGACCTCGACCACATGCGTTTCAACACGGCGATCTCCGCGATGATGGTCTTCGTGAACGAGGCCAACGGCTGGCAGACGCGCCCGCTGTCGGTGATGAAGCCCTTCCTGCAACTGCTCGCGCCCTTCGCGCCGCACTTGACCGAGGAACTTTGGTCGCGCCTGCACAGCGCCTTCGGCCAGCGCGCGCCGTCGTTGAGCTACGCACCCTGGCCCAGCTACGACCCGGCGTTGCTCGTGGAGAGCGAAGTCGAAGTGCCCGTCTCCGTGAACGGCAAGCTGCGTGATGTCATCCGCATCGCCACCGGAGCGGACGACGCAGCCCATGAAGCCGCCGCGCGCAATGCGGAAAAGGTGAAGCCGTTGCTTGAAGGTAAGACGGTGAAAAAGGTCATCGTGAAGCCCGGCAAGATGGTGAACCTCGTGGTGGGCTGACGGAGCACGGCTCTCCGAGCCGCAGCCAGCTACCGGTGCAATCGAAGCATCATCGGTCAGAGGAAAGCTGCGAAAACCACCGCCGCCGCTGCGGGTCGCAGACCCGCGGTCCGAACGCGTTCAAAACTTCCGCTTGGGAATCTCCAACACGACCGGCTTGGGTGCCGTGCGCGGAGCTTCGTTCTGCTTGAGAACGGTTTCTGGCCCGCCGTAATTGAGCGGGTTCTGCGGATCGAAACCACCGCCGCGCGGGCCCAGCTCCATCTTCGCCCGTGCACCGGCATCGAAAGCACCCGTGCCACTCGCGCCCCGGCGGAAATCATTTTGCACCGCACTCACGGTCGGCGTCGCACTGCTGGGACCGCTCGCGCTCATCGTAGGCGTGCCGCCGACGGAGGTGGTTTGCGCCCACGGGTTGCCGAAGGTGCGCTTGAACGCGTCGAGGCTGGCGTCGCGCTCGCGCTGGCGCTCGCGATCCTTCGCCTCGGTGACGGCACGGCTCATGGCCCCGCTACGGGCGTCGGACAGGCCGAAGAATCCACCGTCCTCCCGAGCGCGGATGAAGTCCCCGTTGCGCGTTTCAAAACCGGCTTTACTCTCGCCTGACAGCAGATTGCCGTTGGCATCGCGCCGTTCGTGCAGGCTGTTGCGATCGCGCGAGGCCGTGTTTTCGTTGCGATGCCGGTCTTCCGAGCTGGTCTTGCCTTCGCGTTCTTCCTTCATTCGCTCGGCCGGGGGCTTGACGCGGCGGTCGTCCTTGCCGGAATCGTCCACGCGCGGGTCATCTCGTTCGATGGCTTGTTTGAGAATGGTCTCGGGCGACTGCATGAACCAGTTGCGCCGCTGCTCCTGCGCCTCGAGTTGCTTGCGCGTGAGACCAACCGTGGGCGTGACCGGCTGGACGGAATACAGGAAACCATCACTCGGCGGGCCGCTGCGCTGGCCGATGCGATCTGAACTGGCCTCAGTGGGCAGGAACGGCTCGCGGCGTTCCAAGGCCAGCGGCTGCGCGGGACCGGTGCGGCCAGAGAAGCGAATGGGCTCGCCCGCCGTCCCCATGCCCGCCAAGGCCAACGCGCACCACGCGGCCCGGAACCCGCTGAGGCGAATGATCGACGCGCTGTGCACGATGTGTTGTTAGTCCACAATGGCCAGCGGGTCAAAATTAAAACCAAGTCCAGACCCGGTGAATCACCTGATGGGTGGGGAAAACAAACGGCTTACCAACAAAACAAAGGAACCCGCAGCGATTCAGAGCCGACTTCACCAACGCCCCCGAATGATTCCCCGCTGGCATTCGTCCCTCTCGCGCGGCAAATTCATCCCATCGTGCCCAGCATTGAACGGACAATTCAGGTTAGTTGGCGACATCAGGTGCATTTCACTCAAGGCGTCTTCAACCCCGCCAATCCCGTGCTTCGTGACGTGCTCGTGGGCGGCGGCGGTGCGACGCGGCGCAAGGCACTGATCGTCGTGGACGAGGCGCTCGCCAAATCCCAGCCCGGCCTCGAACGCGCCATCGCCGACTATTTCGCCACACACGGCGACGCACTCGAACTGGTGCGCTCACCCATCGTCGTCGAAGGCGGCGAGCGGGTGAAGAACTCCTACTTCCACGTCTCGGAAATCCACTCGCAGATCGACCGCTACCACATTGACCGCCATGCCTACCTGCTGTGTGTCGGCGGCGGCGCGTTGCTGGACATGGTCGGCCTCGCGGCGAGCACCGCGCACCGCGGCATCCGCCACGTGCGCATCCCGACGACGACCTTGAGCCAGGACGACTCCGGCGTGGGGGTGAAGAATGGTGTCAACGCGTTCGGGAAAAAGAATTTCATCGGCACCTTCTGCCCGCCCTTCGCAGTCATCAACGACTTCCAACTGCTGGCCACGCTTTCCGCCCGCGACAAGCGCGCTGGTTATGTCGAGGCCGTGAAGGTCGCGTGCATCCGGGACGCCGAGTTCTTCGCCAGCATCGAGCGTGATGCCGAGGCCCTGGCCGCGTTCGAACCGGCGGCGATGCAGCGGCTCATCTACCGATGCGCCGAGCTGCACCTGAACCACATCGCCACCAGCGGCGATGCGTTTGAATTCGGCAGCGCGCGACCGCTGGACTTCGGCCATTGGGCGGCGCACAAGCTGGAGCAGCTATCCGAATACAAGCTCCGCCACGGCGAGGCCGTCGCCATCGGCATCGCGCTCGATGTGCTCTACGCCAAGAAGGTCGGCCTGCTCGACGCCGCGAGCACGGAGCGCGTGCTCGCGCTTCTGGAGCGGCTGGGCTTTGACCTGTTTGCATCCGAGCTGCTGCACACGGACTCGGACGGCAATCTGATGGTGCTTTCCGGCCTCATCGAATTCCGCGAACACCTCGGCGGCGAGCTGACCATCACGCTGTTGCAGGCCATTGGCCAGGGCATTGAGGTGCATGAGATGAACCTGCCCACCGTCGTCGAGGCCATCCAACGGTTGCAGGAACGACACGCGGCGCGGTCGCGAAAAATCGTCGCGGTGGCGGGCTGACGCTGGCACCCTGCGGCCGATGAACCGCACCGCTGTCCTCAACGTCGTCGGCCTCACGGAGTCCCTCCTCGGCGAGCGCACCCCGCGCATCACCGCCTTCCGCAAACGCGGGGCGGTCGTCAATCTCGCGCCCGCTTTTCCCGCCGTCACCACCGTCGCGCAATCGAACTACCTCACCGGCACCAAGCCCGCGCAGCACGGTATCGTCGCCAACGGCTGGTATGACCGAGAACTCGCGGAGGTGCAGTTCTGGAAGCAATCCAACCACCTTGTGCATGGGCACAAAATTTGGGACGAGCTGCGCGCCCGTGACCACCGCTTCACCTGCGCGAAACTGTTCTGGTGGTATAACATGTATTCCACCGCCGACTGGTCAATCACGCCGCGCCCTATGTATCCGGCGGACGGCCGGAAGGTTTTCGACATCTACACCTGGCCCTACACCATCCGGGACGCCATCAAGCATGACCTCGGAGAGTTTCCCTTCCCCGGATTTTGGGGACCAAACGCCGGCATTCAAACACCCGTCGGCCAACCGGATTGCGCCTCACGCTGGATCGCCGAATCGGCCAAGTGGATCGAGAACAAATACCAGCCCACGCTGAACCTCGTTTACCTTCCCCACCTCGACTACAACTTCCAGCGCCTTGGCCCACAGCACCCGGACTGCCGGCGCGACCTCGCCCTCATCGATGACCTCGTCGGCGAACTCATCCTCTTCTTCCAGAAACGCAACGTGCAGGTCGTCCTCCTCTCGGAATACGGCATCTCCCCCGTGGACAAGGCCATCCATCTCAACCGCCTCTTTCGCGAGCGTGGCTGGCTCACCGTGAAAGAAGAGCTCGGCTTGGAACTGCTCGATGCCGGCGCGAGCCGCGTCTTCGCCGTCGCCGATCATCAAGTCGCCCACATTTACGTGAACGACTCGGCCATGATTAATCAGGTGCGTTCCGCCGTGGAGTTCGTCCCCGGTGTCGCCGAAGTCCTGGCGCAAAAGGAAAAGACCGCCGCCGGCATCAACCACCCGCGCGCGGGCGACCTCATCGCCGTGGCCAAGGAGAACGCGTGGTTCACCTACTACTACTGGCTCGACGACCAACGCGCGCCGGACTTTGCGCGCTGCGTGGACATCCACCGCAAGCCCGGCTACGACCCCGTGGAGTTGTTTTTGGATCCGAAACTTCGCAATCCGAAGCTCAAGGTCGCCGGCAAGCTGTTGAAGAAAAAACTCGGCTTCCGCATGTTGATGGACGTGATCCCGCTCGACGCCACTCTGGTGAAAGGCTCGCATGGCTGTCGTCCCGCGAACGTGGCCGACTGGCCCGTGCTCATCACCGAACGCCACGAACTCCTACCCGCGCATCAACTCGATTCAACAGAGGCCTACCACATCATCAAACGGCACATCGTCGCGACGTAGCTTCTATTTCCTCAGCGCTGGGAGAAACGCCACCACGGCGAGGTCACAGCTTGAGAATTTCCTCTCGCAGCGCAGCCAAGTCAGGGTCGTTCAACGCGAGTTGCTTGATCTCGTCCCGCTCGCCGCGTGCGATGGCCTTGCGCAGCCACTGGTGGGCCTCGGTGGGATTGCCGAGCTGGCAGGCATAGCAGGCGAGGTTGTATGGAATCAGACTCGCCGCCGGGAATTTCTTTACCGCCGGCAGCAACGCCTCGCGCGCCTCCAGCGTGCGCCGCAGCTCATGCAAGCTGTAGCTGCGGTCCACCCAGCCCGACATCCGGTCGGGCGCGGCGATCAACTCCAGCTCCGCGACGCGCAAGGCCTCGTCCCAATGCTGCTCGGCTGCATGGACGCGCCACCAGACCTCCAGAACCTCCGGGTGCGCGGCGTTGGCAAGCGAGACCTGCCCCAGCTCCGTGCGCGCCTCGGCAGCCGCATGCAGGTCCAGCCAGCCCAGCGCCGCGTTCACCAAATGTTTGTCCGGGTAGCCCAGCTCGCTCATACAGAGGAATTAACCCCGCGCGGCCCGCTTGGCAAAAAACTTTTCGCCAACCTCCGCGCGGTCTAGAACCTCACCATGCTCACGCCATCACGCGACACGAGACGAACGGATCAGGTCCAACGTCCAACGTCCAACGTCCAAATCCGGTCGCGTTCAGACGCATCGCGACGCTTTGGACCTTGGCCACTGGGCCTTGGACTTTGGACCTTTTTGCTGTTCGCGTCTGCGTTCAGCGCTGCTGCCGCTCCGTTCCCCACCAACGCCATCCCCACCCTCGCCGCGCTGCGCTCGAACCTCACCGCGCGCGTCGAGCATCCGCGGCTCGCCGCCGCACAACTCGGGGTCAAGGTCGTCTCGCTCGACACTGGCAAGACGCTCTTCGAGCACGATGCCGGCAAGCTCCTCAAGCCCGCCTCCAACGCCAAGCTCTACACCGGTGCGCTCGCGCTGGACCGCCTCGGCCCGCAGTTCCGCATCCGCACTTCGTGCTACGCCGCAGCGAAGCCCGATGCCAACGGCACGCTGACGGGTGATCTCACCATCTATGGTCGTGGCGATTTCTCCATGGCCGCACGCTTCCACGGCGGCGACTACACCAAATCGCTGGAGCCACTCGTTGACGCACTGGCCGCCGCCGGCATCAAGCGCATCACCGGCGACCTCGTGGGCGATGAGAGCTTCTTCCGTGGCCCGCCCTACGGCAGTGCGTGGACGTGGGACGATCTGAACTACTACTACGGCGCGGAAGTCTCGGCGCTCACGCACGAGGACAACGTCGTGGACCTCGTCTTCAAGCCCGCTGCGCTGGGCCAGCCGGTCACGTTCACCGCCAAGCCCGCGACGCAGTTCCTCAAGTTCATCAACCGCACAACGACGGTGGCCAGCGGCGGCAAGCGCAGCATCGAGCTGTATCGTCCGCTGGCGCAGAATAATGTTTACCTCCACGGCTCGCTGCCCGCCGATGACAAGGGCCTGACCGACGCCATGCCCGTGCCACATCCCGCTGAGTGGTTCCTGATGCAACTCATCGAGGCGCTGGCCAAGCGCGGCATCCACGCTGATGGCAAGTGGCGCACGCGCAACTGGCTCGATGCTGAGGCCGCGCCGGTGGACTACGGCAGGCAGGTGGAAGTCGCCTTCACCGAGTCGCGGCCCGTGAGCGAGCTGGTGGAGAAAATGATGAAGCCGTCGCAAAACCTCTACGCGCAGTTGCTGCTGCTCCAAGTCGGCGCGCGCACGGCGAAGCCCGGCCAGACCACGGAGGAGGCAGGCTTGGCGGAGATGCAGAAGTTCTTGGCCGAGGCGGGCGTGAAGCGCGGCTCTGTGCTGCTGGAAGAAGGCTCCGGGCTCTCGCGCGGCTGCCTGCTGATGCCAGAAGCGACGGTCCAATTGCTCCGCCACATGGACACGCATCCGGCGGCAGCCGCCTACCGCGCATCGCTGCCCATCGCGGGTGTGGACGGCTCGCTGAAGTCGCGCTTCACCGGCACCGCTGCTGCGCGCAACTTGCTGGCCAAGACCGGAAGCCTCCGTTACGTGAGCAGCCTGAGCGGTCACGTCACAACCGCGGCGAAGGAGAGGCTGGTCTTCAGCATCATGCTCAACGCCTACACGGGCACGGCGGTGAGCAGCCGCGAGGTAATTGACGAGCTGGCGGTGCTGCTGGCGAACTTCAGCGGCAAGTCGCAGTGAGGAGTTACCAGCCGCTGATTTCCTCCAACAGCGGCGCGAGGTCGGGGTCGGCGAGAGCCATTTGCTTGATGGGATCCTGGCCGCCGTGCTTCTTTGCGATGGTGCGCGCACGGCCCAACCAGAGGCGGGCGGCGTCGAGGTTTCCCATCTGGCAGGCGTAGCACGCGAGGTTGTAGGGCACGATGGTCTCGTCCGGGAACAGGTCCACCGCCGGACGCAACGCATCCCACGCGGCTTGAAGCCCCCCACCTTCCTTGCGTCGCGCGGCGTAGGCACGGTGGACCCAGCCGTTCACATCGCCGGGGAAAGTTTGCACGAGCAACTCAGCGACGGTGTGGGCCAATGCCCAACGGTGCTGGTGCGCGTGGAGTTGCCAGAGGGCTTGCAGGACGAGCGGGTGCGTCTGTGCAGCAGGCGAGAGCTGGGCCAGTTCGGCCTCAGCTTCATTCGGCAAGTTCAGCTCCAACCATCCGTGCGCGGCGCGGACGAGGTGGACGTCCAGCGCTTCGAGCGGCGGAAACGCGGGCGCGCTCACTCGCGGAGGCTGACCTTGTCGGCCCCGGGGAAGTCAGCCGGAACTTTCTGCGTGACCATGCCGGTAGCCGCCCACTCCGCGCCGCGTTGGAAGGTGACAATGAAGCCGACACACTGCTGCGCGGTGCGCTTGCCGCCGCCCGCATGGCCCATCGCGGTGTGGAAGACGCGACCCTGGCCGAACGTGGTGGTCATCAGCATCGGCTCGTGGCGACCAGTGCCGCCCTTCATCGGATCGGCGAATGCAGTGGCCAGCACGGTCAGGTTTTCGGCCGGGCCGCGCAGCTTGTCGTAGAGTTCGTCCTGCGCGTGCATCCACTTGGTCGGCAGGCCCGCGAGGACGGGATGCTGCGGCTCGCGCGCGTCGATGACGAAGGCGTGCTGCGGGCCGTGATGGCCGCCCGAGCCGGGAGCCATGTCCTTTACGACCTTCGCGGCCTTCTCCTCCCAGTAAACGTAGGGACCGGACTTCTCGTTACGCCCGCCCCAGCCGCCGAGGCCGATCATCTGGTTGTAGGCGGGCCAGTTGGGGAAAGAGTTATTCGCCGCGTGGACGCTGACAAAGCCGCCGCCGCCGCGCACGAACGCCTCGAATGCCGCCTGCGTTTCCTTTGGCCACTCCTGGCCGTTGTAGTTCGAGACGACGAGTTTGTATTTCTTGAAGTCGGGCTTGAAGGTGGACATGTCGCCCTTGTTGTCCGGCGTGGTGGCGACGTCCACCTCGAAGAGACCCGTCTCCTCCAGATATTTCTTCAGGTGCGGCGTGGTGCCTTTCCAATCGTGGTTGTTCTGGCCGTCCACGATGAGCGCCTTGATGGCAGCGGTGGCGGTGGTGGAAGCGATCAAGCTGGCGCAGAGCAGCGCCGAAATGCGGAGCAATGTTTTCATGAGCGCGGAGTGTGCCGGGCGACGCGGCTCCCGGCAAGCGCCAGCAACGCGCGGCAAAATCTCGGCGTGCCTGCCTCCCCGCGCCGCTTCGCGCTACCGCAGCGTCCCGACCGGCGGCTCCAACACCTGGATCTGGTTGCGAGGTAGTTGCAGAAGATCGCGTTTCCATTCGGCAACCGTTGCACCCCGGCCATGAGCCGAAGCGGGTTGCCGGGCACGTCGTTCTCGTTCAGCTCCCAGACGGTTTTGCCCGTCGGGTCGATCTCCACGACCTTGTGGCCATCGCCGCAGGTGATGAGCCAGTTGCCGGTGGGCAGCGACAGCACTTCATGCGGGTCGCCCTTCACGCTGACTTCGCGCAACACCTTGCCGGTGTCATCCACTTCCTTGACCTTGCTCTCGCCTTTCGCGCAGACGAGATAATGTCCGTTGGGCAACTTGCGTGTGCCGCGAAACTGGTTGTGCGTGTTGGTCGTGGTCGTGGTCAGCTTCACTTCCTTCGCAATCTTCCCATCACGCCCCACCTCGATGATGCGCGAGGTGCCGCCTTCGACGACCAGCACGCGCCCATCTGGCAGGGGTTGGCACGCGTGGCACTCGACCTTGGCCGGCGCTTTGTATTCCCAGGCGACCTGATTGTCGCGGGTCATCTCGATCGCGCCGCTGACGTGGCAAAAGAGGATGTTTCCGTTTGCCAACTGCCAGCAATCCTGCGGCGCTTTGGCCGTCGCGCGCCATTCGATCTCGCCCTTGGCTGACACGATGCAAACCTGACCTCCGTTGTAATCACAGCAGAGAAACCGCTTCGCACCCTCGGCTTGCGTCTGCGCGAGGGCGAGCAACATGGCGACAAAGAAGGCGAACGTTTGCTTGTGCATGGCTGTGATTGGAAGGGAGCTGCCCGGATGAGTCGAGCAGTTCTTGAACATGAACGCTCAGGCGCTTGTCGCCGCCGCTTCCGTCTTCACCGGCGGGGCACTGTCCTTGAACAGCACCGCAAACACGAAGATCAGCACCGCCGACATCACCGCCGGCACGAGCCAGATGCTCGACCAGTTGTGCGTCGCGCCGACCGCATTCGTGTAGTGCTGTCCCACCACACCGGAGAGCCACGACCCGACGAACATTCCGGCTCCCAACGTCACAAACGCATGAAACCCCTGCGTCGCCGCGCGGATGTCCTCGCTGGCGCGGTTGTCCACATACATGCGGCCCATCACAAAGATGTAGTCGTAGCACATGCCGTGGACGGCGATGGCCACGAAGAGCATCCACGCCGCGTTGGTCGCCTGCGGGAATTGCGTCAGCAACCCGAAGCGCACCGTCCACGCCACCATGCCGAGGATGAGAATGCCTTTCACTCCGAGTCGCTTGAGCAGAAACGGCAGCAACAACAGGAAGATCACATCTGACACCTGCCCGATCGTCATCTTCGCCGCGGCGTTCTCGATCTTCAGCTCGTTCATGAACGCGTTCATCCAACTGAAGTAAAAACTCAGCGGCACGCAGATCAGGAACGAGCAGATCATGAACGTGCAGAACGACCGGTCGCGCATCAGCTTCAACGCATCGAGTCCCAGCATCGTGCGGGCGTTCACTGGCGCGCCTGCGCCCTTCGGCGGCGTGTGCGGCAGGGTGAACGAATATAGGCCCATCACCAACGCCGCACCCGCCGCGAGCTGGAACATCCCGGCGCTGTCCTCGAACTTCAGCCAGCTCACCGTGATCCCCGCCGCGATCCATCCCACGCTGCCCATGAGCATCACCAGCGGGAACTCCTTCGCCGGGTTCTTCGAGTGCGACAGCGTCAACGCGTTCGTCAACCCATGCCCCGCCATGTAGCTGATCGTGTAGGCGATGAGCACGGGGTAAAACTGCCCGAAACTCTTCAGCGTCGAGACATACCAGAGCAGTGCCGCACCGATGAGATGCAACGTCCCGAGCAACCGCTGCGTCGCGAAGAACCGGTCCGCAATGATCCCCGCGAAGAACGGCGACACCATCGCGCCCACGGCCGTGCTCCCGTAAGCCAGCCCGATCTGCCCGCCCTCGAACTTCAACGTCGAGTTCAGGTAGGTTCCCATCGTGACATACCACGTGCCCCACACGAAGTAGTGGAGGAACACCATGAGTTGCAGGCGAAGATAGAGGATCGGTGACATGCGCGTTTAGGGAACGAAGTTCAACAACCGACTCCCCCTGCCCCGCCGTCATTCAAGGCCTTCCTTGGCCCTCGTGCCATCTACCACGGGCTTGAAATTCCTCTTGCCGAACCGCCAGTGGGTGGTCTTTTGCGCGAGCGCTGGGCGGGCGTAGTTGAGTTCCAAGGCAACAGTCTTGACGGAGTGGCCGGCGGCGAGCAGGCGCGCAGCGGTGACCATGCGTTCGCGTTGAAACCACTCGCGCGGGGTGCAACCGAGGTCCTGCTGGCAGAGGCGTTCCATGGAACGCAGGGAGCGATTGAGAAGTTGCGCGGCGCGATTGACGTCCCATTGGGCACGGACAGCAAGCGGCCGCCAAAAGTCATCGGCGGTGCGCACGGGGTCGGTTGAAATTTGCCTGGCCATAACGCAAGGCAACGCCGGGAAATCACGCGCATCACCGGGCTCCGTCACGGGCCGCGCGGACTCACGAACGTTGCGATCAGGAAAATCCTGACAGATTGCCGGGGGGGGGTGTCTTGTCGGCTCTTTGCCCGACAGGCTTGTCGGGCAAATGCCCGACAAGGGAAAACGAGGAAAACGCGTGGCCCAGAACACAAAACGCGCCGATTTACGGCGCGTTTTGGCGGGAGGAGATGAGTTCTGGCCGCCGGTCGAAGGCTCAGGCCGTCTTGAAGTTGGCCTGTGGCTGGGCAGCGGCGGCGAGTTTCTGCTTCGCTTGTGCGACCGTGTTCTCGACGCTGAGGCCGTATTTGTTGCGGAGATGATCCACGGTGCTGGCGTGCTCGATGAATTGGTCGGGCCAGCCAATGCGCACGACGGGGGTGGTGAGCTGCTGGTCGGCAAAGTGTTCGAGGACGGCGCTGCCGTAGCCGCCCATGAGGACGTGATCTTCCAAGGTGATGACGAGATCAGCCGCACGGCCAAAGAATTCGTGCGTGCCGGCGTCGATGGGTTTGGTCCAGCGAGGGTTGATGACGGCGCAGTCGAAGCCCTCGGCGGTGAGCTGGTCGGCGGCTTTTTTGGCGATGGCGTGCATCTGGCCGAGGCCGAAGAGGGCGATTTTTTTGCCACCGGTGTGGGAGAAGGGGCGGGTGATTTCAGCTTTGCCGACTTCGAGGAGGGCGGGGGTTTCCTTGAGGGGCACGCCTTCGCCGTTGCCGCGCGGGTAGCGGATGAAGGTGGGATGTTTCTGGAGCGAAGCGGTGAACATCATGTCGGCGAGTTCATCCTCGTCCTTGGGAGCCATGGCGATGACGTTGGGGAGGCAGCGCAGGTAGCTGATGTCGAAGAGGCCATGGTGAGTGGGGCCGTCGTTGGCGCTGAGGCCGGCGCGATCCATGCAGAAGATGACGGGCAAATCCTGAAGGCAGACGTCGTGATGGATGCAGTCGTAGGCGCGCTGGAGGAAGGTGGAGTAAATGCCGACGACAGGATGAAAGCCCATGGTGGCCATGCCGGCGGCGAAGATGACGGCGTGTTCCTCGGCGATGCCGACGTCGTAATAACGGCTGGGCATGGCCTTCTCGAGGTGCTTGAGGCCGGTGCCGGTGGGCATGGCGGCGGTGATGCCGACGAGGGTGGAATCTTTCTGGCAGAGTTT
>RFVF01000065.1 GCA_009922615.1 Pseudomonadota bacterium
GGTGAACCGGGCGTGTGCCCGACGATTGCGTTGTTTTCATCTACCACCAATCAGTTCCCAATCGGTGGCCTCCTTTCAACTGCATCGTTCCGGCTAAGACACCATCTCGCACTAGGGAAAAGCCATCGTCACAGCAAAAAATAAAATTTAGGTCGTCAGGGACATCACTGGCGTGCTCGGAAATTCCAAAGCAGTAAAGTGCCCTCGCGATACGTTCCCCCTCGCTCCGGTTCACGACCAGATAATCGTGCAGCAGCCCTAGTGTCTGTCGGAAAGCCGACCAATAGTCCGCACCTCTGGATAGGTTGGTAAGATGCGAAATAATTGCCGCTGTGTTCTTGGGGGCGGTTTGCACGAGGTCAAGGAGAGCGTCGGGAATCGGACTAGGATCAGTCACCTTCACGTCAGCCCATCCGACGACTTCGTCTCCACCAACTGCTCCGAACCGAAACAGAAAGTTCATACGACAGGCCTCTTGAGCAAGAGCGTTCACTTCAAATGCTTCACCACCGTGCTCAGGTTCCGCCGCAGGCCTTCCTCGTAGGCGGTGGGCTTGAGCGGGCCGGTTTCGAGGGTGTCGAGTTCGGCGAGCGGGACGCCGGTGTCCTTCGCGATGCGCTGGGCGAGCTTGGTCGAGAATTGCGGCTCGGTGAAAATGATTTTCACGTCCTTCTCGCGGATGACTTTTTGCAGGGCGGCGAGGTATTTGGGCGAGGGCTCGACGTCGGGGACTTCCTCGATGACGCCGATGAGGTCGAGGCCGTAGCGGCGCGTGAAGTAGGGAAAGGCGTGGTGGTAGGTGACGATGCGGCGGCCCCGGGCGGGCGCGAGCGCGGTGGCGAGGTCGCGGTCGAGGGCGTGCAGGCGCTCGACGTAGCGGGCGGCGTTGGCGGCGTAACCGGCGGCGTTTTTTGGGTCGGCCTTTTGCAGGGCGGCGAGGATGTTCGTGACGGCGTGTGTGGCGAGCGTGGGGTCGAGCCAAAGATGCGGATTTGCGCCGCCATCGTGATGGTGCGCGTGCTCGCCGGGGAGGTGGATGTGCGGGAGTTCGGTGATGAGGTTCGTTTTGGTCAAGCCGGCGAAGGCTTCGATGACAATGGCGGTTTTGGAGCCATTCGCGGCCTTCATCGCTTTGCCTAGCCAGTCTTCCATGCCATGGCCGTTGATGATGAAGAGTTGGGCGGCGGTGAGCTTGCGGAGGTCGCGCGGGGCGAACTGGTAGTCGTGCGGGCCGACGTTGGCCGGGAGGAGGTTTTCGACTTCGGCGAGGTCGCCAGCGACGTTGGCGGTGAAGCAATAGACCGGGAGGAAGCTGGTGAGGACGCGGAGCTTGGCGGCGGGTTCGGCGGCGCGGGTGCAGGCGGAGAGAGCGAGCAATGGGAGAAGCGCCAGGGCAAGCAAGCGGCATCGCTGCGATGGCGTGGCCGTTCTCCCTCTCCCCGTCGCTCTCCCGCGGGGAGAGGGAGTCACTTCGGCAACGCTGGGCTTGGTTGGAAGCTCTTTCACGGAGGAAGTCATAGCGTGGGGAAGTGCTTCATGCAAACGATTTGCATCCGATGGACACAAAAACTCCGCCTCGGCACGGGGCCAGAGGCGGAGGGTGAAAGCCTACTTCATCAGCAGCATCTGCCGGGCGCGCTTGATGGCGGTCGTCACACGGCGCTGGAATTGGGCGGGGAGACCGGTGTATTTGCGCGGCAGGATGCGGCCGTTGTCGGTGACAAACTGCTTGAGCAGGTTGACGTTCTTGTAGTCAATCGCGTCGAGCGTGAAGTCGAGCTTGGGCTTGGGCCGGGGAGTGCGTTTCTCCGTGCTGCGGCCTTTGGCGTCTTTCTTGTCGGTGTTGGTCTTGCGGGGCATAGGAAATTATTTGATTTCGCGGTGCAGGGTGTGACGGCGGAGGGCGGGATTGAATTTCTTCTTCTCGACCTTCTCCTGCTGGAGCTTTTTGTTGCGGCTGGTCTGATAGCGCGAGGGGGACTTGCCTTCCTTGCGCGCTTCAGTGCACTCGATGGTTACGATTTCACGGGCCATAGATTATTCTTTTTCCTTCGCGGGTTTCTCGTCGATTTCTTCCACGTCGCTTTCGTCGATGTCGGCCACGGCAGTGGACTCCATGGAGCCCAAGGCAGCCAAGCGCTTCTGGCGCAGTGCTCCCTCGCGCTCAAGCTGGGCTTGAGCTTCGACGGTGAAACGGGTCCAAGGAATCGCCTCCAGGCGGGCCTTGGGGATGTTCTTGTTGCTCAACTCGCAGACGCCGAAGGTGCCGCGCTCGATGCGCTTGAGCGCCTCCTCGATCTCGTAAATGGCGTCCTGATCGGACGACAGGAGGCTCAGAGCAAAGTCCCGGTCGAAATTATCCGTGCCCGAGTCGCCCATGTGCAGGCTGTAGCTTTCCATCTCGGTAGCGGACTCCTTGGCGAGGCCGCTCATCTGGCTTTGGAGCCGCTCACGAAGGTCCAGCAACGTGTGGTAGTAACCCTGCCACTCCGGCTTGATTTTTACCTTGCCGTTGGGTGCCCACATCACGGACTGCTTCGGCTGTTGCTTGGGCGCAGCTTTGCCTAGAATGGCGGCAAGCGTCGCCGACCCGACGTTCTTGGCCTTTTTGGCCGGAGCCGTAGGTTTCTTCACAATGATCTTCTTCTTAGTCACATCACAAAACTGGTTCTGCCGTCCGGCAGGCCTGCAATTTCATCGTTGGCTGCAAGGCCGCCCGCAAAAGAGTGCGCGAATGTATCAAGGTCGAGTTTTTGTGCCACAAAAATTTTCAGCAATCTTCAGTCGCGCGTTTTTTGGGGCTGTGCCGCTTGGAAGCACCGAAAAAACCGCCGGCAGCAGGCGGAGTGGCAGGGTGGCGGGTTACAGGACATTGGCTGCCAGTTCGGCCAGCTCGGAGCGTTCGCCCCGCTGTAACTCAATGTGTGCGGCGATCGGATGGTCCCGGAATTTGCTGATGATGTAGTTGAATCCGTTCGAGGAGCTGTCCACGTAGGGATTGTCGATCTGGTAGGGATCGCCAGTGAAAATGATCTTCGTGCCGCTGCCCACGCGGGTGACGATCGTCTTCACTTCCAGCGGCGTGAGGTTCTGGGACTCGTCAATGATCATGAACTGGTTGGCGATGCTGCGCCCGCGGATGTAGCTCAACGCCTCCACCACGATCGTGCCGCTGCGCAAAAGATCGCTGCTGCGCCGGTGATCGTTGCCCATGTTCAAGTCACTGAGCAGTTCGAGTGCGTCGTGGATCGGTTGCATCCACGGGCCGAGCTTTTCCTCGAGCGAGCCAGGCAGGAAGCCGAGCTCTTTGCCCATCGAAATCGTCGGCCGTGCGACCACCAGCCGGCGAAACTCCCGGTCCATCACCGTGCGTTTGAGGCCGGCGGCCATCGCCATGAGGGTCTTGCCGGTGCCGGCCTTGCCCATGAGCGTGACGAGCTTGATGCGGTCATCGAGCAACGCATCGAACGCAAAGTGCTGCTCGCGGTTGCGCGGCTTGATGCCCCACACGCCCTCGCGCACGTCGATGATCGGCACGAGGTTTTTTCCGGTTGCATCCACTTTAGCCAACACGGTGCGCTTCTGGTTCCCGCTTTCGGTCAATGTGCAATACTCGTTCGGGAAATACTGGCGGTTCGTCGGCAACGGCAACTCATCGTCCGTCCGGAACTTCACAATCTGCTCCGGCGTCACCGTCAGCTCGAACATGCCCGCATACAAATCCTGCAACCGCACCCGGTCGGTCTCGTAATCCTCCGCCGCCAACCCGTGCGCATCCGCCTTGATGCGCAGGTTGATGTCCTTGCTGACCAGCACGGTGGGGATCGCCGGCGTGCGCTGCTGCACGCCCAACGCGTGGGCCAGGATCCGGTTGTCCACGTTTTGCACCGTCGTGTGCAAAAGGCCGCCATTGGCCGGGCCGCCGTTCTTGCTGTCGAGCAGTATGCGCAGGTGGCCGCCGTTGGCGAGCGTGACCCCCTCGCTCAACCGCCCCGTCCCGCGCAGGCTGTCGAGCATGCGCGAGACCCCGCGCGCGTTTTGCCCCAGCTCGCTGGGGTCACGCTTGAAGCGGTCAATCTCCTCCACCACCTCGATGGGGATTAGGACGTGGTTGTCCTGAAAGTTGAGGAGCGAGTTGGGATCGTGGAGCAGAACGTTGGTGTCGAGGATGTAGTTTTTCACTTCGCAAAGCGGGACAGTTTCACCTTCGCCAGGCGCGCGTGCCAGGCGCGCAGGCGGGGCAACTCGGCGGGCAAATCGTAATGCCCGGTCCAGAGAAAGTTGAAGCACATGCCGTAAAGGTCGAAGTCCACGAAGCGCGGCCGCTCATCCAGCAGGAACGCCCGCGTGGCCAGCATCGCTTCGTAAGGCGCGAGCGCCGCCGTGAACTCCGCCAGCAGCTCGGCGCGTTGCGTCGCCCAGCGGTCCAGACAGCCCCGGCCGAACTTCCGTTCCTTGTGCCGCACGAACCTCAGCGCGTCCGCCTTCGGCACATACTCGCGCCAGTGCGAGTCGCTCAACTTGAACTCGGGCGTCTCCACCGCGTCCTCGATGTGCCGCCACACGATGTCCTGCACGCCATCGAGGTGCGCGGGAAACAAATCCAGTTTGAACTTCGCATCCAGATACCGCGCCACGTCCTGCGTGTCGTCCCCGGATTCAAAGACCACCTTTGCCCCGTCGCGCACGAGCGGCACCTGATACGATTGGCCGCGTGTGAGCTTCCAAACCAGGGTGCGATCGCCGTTGGGAATGTTGGTGATTTTGAACTTCGCCTCCGAGGCTTGCAGGATGGTGCGCGCGACGGCGCAGAAGTTACTCCACGGAAACTGAATCAGTTCAATCATCGGACTCGCGGGCGAGCCTAGGTCTGCCTCCGAGGTGAAACAAGCGGAAGTTTCCTCGTCACCAGAATGTCGCATAACGCGGCGCATCGCCTCCTCGCAAGCCGCGCTTGGCAACGCCCCGCCGCTCCGCCAGCCTCGGCGCGCATGAGCTGGTTCTATCGCAACCTCATCCGTCCCGCACTTTTCGCGCAGGACTCCGAGGCCATTCACAACCGCACCCTCGCCGCGCTCGCCCTCGCCGCGCGGCAACCGCTCGCGAGCCGTGCGCTGCAATGCCTCTACGCCGCGCCCGAACTGCCGACCGAACTCTTCGGCCTGCACTTTCCCAATCCCGTCGGTCTCGCCGCCGGCATGGACAAACAAGCCGCCGCCGTGCCTGTCTGGCGTTCGCTCGGCTTCGGCTTCAGCGAACTCGGCGGCGTCACCTGGCACGCGCAGCCGGGCAACCCCGCGCCCCGCATGTTCCGCGCCGTCGCCGACGAAGCCCTCGTCAACCGCATGGGCTTCAACAACGGCGGCGCGCGCGCCCTCGCCGAGCGCCTCGCCGCCTGGCGCGCGCAAGGCCGCTGGCCCGACCACCCCGTCGGCATCAACCTCGGCAAATCCAAAATTACCCCGCTCGAAAAAGCAGCCGACGACTACGCCGATTCCCTCCGTGTCCTCTGGCCGCACGCCGATTTCTTTGTCGTCAACGTCAGCTCGCCCAACACCCCGAACCTCCGCCAGCTTCAGGACAAAGCCGCCCTCGACGAAATCCTCGCCGCCCTCCAGCAAGTGAACGCCAAACAGGCCAAGTCCACAGGCCCTCGGCCCTCGACCCTCGACCATCGACCTTCTCTCAAGCCCATTCTCGTCAAAGTCGCTCCCGACCTCACCTTCGACGCGCTCGACGAAATTCTCGAACTCGTTGGCCCACGTCAGCTCGCTGGCCTCGTCGCCACCAACACCACCATCACGCGGCCCGACACCAGCGACGCCCGGTCAAAAAAAACCTACGCCGAGACCGGCGGCCTCAGCGGCCGACCGCTCCGCGCCCGCAGCACCGAAGTCATCCGCCATCTTTTCCGCCAGACGCAGGGCAAATTGCCCCTCATCGGTGTCGGCGGCATTTCCTCGGCTGCCGATGCGTGGGAGAAAATCACCGCCGGCGCCTCGCTCGTCCAAGTTTACTCCGGCCTCGTCTATCAAGGCCCCGGCCTAACCCGCGACATCGTGACCGGCCTGCGCTGGCGCTTGGAAGTCGAAGGTCTGAAAAATCTCCGTCAGGCTGTTGGAATACATGCGTCGTGAGCAGTGGCCGCCATTGAATCGCCCTCACTAGCAGCGAGTCTGAACCACCCGATGCTCCGGTCTGTCCGCCTTGTTCCTGTCCTGTTGCTCACGTTCGCCTTGGCCGCGTCCGCCGCGCCGTCGTTTCGCGAGGATGTCATCCCGCTGCTCACGCGCGCGGGGTGCAATATGGGCGCGTGCCACGGCAAGCTCGCCGGGCAAAATGGCTTCCGCCTCTCGCTGCGCGGCTTTGCCCCGGACGAAGATTACGAGCATCTCACGCGCGAGAGCCGGGGTCGCCGGGTGAACTTCGCGCAGCCGGACGCCAGCCTGGTGCTGACCAAGGCGCTGGCCGCTGAACCGCACGAGGGCGGAGCGCGCTTTGCGCCCGGTTCGCGCGAACACACATTGCTCCGCGACTGGGTGCTCGCCGGAGCGCCCGGTCCGGTGACGAATGAAGCGCGCGTCGCGAAACTCCAGCTCACCGCTGCGAACCGTCCGCTCAAGCCGGGCGAAAAAGTTCCCATCACCGCGCGTGCCACTTACACCGATGGCCACGAGCGCGACGTGACGTGGCTCGCGCAGTTCTTCGCGAACGACGAATCCACGGTGAAGGTGTCACCGGAGGGTGTGGCCACGGCGGTGCGCGCGGGCGAGGCCTCGGTGCGCGTGCATTTTCAGGGGCTCGTCGAGGTGGTCACGTTCACGATGCCTTACGACAACAAGGTGCGGCCGGCGGATTTCACGGCGCGGGAGAACGCAATTGATGATGCGGTCTTCAAGAAGCTCCAGGCGTTGCGGCTGCCGCCCGCGCCGCGCTGCGATGACGCGACGTTTTGCCGGCGGGTGCATTTGGATTTGACCGGCACGCTGCCGAGCGCGGAGTTCGCGGCGGCGTTTGCGAAGGACGCTTCGACCGACAAACGCGCGCGGCTCGCGGACGAACTGCTCGGCAGTCCGCGCTTCGTGGATTACTGGACGTTGCAGCTCGCCGACCTGCTGCAGAATCGCAAGGAGCGCGACCACGACGTGCGCGGGACCAAGGGCGTGCGGGCTTTCAACAGTTGGCTGCGGGCGCAGGTCGCGGCGAACCGGCCGTGGGACGCGCTCGCCCGCGACGTGCTCACGGCGCGCGGCCCGGTCGCGGAGACGCCAGCGGTGGGCTACTTCATCTACAACGTGGGCGAGAAGCGCCAGTCCGAGCAGTCCGACCTGCCGGACGCGGTGGCGCAGGCGTTTCTCGGCACGCGCATCGGGTGCGCGCGCTGCCACAACCATCCGCTGGAGCGTTACACGCAGGATGATTTCTACCACTTCGCCGCGTTCTTCGCGCGCGTCTCGCTGGACCGCAAGGAGCCGGTGGACGGCGTGACGCAGTTGCTCGTCGCCACGGAGCGCGAGCTGCAGTTGCTGAAGGAATTGAAGCAGGCCGAGGAAAAACTGGCGAAGGCCCGCGAGGCCGCCGCTGCGGCGAACCTTGATCCGAAGGAAGCCGAGAAGCGCGCGAAGGAAGTCACGTCCGCCGAGAAACGCGTCGCCGAACTCGGCCAGCAAATGAAGTCGGCGCAGGCGAAACTGCCCGCCGTGCAGCAGCCGCGCACGCGCCAGATGATGGCCGCGCAACCGCTCGACCGGCGCACGCTCGCGCTGACCGAGGGCGCGGACCCGCGCGCGACGTTCACGGACTGGCTGACGGCGCCGGAGAATCCGTTCTTTGCCAGCGCGATGGTGAACCGCCTCTGGCGGCACTTTATGGGCGTGGGGCTCGTCGAGCCGGTGGATGATTTGCGCGACAGCAACCCGCCGAGCAACCCGGAGCTGTGGGCGTTGCTCAAGCGCGAGTTCGCCAGCGGCTACGATCTGCGCAAGCTCATGCGGTTCATCGTCACGTCCCGCGCCTACCAGCTCGCCGCCGACACCTCGCGTGCCAACGCCGACGATCGGCGCTTTTACTCGCACTTCTACGCGCGTCGGCTGCCGGCGGAGGTGTTGCTGGACGCCGTGAGCGATGCGACGGGCGTGCCGGAGGCGTTCCCCGGTTATCCCGTCGGCTTGCGGGCCGTGCAGCTCCCGGACCCGACGGTGAACAGTTACTTCCTCACGCTCTTCGGCCGCAGCGAACGCGTGACGGCCTGCGCCTGCGAGCGCAATGGCGACGTGACGCTTCCTCAGCTTCTGCACCTGAACAACGGCGAAGACCTCGGGAAGAAAATCAAGGCACCCGACGGCCGGCTCGCGCGCTGGCTGAAGGAATACACGGACGACGGCCAGCTCACGGAGCGGCTCTATCTGACCGCCCTCGGCCGACCGCCGACCGCTGCCGAGCGCGAAGCGGTCATTCGGCAGCAAAGCGCCGCTGACCCGCGCGAAGCATTCTTTGCAGACCTCTACTGGGCCTTGATGAACACGAAGGAATTCGCGTTCAACCATTAGCGCCCGCCACGCTCGCCGACAGCACTTCGCCATCCTCACACTCGGCGGTAACTTCAAACGGGCGGCAACAAACCTCGCAGTCGGTGACGAAGGATTGCGAGGCGACGTTGGTGTCCAGCACCAGTTCCATGCTCTGCCCGCAAAACGGGCACTCCACCGTGGCTGAGTTGTTCATGGGCCAAACTCGTGCGCGACCACCAGTTTTGCAATGGATTATTTCGCGCGGCTGGCGAGCAGGCGCTTCAACTCTGCGATCGCCGCAGCGTGCTTCGGGTCGGCGGCGAGATTGTGGTATTGCTTCAAGTCAGCCTGCGCATCGTAAAGCTCCGTGCCGGCGCGGCCCTCGTCCCACTCGATGTAGCACCAGCGGTCCGTGCGGACGCTGCGGCCGATGATGGGTTTCTTCTTCGGGTCCACGCCGATGGCAAGGCTGACCTCGGCGTTGCGCGTCACTTGCGTGAATGCGGGCTTGTCCCACGCAGCCTGCGGATTGGTGAGCAGCGGCTTGAGGCTCCTGCCTTCGAGTGTGGGATGGATGGGCAGGCCGCACAGTTCTGCGAGAGTTGGGTGCAAGTCCACCAGTTCGACCGGGCGTTGGCTCGTCTGGCCGTTCGCCGCGTTGCCCGGCACGGCGATGACTAGAGGCACGCGAGCGGACTCCTCGAACAAGCTGCGTTTCTGCCATTGCCCGCCGTGCTCACCGAGGAGCCAGCCGTGGTCGCTGAGGAAGACGATGATGGTTTTGTCCGCGAGCTTGAGGCGATCGAGCGCGTCCACGACCCGCCCGACTTGCGCATCCATCTGGCTCACGCTGGCGTAGTAGGCGCGGAGGAAATTGAGCAGGTCGGGTTCAGCGACGCCGTAGCTGGGCGGCTTCACCAACAGCGAGACGGCGGGGATTTTCGCGAGGTGTTCGAGCGGTTCCTTCGGGAGCGAAAATTTCTCCAGCGGATGGAGGTCGAAGTATTTCTGGCTTGCGACGCATGGCACGTGCGGGCGGAAAAAACCGCAGCCGATGAAGAACGGTTTCTCCGGTTGCGCGGCGTGTTGCTCCAGCAGCGCGATGACTTCAGTGGCGATCTTCCCATCCGTGTGGTCCGTGCCGTCGCCGGCCGTGGCGTGCCACGCCAGCGCCGCGCCGAGGCCGATCTTGGGCGTGTAGTTGCGGATGGCTTTCTCCTCGTCCTTGTCACGGCCCGAGGGGTTGATCGTGCGCTGCCAGGAAGGCGCATCATCGAAGCCGTCCGTGCCGATGCTGGCGGGGACATTGTAGTGGTAGAGCTTGCCGGCGCGGACGACGGAGTAGCCGGCGCGTTGAAACGTCTGCGGCAACGTCTGCGCGTCCGACACCGCCTTGCGGAAGTGCGTGGTGTTCTCGACAACGCGCGTGGTGTCCGGGCGCAGGCCGGTTAGGAAGGACGAACGCGAGGGGTTGCAGAGCGGATACTGACAATAGGCGCGCTCGAAGCGCACCCCGCGTTTGGCCAGCTTGTCGATGTTCGGCGAAATGGCCTGCGCGTCGCCGTAGCAGCCGAGCCGGGTGTTCAAGTCATCCGCGACGAGAAAGAGCACGTTCAGCTTGGGTGCGCCCAAGAGCGTGCCCAGCGTGGCAGCGAGGACAGTGCAGCTCGCGAGGAGGAAACGAAGGTTCATGTCCCGAGCAAAGCAAACGACACGACCGGGGTCGAGCGGGTTTGCACGAGTTCAAGTCAAGGCGCGTTTAGTGCCAGCACTGCTTCACAGCAGCCAGGCGTTCTGGCTTTCCTTGTAGTGGCGGCGGCAGACGGACACGTAGCGGTCGTTGCCGCCAATCTCGATTTGCACGCCGGTCTTCACGGGCGCGCCGCTGGCGTCGAGGCGCAGGACCATGGTGGCTTTGCGCCCGCAGTGGCAGATGGTTTTGAGCTCGATCAAGTTGTCTGCCCACGCAAGGAGCCACTGGCTGCCCTCGAAGAGGTTTCCCTGAAAATCCGTGCGCAGGCCGTAGCACAGGACCGGGATGCGCAGGCGATCCGCGAGATCGGTAAGCTGCTCGACTTGCGCCTTGGTGAGGAACTGCGCCTCGTCCACGAGCACGCAGGAGAGGATGCGCTTCTCGTGATCTTCCTCGGCGAGTGTGAACAGGTTTTCGTCGCGGCTAAAAGCCCGTGCCTCCGCCGTGAGGCCGATGCGCGAAGCAACCTTGCCCACGCCCGCTCGCGTGTCCAACGCAGGCGCGAGCACGAGGGTGTTCATGCCACGCTCCTGGTAGTTGTAGCTGGACTGGAGGAGCGTGGTGCTCTTCCCCGCGTTCATTGCGGAGTAGTAGAAATAGAGTTTGGACATGGCGAACTAGTCGCGGAGCAGAGTCGAAGGTCGAGGGCCGAGAGTCGACTGTCTTTTCACACTTTGCCGATCCACTTGCGGTCTTCCCACACGGCCTTGAGCGAGGTCACGTTCTTCGAGTCCAGCACCTTCATCGCGGCAGTGCCGAGGTCTCCCTTCTTCAGGGCGTGCCAGGCGTCGCTGGCGTTGATAGCGACGTGTTGAAGGACGCTCGGGTCGCGGTAGCAGTCAATCATGCACTTGGTGCAGCCGTCGCGAATGAGCTTGGAGTTGTCCCACTCGTAAACCTTGCACATGGGCTTGTCCCACGCGTGGCAGCGGTAGAGGTCGAGATGCCAGTCGAGGTAGAAATACTTGTGCCCGCCGAGGCAGCTGAACTGCTCCTTCTCGCCGCGCAGGTGGCGCTGCATCTCGTCGAGCGACTCGGTGGGGTTCACCACGGGATAGCCGCTGTTGTGCTTCATCCGCTTGATGTTCTCGAAGAGCGCGAGGAGTTCGGTGTTGTTGAAGTTCACCAAGCCGCTGTCGCTGAAGCTCAGATAGCTGCTTGCCAAGTTCGTTAGCGGGTAGCTGAAGGTGCAGCTCTCGAAGCCGAGCGTGCGAAGGAAGTCGGGCAGCTTCGCGTAATCCTCGATGAGCCGGCTGGCGGTGATGCTCGCGGTGCATTGGATGCCGACGGTCTTAAAGAACTCGTTGGCCTTTTTGATTTTGCGGCACACGTCGGGCAGACCGCGGTTGGCCTCGTGCTTGGCGACGTCGTGGGCATCGATGGACATGATGACGCTGCTCAAGCCGTCGCCGGCGAGCCCCTTCATGTTGTCGTCGGTCCACAGGCCGCCGTTGGTGCAAATCATCGGGTGGATGCCGCGCTCGGCCGAGTAGCGGACCATCGCGCGCAGGTCGCGGTGCGCCATTGGCTCGCCGCCGACGAAGAGCAGGTAGCCGATGTGGTTGCGTTTGGCGATGTCCACGACGTCTTTGGCTTCCTGAAGCGTGACGCTCTTGCGGGCCTTGGGGTCGAACTGCGAGCGGGCGAAGCCGCAGAAGCCGCAGTCGGCGTTGCAGATGTTCGTGATGGCGAACTGGAGGTAGCCGGGCCCGCCATGGTTCAGCACATCCTTGAAAAGCTGCCACTTCGATTCGCGGGGACGCTGGACCGGCGGCAGCGCGGTCGGGCGCAGCGCAGCGGGCGGTTCAGTGACATTTAAGCTCATGCGACAGGTCCGCGATGGTGTGGAACACCCGGAGGCCGGGCAAACATTTCTTTCCGCCACCTCACCCGTTGGCTACGCTGCCCGGGACTTTGCACCACTAAACGGCACTGACCCACACCGATGAAGAACATCGTGTATTTCGACCTTGAGACGCAGAAGTCCGCCGATGACGTGGGCGGCTGGGGCAACATCCGCCGCATGGGCATGAGCATCGGTGTGACCTACAGCACCGCGCGCGGCGAGTATCGCATCTACGGCGAACGCGAGGTCAACGAGCTGATCGAGGAGCTGCGGCGCGCGGATCTCGTCGTGGGCTTCAACACGGAGCGCTTCGACTTCGAAGTGTTGCAGGGGCACAACGAGTTCTTCGATTACACGCAGCTCCGCTCGCTAGACTTGCTGGTGGACTTGATGAAGACCTTGCCACACCGGCTCTCGCTCGACTCGATCGCCACCGCGTCGCTCGGCGTGGAGAAAACCGCCGACGGGATGCAGGCGTTGCGGTGGTATAAGGAAGGCCGGCTGCTCGAGATCGCCGAATACTGCTGCTACGACGTGAAAGTGACGAAGCTCGTGCATGAGTTCGGCCAGGCGAACAAGCAGGTGTTTTATCACAACAAATTCGGCGCGAAGCTCTCCGTGCCGGTGAAGTGGTAGGGACGTTGTCATGGACTCTGCCTCGTCTCCGCCATCGTCTTTGTTGCACGAGTTCCGCACCATCCTCCAGCCGCTCACGCTTGCCGAACATTTCCCGACGGTTCAGCCGCTGGAAGTGGAGTTGGGTGCGGGCGATGGTTCGTTCATCGTCGAGTGGGCCCGGCGGAATCCCGACCGCAACTTCCTCGCCGTCGAGCGGTTGCTGGGCCGCATCCGCAAGCCGGACAAGCGCGGCCGTCGTCTGGGCCTGACCAACCTCAGTCTGGTGCGCATCGAGATCGGCTACTTCTTGGAATACCTCCTGCCTCCCGCGAGCGCAGCTGCCATCCATGTATATTTCCCCGACCCGTGGCCGAAGGTGAAGCATCGCCACTACCGCCTCATCAACGAACGTTTCCCCGCGCTGGCCCGTCGCGTGTTGCAGCCCGGCGGCGTGGTGCATCTGCGCACCGATCATGTCGAGTATTTCGAGCAGATGCAGACGGTCTTCCGCGCGGATGCGGCGTTCACGGAGGAGCCGACCCCCGCCGACCTCGCTGCGCTGACCACGGACTTCGAGCGGGAGTTCAACGCGCAGGGAATTCCGACGAACCGCGCTTCGTGGCGAATGCGCGGGGCGTGAGCCGCTTCCAAAAGGAGCATGACCTCCTCGCTTCGTCTCGCACTGGTTGGCGCGTTCGCTTGTCTGGCCCTTCCGCTTCGCGCCGCCGAGCCAGTCTGGTTCAACACGCTCATCGCCAATTGGACCGACTATGGCACGCCGGAATACCTCGACTTCGTGGGCGAGGCGCGGCCGGAGATTTGCCAGGTTGGCTTCTACGGCGTCACGTTCTACAGCGTTGCGCACACGCCGTTCGGCAAAGGCTACCCGGCGCACTTCCCGGTGCAGGGCACGAAGGAGTGCGGCGAGTTCTTTCGCAACCTGAACAAGGAAGTTCACGCGCGCGGCTCGAAGGTGGTCGGGCATTTCAACACCACGTTCATCCTTGGCGATCCCGACAAGCGCGCTGGCTTCTTCGACTGGTATCACAACGGCTGGGACGCGAAGGCCCTCGGTCCCAAGCCCACCGTGAACCCGACGGAGATGCTGGCTGTAGACGCCGCCGGCAAGCTCATCACCACCTCCAGCTACAAAATCGGCGGCTGGCCCGAGTATCACGGCTGCCTCAACAACCCGCTCTGGCGCAAGTGCCTCAAAGCCATGATGACCGACGCCATCGCGCGCGGCGTGGATGGGCTCATCGCCAATTACTACTACCGACGCGACTGTATGTGCCCGCACTGCGTCGGCGGGTTTCGCGCGTGGCTGGGCACCAATTACACGGCGGCGCAACTGAATCAGCAGTTTGCTATCGCGGACTTGAAGGCGCATGAGTTTAAAGAAATTCCCTCGTGGCACAACCCCAAGGAAACCTCGCCCTACAAACTCGCCGCGCTGAAGTGGACGCAGCTCTCGCTTAAGGACGCGTTTGACGATGTGTTCATCGCGCACGGGCGCCAGCTCAAGCCGGACCTGCTGGTGGCGCAGTGGAATCATCTCAGCGCGTTTACGCAGATCAGCGGCGACGAGCGCTGCCTGCTGCCCGGTGGCGTGTGGGGCCGGGGTGAAAACTACCTCTGGTATAGCACCGGCAACGCCGCGTCGCAGACCGACTTGGCGAACGGCGACCTCGGCGACGGCACGTTGCAACTGCGCTACGTGCGCGGCGCGTTTGGGCCGCGGCCGTTCGTGCTCGGAAAGTATGAGCAGTCCCGCACGCGCGCGACGATCGCCGAGGGCATTGCGAACGGCGGCGCGGGGCTGGGCTTTTATGCGAACTTCAAGAACCCGGCGGGTCGCGAGGCGATGACGACTTACTTCGGCTTTGCGCGAAAGCATCGCGACCTCTATCTCGGCGCGCAGTCGGCGGCGGAGCTGTTACTGCTCTACCCGCGCAGCGCGGTGCATCGCGGCGACGTGGAGCCGGTGGCGCGTTTCAAGGCCATCGGGCACCAGCTCGCTCTGGCGGGTTATGCCTTCGACATCGTGCCGGATGACATCGTGACCGGAGCGCAGATCGCGAGCCGGCGCGTCGTGGTTGCCACCAGCGTTGGCAGGGCCGACCTGCGGTCGGCTTCGTCCGCCGACCGTGACCAGCAAGGCCGCACGCAGCGCGGCCCTACCACGTTGAGCGTTGACGCGATGCCGGCTGACGACTTGGTCGCGAAGTGGCGGAAGGAACTTGTCGCAGTCACCCGCCGTGAAGGTGCGACGACAGTTGTCACCTCCGTGCTTAGCCAGCCCAAGCGCCGCCTCGTCCATCTGGTGAACTACAACCGCGAGGAGCCGCCCAAGACACGCACGATGGGCAGCGGCCCTCATGAGGAAAAACCCATCGCGGTCGAGGGCATCACCGTCCGGCTCGCCCTCCAGCTGGATGAGCGGGTGAAATCCATCCGCCTGCTGTCGCCCGACGCCGAGGTGAGCACCGGCCCGGCGGGCTTGGTGCAGCGCGCGGGCGAGGCCGCCTTCACCGTGCCGCGCATGTTGATCTACACGGTCGCGGTGGTGGAGTTGGAGTAGCGTGGGCGAACAATTGCTTGACGCGTTCCCGCCTTCCGCATTGCATACGCGGCCATGAAGAAGATGTTTTTCAGTTTGGTCGGGGCGGCAGTGCTGGCGTTGGCGGGCACGGGCTGCATCACGACCGTGGACGGGCACAAGTCGGCGGGCGTGCCGTTCCGCAAGGACAAGATCGTCAGCCGCTATCAGTTGCCGCTGGAGCAGATTTTCGTCGCCGCGAAGGAAGTGTTGGCCGGCGAGAAGGGCGGGCTGGGCGTGCTCCAAGCCGAGAACCGCGTCAACAATTCGCTCGTCGCCAAGGTCAACACCCGCATGGTGTATGTGAAAATCACCGAGGTGGAGCCGAACATCAATGAAGTCGTGGTGCAGGTGCGCACGGATGCCGGATGGTCTGACCTCGACTGGGCCGCTGAGATCGACAAGCAGATCGCGCTGCGGCTGCAGGTCGCACAGAGCCTGCCGGCCGCGCCGACCGCCCCGAAGTAAGCGTTGGAACTTTCTGCACCGGGCCGAGGATTATTCCTCGGCCTTTTTCTTTTCAAACTTGCTGACGGGCTGCAGGTGCATCATCGCCACGGTGGCCCGCTCGGCGGCGGCACTGTTGGGAAACAGTTCCTGAATGCGCTTGAGCGTGGCGCGGCCGCCGGTGACGTCGTTGAAGAATTTCACCTGCCAGTCGGCCTTTTGGTGCAGCCAGCGCACGACCTCGCGCTGCGGCTGGCCGGGGGCGGTGATGAGCGTCTCCAATTCCTGCAGGCCGCGCTCGAAGAACTCAAACTCCTCGACATAAAGGCGGGCCAGCGCCTCGCGGGCGTTCCAATCTTTCGGGTGCCGGGCCAGCCGGTCGCGCAGGCGTTTTTCTTCCGCGTTGATGTCGGGCTTTTCGGGGGCGGTGGTTTTTTTCCGGCGCAGCCCAAGTTTGCGCTCGAATTCTGGGATGGCGATGGGCTGGCGGTGGTCTTCGTGCGCGAGCATTTCCTGGCTCACGTGGTTGGCGAGGCGTTGTTCGGCGAGGAGCGCGGCCCCGGTGCCGGGAAGCAGCGTGACGATGCGCTCGATGGCCAGACGGGCGGACTCGCTGTCCCGACCGAACTTGAGATGCCAGTCAGCGGCGGTGTTAAGCGCGTAGGAGATTTGAGCAGGGTCAAGCGCCTTCAACCGCAACGCGTCCTCAATGATGGCCAACGCACCGGGCAAATCTTCCGAATGCTCGGCCAGCAGCGCGGCGAGGCGCATGTGGCCGTCGAAGTCCTCGGGAAATTTCGCCAGCTCGGCGCGCACCGCGGCGATGGCGCCGGGGATGTCCCCGGCCATGCGCTTGGCTTCGACGTGCGAGTAGAAGGGCTGGGGTTTGATTTCCTCATGACCGCCGTCGAACATTTTTCCAACCGGTGCCGCGATCCAGTCCGTCATTTCGTGCCGCCAAATCACGCCCAAGAGAAGAAAACAAGTAGCGGTGCAACCCGCCCCTACCATGGCAACCACGTAGGCCGCCACGCCATCGGCACTGGCCCGTTTGAGGAACGGGACGATCACGCCAAAAACAATCCAGAGCAGGACGGCCGAGGCGAGAAATTTTGCGATCAGCCCACCAAGGGTGCCTTCGCGCCGATGCAAGCGCAGCCAGAAGAACCAGCCGATGGCACCCAGCCCACCAACCCATTCCAAAATGTGGAGTGCGATATCCATGTGGCAGTGCGGCGCGATTCTGAACGACACACATCCGTTGTCAAAGCCGCGTTGCCACCCGGATAGTGCTTCACCTGCGGTTTGGGTGTGCTAGGTTCAGCCCATGTTCAGCCGCAATTCTTTTCTTCTCCGTTGGGGATGCCTGTCGGGCCTCGCTGCGTTCGCCAACCTCGCGCTCGCCGCCCCGGTGCTCCAGCTCACGCTGCAAAAGCGCGTCGAGACCAAGCCCGGCTCGGGTGAGTTCCGCGTGACGGCCACCGCCGAGAAATGGGACGCGGCCAAGACCGCCATCATCGTCTGCGACATGTGGGATTTGCATCACTGCAAGAACGCCGTGAAGCGCGAGGGCGAACTGGCCCCGCGCATGAATGACTTGCTGGAAAAGGCCCGCGCGCAGGGCGTCTTCATCATCCACGCGCCGAGCAGTTGCATGAAATTCTACGAGGGCCATCCCGCGCGCGAACGGGCCAAAGCCGCGCCCAAGGCGGCGAATTTGCCCACCGAAATCGGTTCGTGGTGCAAGCAGATTCCCGCCGAGGAAGCTGGCAAGTATCCGATCGACCAGACCGATGGCGGCGAGGACGACGAAGCCGCGGAGCATGCGGCGTGGGCGGAAGAATTAAAGGCGAAGGGCCTGAACCCGCGCGCGCCGTGGACGCGGCAAATCGCGACGCTCAAGATTTACGATCAGGACGCGGTCAGCGATTCAGGCGTGGAGATCTGGAACCTGCTGGAGCAGCGGGGCATTGCCAATGTCATCCTCATGGGCGTCCACGTGAACATGTGCGTGGCGGGCCGGCCCTTCGGTCTGCGGCAGATGGCCAAGAACGGCAAGCATGTCGTGCTCATGCGGGACTTCACCGATTCGATGTATAACCCGGCGCGCTGGCCGTTCGTGGATCACTACCGCGGCACTGAGCTGTTCATCGAGCACTTGGAGAAGTTCGTCTGCCCGACAATCACGTCGGACCAACTGCTCGGCGGCCAGCCCTTCAGGTTCAGCCCCGAACCTGCGCATAAGCGGTGACGAAACGCGAGAGGGGGGCGGGCTACCAGCGGATCGCGAAGAAGATGAACACGCCGAAGAAAGCGATGGCCCCGAGCACCACGAGCACCCAGGCCATTCCCCCCGAGCGCTCTGGCGGCTCCGGCTCTTGATAAGGAAGATTTGGCATACGCTATTGTGATGCTCCTCCCCAATTCAGAGATCAGCATCGTCGGGAAAGTGACAGATGAGTTTCCGGGCAACAAGTTCAAAGCAACCGTTCGCGCGCGGCTCGTCGTGAATGGCCGGCGATTCCGCCAAGTCATAAGAGCCACGCTCCCGATGAGCATCGTTCGCCCGATCACCTCTACGCTTCGCCGGTTCTTCCGGTGCCTGCTCGCTGGCAGTGCCTGCGGGCCGTTGTTGGTGGCCGAGCCCGCCCGCGAGTCGTTGGATTTTTTCGAGAAAAAAATCCGCCCGGTGCTGGTCGAGCGCTGCTACGAATGCCACAGCGCCACCGCTGGCAAGCGCAAGGGCGGCCTCACGCTCGACACGCGTGAAGGTCTCCTCAGAGGCGGCGACGCCGGGCCGGTGATCGTCCCGGGCGACCCGGACAAATCCAAGCTCATCGAGGCCGTCCGTTACCAGAACCGCGACCTGCAAATGCCGCCGAAGAATCCACTGCCGTCGGCGCAGGTGCGCGATCTGGAGCAGTGGGTGAAGGCTGGCGCGCCTGATCCGCGCGTGGAGGCTCCAGCGCAGGTCACGGCCAAGCGGGCGCTCACCGTCGAGGAGGGCCGTCAGTTCTGGTCCTTCCAGCCGCTCGCCAAAGTTTCGGTGCCGCTGACGGGTAATCGGAAATCGGAAATCGGAAATCCGATCGACGCGTTTATCGACGCCAAGCTCGCGGAGAAAAAACTCGCCAGCGCGCCGGCGGCCGACCGCCGCGTGTTAATTCGCCGTGCCTCGTTCGACCTCACCGGCCTGCCGCCGCCGCCGACCGAGGTGGATGCCTTCCTCGCAGACCCCTCGCCGGATGCTTTTGCCAAGGTGGTTGAACGGTTGTTGAACTCGACGGCCTACGGTGAACGCTGGGGCCGGCACTGGCTCGATGTGGCGCGCTACGCGGACTCCAACGGGCTCGATGAAAACGTCGCCTTCGGCAACGCGTGGCGCTACCGCGACTACGTGGTGAACTCTTTCAACGCGGACAAGCCCTTCGACCGCTTTCTGCGCGAGCAGATCGCGGGCGACCTGCTGCCGTCCACAACGCTGCCACAGCGGCACGAGCAGTTGACCGCGCTGGGATTCCTCAGCATCGGCCCGAAACTGCTCGCCGAGCCGGACAAGGTGAAGCTGGAGATGGACTTGATCGACGAGCAGATCGAGACGCTGGGCCGGGCTTTTCTGGGCATGACCTTCGGCTGCGCGCGCTGTCACGATCACAAGTTCGACCCCGTGCCCACCACGGATTACTACGCGCTGGCTGCCATCCTCAAGAGCACACGCACGATGGATGACCTCAAAACCATCGCGAAATGGCACGAGCCAGAGGTCGCCACGCCGGAGGAGCGGGCGGCCGTCGAGGCGCACCAGAAACGCATCGCAGACCAGAAGGCGGCCATTGCCACACGAGTCGCAGCCGCGAACAAGTCACTCGTCACCGACAAAGGGTTGAAGGAAGTGCCCAAGAATCCCGAGGCGCAGTATCCAACCAACGTGGTTGCCGAGCTCAAGCAATTGCGCGAAGCGCTCGCGGCGCTGGAAAAGAACGCCCCCGAAATGCCGAGCACAATGGGCGTGATGGATGCGACCAACATCCTGGCGGCGTTGCCCGTCCACATCCGCGGCAGCCACCTCAACCTCGGCAAGCCCGTCCCGCGCGGCTTCCCGCAGGTGATGCAGGTGGCGAGCTTGAACGTGACTCTGCCAGAGAAACAGAGCGGCCGCCTCGAGCTCGCGCAGTGGCTCGCCAGCCCGGAACACCCGCTCACGGCCCGCGTCATGGTCAACCGCATCTGGCGCTGGCACTTTGGCCAGGGCCTGGTCACGAGCACGGACAACTTCGGTGTGCTCGGCGACCGGCCTTCGCACCCCGAGCTGCTCGACTGGCTCGCGCGCCGTTTCATTGCCGAGGGCTGGAGCGTGAAGGCGATGCACCGGTTGATCATGTCGAGCGCGGCCTACCAGCGGGCCTCGAGAATTCCGAATTCCAAAGACCCTGACAATCGGCTCCTCGCCCATTTCCCGATTCGCCGACTCGAAGCCGAGGAAATTCGTGACTCGGTTCACTTCGTCGCTGGCACGCTGGACCGCACGATGGGCGGCAAGACCATTCCCGTGAAAAACCGCGAGTTCTTCTTCAACCACACCTCGAAGGACGCGACCACCTACGACAGCCCGCGCCGCGCGCTCTACTTGCCGATTGTGCGGAACAATGTCTATGATCTCTTCGAGCAGTTCGACTTCCCCGACCCCGCCGTGCCCAACGGCAACCGCAACGCCACGGTTGTTGCGCCGCAAGCGTTGCTGATGCTGAACAGTGATTTGGTGGGAAAAGCTGCGGAGAAATTCGCAGCCGGACTGCTCGCTTCCGTCAGCGACGATGCGCGGCGCATTGAAATCGCCTATCGGAAGGCCTATGCCCGTCCACCCACCGCGAAGGAAATCGCGCGCGCGAAGAAATTCCTCGCCGAGTTCAAGCCCGACTCCGCCGCCAGCCCGTGCGCGTGGGCCGTGCTCTGCCAGTCGCTCCTCGCGGCCAACGAGTTCATTTACCTTCAGTAGGTCAGGCAGCCTGCCTGACCTAATTGATGCGCCGTTTGCCGGTTGAACTAAGGCGGCTTTCTTCGCACACTCGCGCCATGCTCAAGACCGTTCGCCTGTTGTCCCTCGCCGTGGTCACAGCCGCTTCGCTCATCGCCAACGCCGCCGCGAAGCGCCCCAACATCCTCTTCATGCTCACCGATGACCAGCGCTGGGACGCGCTCGGCATCGCCGGCAACCCGCACTTGCAGACGCCGAACATGGACCGGCTCGGCAAGGAGGGCGTGTATTTCAAAAACACCTTCTGCACCACGTCCCTCTGCTCACCCAGCCGCGCGAGCATTCTCAGCGGCGTTTACGCGCACACGCACGGCGTCCAGAACAACTTCACGGAGTATCCCGCCAACTTCCGCAGCTTTCCCATGCAACTCCAGAGCGCGGGCTACGACACCGCCTATTTCGGCAAATGGCACATGGGCGAGAACAACGACCAGCCGCGCCCCGGCTTCAACTGGTTCGTCACGCACAAGGGCCAGGGCAAATACTTCGACACCGAGTGGAACATCAACGGCGCGGGCAGCAAAGTCATTCCCGGCTATTACACGCACATTGTCACGGAGATGGCCGAGGAGTGGCTCAAGCGTGACCACGGCGGCAAGCCCTGGTTGCTCATGGTCGGCCACAAAGCTCCGCACAGCTTCTATTTCCCGGAGCCGAAATACTCGAACAGCTTCGACCACGTCTGGATTCCGTATCCTGAGAGCGCCTTCCGGCTCTCGGACAAGCCGCTCTGGCTGCAAGATCGCATCCATACTTGGCACGGCATCTACGGCCCGCTCTTCGAGTGGCGGAAAGTTTTCCCCGACAGTCGGCCCGAGGCGGTGAAAGACTTCGCGAACATGACCCGCGCCTACTGGGGCACCCTGCGCAGCGTGGATGATTCCGTGGGCCGCTTCTACGAATTGCTGAAGCAGCGCGGCGAGCTGGACAACACCATCATCGTCCACATGGGTGACAACGGCCTGCTCAACGGCGAGCACGGCATGGTGGACAAACGCACCATGCACGAGGCCAGCATCCGCATTCCGCTGCTCGTGCGCTACCCCGGACTCACAAGGAAATTCACGGCAAATCCTGGGTGAAGCTGGTGCAACGCGGCGACTCCACGTGGCGTAAGTCGTGGTTCTATCACTACAACTACGAGAAGCAGTTCCCCTACACGCCCAACGTCCGCGGTGTCCGCACCGACAGTTGGAAATACATACACTACCCGCACGGCGATGGCTCGCCGGACCGCCACATGGCCGAGCTTTACAACATGGAGTTCGACCCCGAAGAACGGCACAATCTCATCGCCAATCCGAAATATGCGCCCGTGGTGAAAGAACTCCAAGCCGAACTGACCAAGTTGATGAAGCAAACCGGACTCACCGCTGCGACCGACAAGATGCCGTTGGACGAAGGCATCAAGAAGGAGCTGCCGGACCAGAGGATTCGATAATGACCGGCGATTGCGCTCCGTGCGCGAACCTGCAAACCTCCCAGCACTATGTCGAGCATTGGCAAACTGATGAAGCAGGCACAGCGGATGCAGCAGCAGATCGAGCGCGTCCAGACGGAACTCGCGTCTAAGACTGTCGAGGCGACCAGCGGCGGTGGTGTCGTGAAAGTCACCGCGAAATGTGACGGCACCCTCGCCGCCATCAAGATTGACCCGGCGGCGGTGAACCCGTCCGACGTCTCGCTTATCGAGGACATGGTGCTCTCTGCGGCCAACAATGCCCTCGCGCAGGCGAAGGAAATTTCCAACACCGAAATGGGGAAGGTCACGCAGGGCTTCAATTTGCCCGGAATGATGTGAGCCGGACCGGCTGCGCGTGACGCGCTGGGAAAATTCACGGCGGTCGCCCGAGCATGGAACGCAACACCCCGACCCCCACACCTGTTTGTCCTCCCTCCCCGAGCCCATCATCGCCTTGACTGCAGCGCTGTCGCGGCTGCCCGGCATCGGGCCGCGGTCAGCAGAACGGTTGGCACTGCATCTCGTGCAAAACGAGGCCGGCGCAGTGCGGGCACTGGCGGACGCCATCCTCGCGGCGCGCGAACGCATTTCGCTCTGCCGCGTCTGCGGTGCGCTGACGGAACGGCAGCCGTGCGCCTTGTGCGATGACCCGCGTCGGGACGCGTCACTCGTCTGCGTGGTCGAGCGACCCACGGACATCTTCAGCATCGAGAAATCCGGCGCGTTCCACGGGCGCTTCCATGTGTTGGGCGGCAAGATTTCGCCGCTCAATGGCGTCGGGCCGGAAGACTTGCGCATCGCTGCGTTGGAAAGCCGGCTCGGCTCCGAGCCGGTGCAGGAAATCATCCTCGCGCTCGGCACGGACGTGGAAGGCGATGCGACGGGGCACTATCTCGCGAAGCGCCTCGCCCCGCGTGGTGTGAAGGTGAGCCGGCTCGCGCATGGTTTGCCGGCCGGGAGCGGGCTGGAGTTCGCGGACGAGCTGACTTTGAGCCGGGCGATGGAGGGGAGGACGGGGCTTTGAAGAAAATGGTTAGTTGGCCCGCGTGGCCCCACCGTCCTCGAACCCCCGCTCTCTAATTACTAATCACATTGCCACAGCCGCCAACGAATCTGATGAGCAAGACGACTTCACCCACGCCCACCGCCGTCATCTTCGACCTTGGCAAGGTGCTGCTGGATTTTGACTACGGCATCGTCGCCCGGCGGCTGGCGGCGCACAGCGGGCGGGACGCGGAGCAGATTCGCGGTTTGCTGGACCAGTCACCGCTGCTGCACCGCTTCGAGAGCGGGCGGATGACCAACGACGAGTTTTTCCGCGAGGTCTCCGCACTGACCGGCTACACGGGGGTGTTCGAGGAATTCGCGGACATCTTCGGCGACATCTTCGCACCCATCGCTCCGATGATCGACCTACACGCCCAGCTCCGGGCGCGCGGCGTGCCGACGTTCATCTTCTCGAACACGAACGACCTCGCCATCCGCCACATCCGCGCGAACTTCCCCTTCTTCGCGAACTTCACGGGCTACATTTACTCGCACGAAGCCCGCGCGATGAAGCCCGACGCGCGCATCTACGAAGTGATCGAACAGCGCACGCAACGCACCGGTGCGGCGTTGCTCTATGTTGATGATCGCAAGGAAAACGTGGACGCCGGTGCGGCGCGCGGCTGGCGCGTGGTGCATCACGAGACGCCGGAGCAGACCATCGCGGCGGTGCGGGCTGCGGGGTTGCTCTAAGTTTATGGGACTCACCATGGTCCTAAATCTTGGTAAGCTTGGTTAGTCTTGGCATGCCGGGAACGCCAAGCTAACGCTGCTTCCTCGCAAGGGTCTCGCCGCGGACTTTCGCAGACCACTCGTCGCGCTGGGTATCGACTGAGAAGTTGGAGTTTAATTTCACAAGTTCAGCCTTCAAAACATGTCCAGACGGGTCAAAGTCGATGAATAGCGCGCGCCAACAGGTCCAGGCCGTCTTACCGGCATCCAAGACAGATTCTACACCCTCACGATCGGTGACAACTGCACTAAACCACAACATATCTCCACCCTTTTGCGTCCAGGAGTAGGAGATGGCGGCCTCACGGCCCGATGTCCTGAAGTTCGATCCGAATGCTTCGATAACCTCATCGCGAGTGGTGACACCTGGGACAATGAATCGAGCCTCCTTCTTTTCGATGACTCGACCGGATAAGACCGGTTTTCCTGAGGCCGGAAGCGGGACGGCGACGTATGCACACCCGGTGCCAAACACTAAAGCTGGAAGTAGGAGCGCCAGTGTTCTGAGCATTGGCAGCAAGAACCAAGTATGGCGAGTTGCGGAGAGCTGTGCATGAAGCGGCTGAGCTACGAGTTTTGTGGGAGCGATGAACGGTTCTGCCATGGCGAGAACTTCTATCGCCACCGGTTGGAGATGCGTTAATCGATAAAACCTTGTGGCTATCTGCGAAATCAATCGTGTGGCTCCGATGCCGCAAAAGATATTTTGGGCGACTTGCAGATTGTGCGTGGGCTGATGCTCAGCCTGATTATTCGCCTCAACGATCAGATCCGTTTGGTCATAATCGTCATTGCTCCGAGGTGGGGAACCTCGTGCTGCGAAACAAAAACTCCGGCCCGCTATGCGAGCCGGAGTTTGGCGAAAGGAGTTGAGACCGGGCTTACTTCGCGCCTTGGTCGATCCACGCGCGGATGAGACCGATCTGCTCGGCGGTCAGCGGCTTGCCCTTGCCCTCGGGCGGCATGGCGTCGTCTTCCACAAGGCGGGCGACGGCCTTGACGAGCGAGCTGTCGGCGCTCTTGCCGGGCACGACGGACTTGCCGTTTTCGCTGGCCTTGAGGGTGTTGGCGAGGGTGTCCAGACGGAGCTTGCCCTTCTGCTTCTTCTCGCCGTGGCATTCCACGCAGGACTTCTCGAAGATGGGCTTGATGTCCTTGTCAAACGTCACGCCGGCTTTTTTGGAAGCCGGGGGGATTTCCTTCTTGGCGGCCGCCGAGGCGGTGAGGGCCAGTGCGGCGCAGAGGCTGAGTGCGATGGTGATTTTTTTCATGTTATTGGTGCTTTCGAGCGGTGGCTGTGTAGCCGGAGGGGCGCTGGTTTGCACGAAAAAAAAGATGCGGCTGACCGGCGCTGAGGCTTGCTCGCCGCTTGACCCGCAGCGGCGATTTGCCGCTGAATTCAATCACACGTTTTAAGTCCATAGCCTCATGCAAAAAAACCCGGCTGCGCCCGCAGCGGCAACGCCGCCCACCGCCAGGCGCGATTTTCTGAAGCAAGGCTGCGCCGCCTGTCTCGGCGCGGCGGCGGTGGGTGCGCCGGCGGCCATCGGCACGCGGGTCTTCCTGGACCCGCTCACGCGGCAGACGGCGACGGAGTCCTTTGTGAAGGTCACGACGCTCGACACGTTGCCCGAGGACGGCACGCCGGTGCAGTTCCCCGTGCTGGCGGACCGGCGAGATGCGTGGACGAAGTTTTCGCAGGTGCCCGTCGGGGCGGTGTTCATCCAGCGGCAGACGAAGGAAAAGCTGCTGGCGCTGAGCGTGGTCTGCCCGCACGCCGGGTGCTTTGTGGATTTCAAAGAGGAAGAGCAGGGGTTCCTCTGCCCGTGCCACAACAGCCTGTTTCTCAAGGACGGGGCGCTCAAGGATCCGGACAGCCCCAGTCCGCGCCCGCTCGACACGCTCGAAGTGCAGGTGCGCAATCGCAATGAGGTGTGGGTCCGCTTCCAAGACTTTCAACTCGGTATCAAGGAGAAAAAACCCGTCGCATGATCAAGCAGGTGTTGGCCTGGGTGGACGACCGAACGGGAATGGGACGCTTCATCGAGGCGTTTCTGTTCCAGAACCTTCCCGGCGGCTCGCGCTGGCGTTACGTGTGGGGCACGCTGCTGCTCTACATGTTCCTGCTCCAGGCGGTCACGGGCTTCTTCCTGTGGACGGCTTACAGCCCGAGCACGCAGACGGCGTGGGAAAGCATTCACTACGTCCAGCACGAGATGGCCGGCGGGTGGATCCTGCGCGGGCTGCATCATTTCGGGGCGCAGGCGTTCGTTGTGGTGCTCGTGTTGCACTTGCTGCAAATGGTCATCTATGGCGTCTATCGCGCGCCGCGTGAGGTGAACTTCTGGCTCGTGCTCGCGTTGCTGCCACTGGCCATCGCGATGTCCGCGACCGGCTGGCTGCTGCCGTATGACCAGCACGGCTTCTGGGCCTCGCGCGTGCCCATCGGCATCATGGGCGTCACGCCCGTGCTCGGTCCGTGGCTGCAAAAGATCGCGATGGGCGGCTCCAGTTTCGGCCACCACACGCTCACGCACTTCCTCGCGTTGCACGCGGGGCTGCTGCCGTTGTGTGTGGTGCTGGTGATCGGCGCGCACTACTACCTGACCCGGAAACACGGGTTCGCCGATGCGCCCAAGGACTGCGCCTGCCCGGATGAAAAGTATTTCCCCGCGCAATTCCTCAAGGACGCCGCCGCCTGCCTGGCCGTGTTCATCGTGCTGCTGGGCTTCGTCCTCGTGCCCGCGTGGCAGCATCCGGACCTCGCCCCCGGCGTGCACCTCGGCGCGCCGGCCGATCCCTCCGAGCAATACAGCGCTGCCCGGCCCGAGTGGTTCATGCTCTTCCTCTTCCAGTTCCTCAAATACTTCCCCGGCGGCACCGAGGTCTGGGGCGCGATGGTCATCCCGGGCCTCATCGGCGCGGTCGTCGCCCTCATGCCCTTCGTGGCGAAATGGAAGCACGGCCACCGGTTCAACGTCCTGTTTGTTTGCACGCTCCTCCTCGCAGCCATTGCCCTTGGCCGCATCGCGGCAAACGAGGACAGCAAGGATGAAACCTATATTACGGCCAAGGCCCAGGCCATCGTCGCCGCCGAACGCATCCGCCAGCTCACCACCGAGCGCGGCATCCCGCCCTCCGGCGCGGCCGCCCTGTTGCGCGACGATCCCTACACCCAGGGCCCCAAGCTCTTTGCCAAGAACTGCGCCAGCTGCCATCGCTTCGACGGCCACGATGGCACCGGCCACCACCCGCTCACCACCTGGACCGTCCGGCCGGGTGAAACCTGGGACAGCGTCGCCGAGTTCCGCTTCACCAAGCCCGAGCAGCTCCGTGAGCTGAACAAAGAACTCAGCGCCCGCGCCCTCAAGCCCGGCGACAACCTCACCGTCCCCGTCCGCCCCTGGGCCCCCGACCTCAAGGGCTTCGCCTCCCGCGACTGGATCGCCGGCCTCCTCAACCCCGCGCTGGTCGATGGCGCCCACTACTTCGGCGGCACCAAGTTCAAGGACGGCAAGATGGCCAAGTGGGTGAAGAAAAACGCCACCCCCGAGAAGGCCGACGACCTCAAGAAAGTCGTCGCCGCCCTCTCCGCCGAGGCCAAGCTCCGCGGCCAGCTCTCCGCCGACCGGGCCGACGCCGAGCTCATCAAGCAAGGCCGCGCCCTCATCACCGGCGACTTCGCCTGCACCGACTGCCACAGCTTCGGCAAGAAAGACCCCGACGCCACCGCCCCCGACCTCACCGCCTACGGCTCGCGCGGCTGGCTCGTGCGCTTCATCAGCAACCCCTCCCACCCGGACTTCTACGGCAAGCGCAACGACCGCATGCAGTCCTTTGCCGACAAGCAGATCCTCGACGCCAAGCAAATCGGCCTCCT
>RFVF01000066.1 GCA_009922615.1 Pseudomonadota bacterium
CTTGCAGCATCCCAAATGAACCAATCGCCGGTGTTGTTCGCCGGGCTGGTGCGCCGATACAAGCCACCGTCGCAGGCGTAAAGCAGGGTGCGGCTCGCATCGAAAACCATGGCCCGTGAGTCCGCATGGGGGGCGCTATTGTTGGCGGTGCCACCGCCGGTCGCGCCCAAGGAACTGGAGTGCGTCAGGTGGACCCACTGGCTACCAGCCGCCTGCGAAGCATCACCGCGAAAAGCACGCCCGCTGTAGTCATTGGCGCCGATGCCATTGGGGAATGAGCCTTGGTCATTGAGCCCCAATGGCTGGCGGTCGCCGGCAACGTAAACAAGATTAGGACTGCTGGGGTCCGCCACCAAGGAGAAGTGGATGCTACCTTGCTGGCCCGGATGGATGCCCATCGTCCCCGTGCTGCCCGGGCTGGTTTCCTGCGTCGTGGGGATATCCATCGCTGTCCAAGTGCCGCCCGCGTCCAACGACTGGAAGATCCCACCAAGCACGCCATTGGTAACGATGCCCACGAAGAGCGAGCCCGCCCGGCTGGCGCTGATCTTGATGTTGTCCGTGGTGTTGTTCAGCAGCGCGTCCACCGTCGCGTCACTGATCTTGGTCCAAGTCGCCCCCGTGTCGGAGGAAGCGTAGATGCCGTTCGTGGCCCCACCATAGATTCCCGTGTAAAGCACGGCGTTATTGGTCGGGTTGCCGGCCAACGTGCGCGCCACACCGCCGGGCAGGCCGCTGCCACCACCTGAAATACGGAGAAAAGTCGCCCCGGCATCCGTGCTGCGAAACACTCCCGACGGTTGAAAACCTCCTCCGTTGTCCACAGAGACCACGATGATGTTTCCTCGCGGGGCCACGCCGCTGACGTTCACCCCCACCAGCGCGCCGCCACCGTTCAGTTCAGTCCATGAGCTGCCACCGTTGACCGTCCGCAAAATCCCAGTCCGTGCCCCGCCCGCCGAGCCGAGGCTGCTATACCTACCAATGCCAGCCACCAACGTGTTGAACCCGGCGTCCGTCGGGTCGAACTCCAGCGAACTGATGGAAAGGGAGGAGTTGGTATCCGTCAACGGCGTCCATAACGGAATGGGCGTGTTGACGCCAAGCCCTCTCCAGATACCACCATTGACCGCTCCAACATACGCGATTCCTGGGAAAATCGGGTGTGCCGCGATGGCCTGCACGCAGCCCACCACTTCGCCGTTCAAAATGCCTTCCACCTGGCCGTTGCGCGCGGGAGCCGCGCCCTGCGGCACCCAAATCCCCCCGCCGGTAGCTGCCGGTGCGGCCGCAAGCGGTCCGGCAACCAGCAGCACGAGAAGGAAGTTCAGCAGGCGCAAGCAAATGCTGGCCTGCAAGTGAAAGTGGCATCGCGTCGATACACCGGCTTGCATTCGGCGACTAGGCTAAGACACCGGCCAGCAGAAAGGCAAGCAAGGGAAAGACCTTAATCCACCTGTTGCCTAAGCCGCCAACGCCGCCGGCTTTTGCCCCAGTGATTGAATCATACTCTCGAAGATGTGTCGCCCGTCCGCGCTGCCCAGCAGCGGCTCGCAAGCGCGCTCCGGATGCGGCATGAGGCCAGCCACGTTGCGGCGTTCGTTGCAGATGCCGGCGATGTTTTCGAGGGCGCCGTTGGGGTTCGCCTCGTCGGTCACCTCGCCTTGAGCGTTGCAATACTGCCAGAGGATTTGGCGGTTGGCCTTGAGCTGGGCGAGCGTGTCAACTTCGGCGAAGTAACAGCCTTCGCCGTGCGCGATGGGCACGCGCAGCAGCTTGCCGGCGGGAATCTGAGACGTGAACGGCGAGTCGTGCGCCACGGTTTTCAGGAAGACGTTTTCGCAGCGAAACTGGAGCGAGCGATTGCGAATGAGCGCGCCGGGCAACAGGTGGGCTTCACACAGCACTTGGAAGCCATTGCAGATGCCGATGACCAGCCCGCCGTTGTCGGCAAACTGCTTCACCGCCTGCATCACCGGGCTGAATCGCGCGATGGCTCCACAGCGGAGGTAATCTCCGTAGCTGAACCCACCGGGCACGATGACTGCATCAGCCGCGCCCAGAGAACTGTCCTTGTGCCAAACCAGCCGGGCGGAGTGACCGAGCAACTGCACGGCATGGACGGCGTCCTGGTCGCAGTTGGAGGCGGGAAATTGGAGAACAGCGAAGTTCATGAATTCAGGCGTCGCGGTGAACGGTTTGCGGGGAAAAGGCGGGCAGGCAGACGGCGATGTATTCCGCACCTTCGGGCGCGGGCGTGCTGTATTGCACCCACTCGCCTCTGCGTGCGATGACCGACTGACCGGCGGAAACGTCAAGGAAGCCGCTTTTATGGGCGACGCGTAGAGTGCCATTCAGCACGAGCGTGAACTCGTCGAACTCCGGCGTCTGCCCCGGCTCCACCCAGCCACCAGGACTTTTCATCCGCGCAAGGCTGAGTGATTCCGTCTGTGTATTCACGCGGCCTACAAACTCTTCAATCAGCTTGGGCTTGTTGCCGGCCGCCGTGATGACGGTGGGTTGAGGAACCAAGGTTGGCATCGAACGCGACTCCGTCAGTCTGCAATCTCCAGCCGATAATCCTCGATCACCGGGTTGCTTAGAAAGCGATGGCACGCCTCGTCAATCGCCCGCTGCGCGGCGGCGCGGTCGGTGCCGGGCGCGAGGTCGATCTCCACATACTTGCCCACGTGAACGCCCGCGACACCCTGATACCCCATGTGCTCCAGCGCGCTTTGCACGGTCTTGCCCTGCGGATCAAGGACGGCCTTTTTCGGCGTGATGATGATTTTGGCTTTCATTCAGTGACGGGAGGTTCCCGCAAAAACGGAGTGGATGTTGGGCAACCCTGCCGGGCGAGGCGAGAGTTTTCTCAAGCACCACAGAGACTATTTCCGGGCGGGCGGTTGGGCGCGTAACTCGGCGGTGAAGTCCGCCCAAAGTTCATCCACCGTCTTGCCGGTGTGCTTCTGGAACAAGTCGGGCGAAAACCGCCCCCGGCGAAGCGCGGCGTTGAGCTTCACCACCAACTTCGCGTCGTGCTTCCGCTCCGCCCATTCGAGGAACACCGCTGTGGTTTTGTAAGCATCCCGATAACTGGCCTTGTCGGGGTTGATGCGCGGCCGCGCCGCGTTGGGCTCAAAGTGCGTGAGCCGGATGTAGTCCGCAATGCCCTCGACGAGCCAACCGGGCTTGGTGAAATTTTCCTCCGCCTTCGGATACGCCTGCACGATGTGCGTCAACTCGTGGATTACCATGCCCCAGTCGTTGGTGTGGCCGCGCACGTAATCCGCCGAAATCACGATGCGCCCTCGATCCGCGTGCGCCACGCCTTTTTCCTTGGGATCGAAGCGCAACGTCACGGACTTCGGCGGCACGAAACCTTCACTCGCCAACAGTGTGTTGATCCTCGGCAACCACTCTACACAGAGCGTGGCGGCCCGCTTCCCCCACTCCGCCAGGTCCGGCGCGTCATTCGTGTCCACTACCGCCTCGGCGACGACTTCGCCCGTGGGAGATTTCGCCGTGATCTTCAACAGCGAGCGCGGCACAGGCGCATCTTGTGCGATGCCGTAGCCAGCAACCATTAGCACCAAAATGACCAATGCCGTTTTCATGAATCGCTTTGAAGGTAGGACTCCTCGCTCGTGCGGCAAATCATAATCCCCTGCTCCTCGCCATGGCAGTTTTGCCGAATCGGCCACCGCAGGAAAAGTCAATGGACGCCCCGCCTCCGTTCGTCAATCCTCCTGCAGAACTGGCAACCAACCTCTCGGCGTCAAAGGACATCGAGCGGTTCCGTCAAAATCGCAAGCTATGCTCAACGTCACCGGCCCCGGCTCCATCACCACCTGCGACGGCATCACGCGCCGTGACTTCCTCCAGGTCGGCACGCTCGGCGCACTCGGCCTCACGATGGCGGATTACTCCGCCGCGCAGGCTGCCGGAAAGGTCAGCGCCGACTCCAACGAGAAGTCGGTCATCATGATCTTCAACCTCGGCGCACCGAGCCAGCTCGATCTCTTCGACATGAAGCCCGACGCGCCCAACGAAATTCGTGGGCCGTTCAAGCCCATCTCCACGAAAGGCGATTTCCAGCTCTCCGAAATTCTCCCGAAACACGCCGCCGTTGCGGACAAGTTCTCGCTCATCCGCTCCTGCTACCACACGGCGGCGGCAGTGCATGACACCGGCCACCAGATGATGCAGACCGGCCGGCTTTTCACCGGCGGCATCGTCGTGCCGCACGCCGGCTGCGCGCTGGAATTCCTCAAAGGTCGGCGCAGCGAACTCCCCGCGCACGTCATCCTCCCCGAGCCGATGGGCCCGACCGGCGGCAACATGCCCCACGGGCAGGACGCAGGTTTCCTCGGCAAGGCTTACGACCCGTTCGTGCTGAACTCCGACCCGTCCAAGCCTGACTTCAAAGTGCCTGACCTCCTACCGCCCAAGGAAATCGGCGAAGCCCGGCTCGCGCGCCGACGCGATTTCCGCCAAGTCGTGGACGACACCGTGAAAAAGTTCGAGTCCAGCGAATCCGCGAAGCTGATGGACGCGAACTTCGCCGCCGCCTACCGCCTGATGACCAGCGAGAAGGCGCGCGAAGCCTTTGACCTCACCAAGGAGCCGCTCGCCGTCCGCGAACGCTACGGCATGACGCGCTTCGGCCAGTGCTGCCTGCTGGCGCGGCGGCTCGTCGAGCGCGGCGTGCGCTTCGTCACCGTCAACACCTTCCTCACCGTCTTCGGCGAAATCACCTGGGACATCCACGGCTCGAAGCCCTTCACCAGCATCGCCGGCATGAGGGACATCGTCGCGCCGATGTATGACCAGGGCTACAGCGCGCTCATCGAAGACCTCGCGCAGCGCGGCCTTCTGGGCAACACGATGGTCTGCAACCTCGCCGAGTTCGGCCGCACCCCGCGCATCAACCCCGCCGGCGGCCGCGACCACTGGCCAAACTGCTGGACGGTCTATTTCGCTGGCGGCGGCGTGAAAGGCGGTCGCGTCGTGGGCCGCAGCGACGACATCGGCGCGTATCCCGCCGAGCGCCCGGTGAACCCCGGCGAAGTCGTCGCCACCATCTACAAGAGCCTCGGCCTTGACCTCGACACGCACCTACCAGGACCGCAGGGAAGGCCCTTCGCGCTGGTGGACTTCGGCGTGCGCGAGGTGAAGGAGTTGTTCTAGCCAGCCTGATTCGTCATGAAGTCACGCCTTCTCACGGCCTTTTTGTCGCTGCTGTCATTTGTGCTGTGGGCGGAATCCCTCACCCTCCTGCCCGCCAAGTTCACGCTCGATGGCCCAGCGGCCGAGCAGCGCCTTGTGCTGGAGTTCGCCGATGGCAAGACCTTGCTCGGGCAGGTCACGAACAACGTCACCTTCACCTCCAGCAATCCCAAGGTCGTTCGCATCGAGGACGGGCTGGCCATCGCGGTGGGCAATGGCACGGCAACGGTCACGGGCAAATCCGGGCGCAGCTCCGCAAAGGCCGAGGTGCGGGTGGTGAACATGGAGAAGCCCTTCGCGTGGAACTTCCGCAATCACGTCCAGCCCGTGCTCACCAAGACCGGCTGCAACGCCGGCGCGTGCCACGGCGCGGCGGCGGGTCAGGGCGGTTTCAAGCTCTCGCTGCGCGGTTACGACGACGATGGCGACCACCGCGCCATCACGCGCTCGGCGTTGGGCCGACGCGTCACGGTCGCCGAGCCGGCGCACAGCCTCCTGCTCATCAAGCCCACCATTGCTGTGCCGCACAAGGGCGGCGAGCGCATCACCACCAATTCACTCGACTACCGCATCCTCGCCGAGTGGATTGCGAACGGCACCCCTGCCCCGCAGCCCGGCGACGCGCGCATCACCACGATTGAAGTGCTGCCGGAGCAAGTGACGCTCAAGCCCGGGGTCCCGCAGCAACTCCTCGTGCGCGCGACCTTCTCGAACGGCAAGTCCCGCGACGTGACGCGTTACGCGAAGTTCACCAGTGCGAACAACGCCGTCTGTGTGGTCAGCGACGACGGCCTTGTCACCGTGATGGGCCGGGGCGAAGGCGCGGTGTCCGCGTGGTTCCTCAGCCGCCTCGCGCTCGCGACGGTTACGGTGCCGTTCGATAACAAGCTGGCCTCGTCCACGTTCACCAAGGCTCCAAAGCGCAACTTCATTGACGAGCTGGTGAACGAGAAGTTGAAGGCACTCAACGTCCCGCCCTCGCCGCGCTGCAACGACTCGGAGTTCATTCGGCGCGCGTTTCTCGACACCATCGGCACGCTGCCGACGGCGGAGGAGATCCGGGAGTTCCTCGCCGACGCGTCGCCCAAGAAGCGCGACGCGCTCATCGAGCGGCTACTCGCACGGCCCGAGTTCGTGGACTACTGGAGCTACAAGTGGAGCGACCTGCTGCTGGTCAACGGCGCGAAGCTCCCGCAGCCCGCAATGTGGAGCTACTACCAGTGGATTCGCGGTCACGTGGAGGCGAACACGCCGTGGGACGAGTTCGTGCGCCAGCTTGTGACCGCGCGCGGCAGCACGCTCGACAACGGCGCGGCCAACTACTTCGTCCTCCACGACGACCCCACGCTCATGGCCGAGACGACGACCGTGGCCTTCATGGGCTTGGCCATCAACTGCGCCAAGTGCCACAACCATCCGATGGAGAAGTGGACTAACGACCAGTATTACGAGTTCGCCAACCTCTTCGCCCGCGTCCGCGCCAAGAACGGCCCCGGCGGCGACGGCGACAAAATCATCTTCCCCGCCGCGTCCGGCGACGTGCCCGCACTCCTCTCCGGCAAGCCGCTGCCACCGCGCCCGCTCGACGGTCAGGCCATCGCGATTGATTCGCCTGCCGACCGCCGCGAGACGCTCGCGAAGTGGCTCACGGCGCGCGAAAATCCTTACTTCACCCGCTCCATCGCGAACCGCGTCTGGGCGAACTTCATGGGCGTTGGCCTCGTGGAAGCCGTGGACGACTTGCGCGTCACGAACCCGGCCAGCAACGAGAAACTCCTCTCCGCGCTCGCCAAGTTCCTAGCCGACCAGCGCTACGATTTGAAGGCGCTCATGCGCACCATTCTCCAGTCCGAGACCTACCAACGCAGCAGCGAGGCACTCTCCGGCAACGTGGCTGACGCGCGCTTCTACTCGCGCTACTATCCGCGCCGCTTGATGGCCGAGGCGCTCCTTGACGCCTACTCGCAAGTCACCGGCGTGCCCACCGAGTTCCGTCGCGACCTCCGAAATGCCAACCGCGGCCTCGGTGACCGTTACCCCGCCAACCTTCGTGCCTTCCAACTACCCGACGCAAACGTGGCGAGCTACTTCCTCAAAACCTTCGGCCGCGCCGACCGCCTCCAAACCTGCGAATGCGAACGCACGGAGGAGCCCAGTCTTGCGCAGGCGTTGCATATCGCGAACGGAGACACGCTCAACCAAAAGATAGCCGCGAAGGAAAACCGCATCGCCGCGCTGCTGACGGCGAAGAAGACCAACGAGGAGATTCTGGAGGAAGCCTTCCTCGGCACGCTCTCGCGTCCACCGACGGCTGCGGAGAAAATGCGTTGCCTCAAACTGCTCGCTGACGCGGGCGAAGGCGAGCGTCGCGCCGCGCTCGAGGACCTCTACTGGAGCCTGTTGAGCAGTCGGGAATTTCTCTTCAATCACTGATCTCGTGGGAGCGGTGGAGTGCGACCACGCTTAATGCGGGGCCTCCACGTATCGCAAACCGCGTGGCGGGATTTGATGATTGTCCCGGTGGTGAGCCGGGCCGTAGGATGACCTGACTAGCTTCATGTCTGCACTGCTGGAACATCTGAATGACAACGCGGGCGCGTATATCATCGTGCTCGGCGCTGTTGCGCTCTTCCTGCTGATGTGGCTGCTGTCTGTGCAGCAACGGCAACTGCGTGCTTTGGAAGACTGGGAGGAGGAACGTCAGGCGACGGAGCGTCAGCGGGTCGCCTTGGAGCAAGCGCGCGCCGCGATGGAGGAAGCCGAACTGGCGGCCCGATTGCAGCGCGAGCAGCAGGTGCATGAATCCCGGCAAAGCGTGGCCGAGGCCTCCGCGCTGCTGCATCAACTTAAGCGGCAATTCGGATGAACCTCGAACTCACCCGCAAACTGGCCATCCTCCAGGCCACCGCCGCGCAACTTCGCGAAACGAGCCGCTCGTTCACGGAGACTTCGGACATGTTCGCGCACCGGCAGTTCCAGTTTGAGCTGGCGGAATATCTCGGCACGCACCGCGCAGCCGGCGACATCCCTTATGATCCCGATGTGTATGTCGGCGAAGAACTGGACCGGATCGAGCGCCTGCTGGAGCCGGTCGCCAAGTTCGTCAAAGAACAGCTCGAACTCGGGAAGGAAATTCTCGAAGCCAAGAAAAACTCGCTGACCCTGCCGCAGATTCAGGAATGCCAGACGAACGTCGATGCGGCCTTCAACGCGCTGGTGGAAACTCAGCACCGGTTGGCGTCGGGTTTCCTAAACAAGGATTTGTCGGTCGAACCCACGGGTATTGATCTGGCGCCCGATCTGGTCGTGTTCACGAAACTCGCGCGGCCCAAGTCCACCTTGATGCAGCCCGACCGGGCCGGGCTGTGCCAGTTCGCCCACGGCGAAGGTCCGCTGCACGCCCAAGTGGTCACGCACCTTGAAACGCTGCGAGCCGCCTGTGCCGAGTTCATCGCTTTGCATGCCGAGCAGGCGGAAATCCTCCAGCGCGCCTACGCGCTGGCGGAAGCCGGCGATTTCGCCCGGGCTGCCGCCTTGGTCGCCGAGCTCAAGCTGGTGTTTGCCGACCTGCCTTATCAGCAAGTCACGGAGGTCATCGATGGCTGGCGTAAAAAACTCGAGGAGGTCGAGGCCAAATTCACCCGCCACCGCGAACGGGTGGAGACGCCGTGGAAAGCCCCCTTTGCCCAGCCCTGGCTGGTGCCACCCCACCAGCGTGCCGAGGACGACCGGCTCCAGCAATTCCACGACTATCTCGTGAAATTCCACGGCAGCCTCGAAGCATGGAAGAACTCGGACTTCGCCCGGGAGGGCCACTCACTGTTCAAGAAGCTGGTCGCGCGATTGGATGCCCTTCGCGACGATCTCCGTCAGCGTTGTGATGCGGCGCAAACGCGGGCCGTGCTGGAACTCGGCGGCCTCGTGTTGCTCGGTGTGTTGACGGCGCTCTTCCCCCGCAAATTGCTGCCGGTGATCGCACCCTTCGTCGCGGTTTTCGGGCTGGTGAAGCTGGCCGGGGCTGTGCGCCGGAACCTACAGGCGCGGACTTCGGTGAGCTTCCGACTGGAGGCCAACGGTCGCCAAGTGGAAGACCCGGAGAAATCGTTCATCCGCTTGAACGGCGAAACCGTGCGCTCCGGCGACCGGATTGCCGCCGGCACCTACAAGTTGACGCTGGACACGAGTTTTTACGAGCCGCTGACGCGCACGGTGACAGTGCACTTTGGCCGGAGCAACAACCTCGGCATCATCCCCGTGAAACTCAACCGCGACACCCACACCAACACGCTGGGCATGCGCTTCATGCCGGTTCCGGGAGCCACGGTCCTTTTTTGCGTCTGGCCCACGCGCGTGCAGGACTACGCCGCGTTCGTGCAGGCAACCCAGCACAAATGGATCCAGCCCAAGTTCCGGCAGGAACCAACGCACCCGGCCGTCAATGTCAGTTGGGACGACGCGCGGGCGTTCTGCAAATGGCTCACGGAAAAAGAATTTCGGGCCGGCCGGATCGGCGAGCGTGACTGCTACCGCCTGCCCACGGATTTGGAATGGAGCGCCGCCGTGGATTTGGGCAAGGAGACCGGCGCGACCCCGGCCGAGCGTGATGGCAAAATCCGCGACGTGTATCCTTGGGGCAAGGACTGGCCGCCGCCCAAAAATGTCGGCAACTACGACGGCGAACTTCGCCGCGACGATTTTGATTACACCTCTCCGGTAGGCAGCTTCCCCGCGAACCGCCACGGGCTTCACGATCTGGGGGGCAACGTCTGGGAATGGTGCCAGGACGACTACGATAATCAGCAGGGCCGCAAAGTGCTGCGGGGTGCTTCGTGGCATAGCTCCAAGGCGCACACACTGCTTTCCTCGGCCCGCCTCTTCAACTCCCCCGGCCACCGCATTGACATCGTCGGCTTCCGCTGTGTCCTAGATGCACGGCGTCCGAGCCCGGTATTTTCTTCCTTGGAAAAAGGTAACCCCGAACCCGCCGCTTCCTCCCCTGCCCCGCCAAAGTCAGAGGCCCAAGCCAACTCCGAAGCTACGCCGGGACCGGAGGCAGCGCCCGTGTTCAAAGAAATCGCCTGACGGAAAGATTGGACCTGACCGCAGGGTTTTAACCACCAGTCCGTTGTGCCACGAAGGGCTGGCCCACCTGCCCATACCGCGAAACGGCCGTCACAGCGACTAGTTCCGGCAGCGCGCCGCCGGCCGCGCGGATGCTGCGATTTACTTGTGTGCCCGGGAGTAATTCCGTCTGCCACGCTCCGTTGGTCCGCATCTGCACCAGCCACCAGCCGGGTGTCGCGCCGCTGGGCGTGGCCCACTGAAAGACGGAAACCGTCCGCGCCGCATCCTGGCCGAAGGCGACCTGCGGCCGCTCGGGCACCGTCTTGTCCAGCCACGGCGATGCCGGAATGAGCGCAGGCAGTTGGTTCGTGTGCCGCACGAGTTTGTCCGCCAACCCGTCCCGGTTCTGGTGCAACGGCTTGATGCTCCATTGCAGGCTGCCGGTCGCGCCAGGTTGCGCGCGGATGAGTTTGATTTGCTCCACGATTTCTTCGGCCCGGCGGCCGGGGCCGATGTTCGCGGCTGAGAGGCCCGGCCAAAGGTGGCGGGCGGCGGGGTTTTGTCCGGCCCACCATTTCAGCAACACCGGGAAACTTTGCTCCGGCGCGTCAATGCTCCAATACAGCTGCGGCGCGAGGTAATCGACCCAGCCGGAGTGAAACCATTTCAACGCATCGGCATACAACTCCTGCGTGGCGTCCAGCCCGCGGACGCCCGGCGGCACGCCCGGTTTCCAAATGCCAAACGGGCTGATGCCGACCTTCACCCAAGCCTTCTCGGCCTTTACGCTGGCGAAGAGGCGTTGGACGAAACGATTCACGTTGTCCCGTCGCCAGTCGTCGCGGGCAAGTTTGCCGCCGCCCTTCTGGTATTTGCGCCAGCTCGAATCGTCGGGGAACTCGATGGCTTTCTTGGCCGCGTCCTTTTCGCGATAGGGATAGAAGTAGTCGTCGAGATGAACGCCATCGACATCGTAGCGGCGCACAACATCGAGGATCACGCGAAGGGAATGCTCGTGCACCAGCGGCTCGCCGGGATCGAGCCAGAGCAGCTTGCCGTAATGGCGCACCAGCTCCGGCCGGGTCTTGCTGATGTGACTGGTGGCCACCGAGCCTTTGGCGGAATGATGCCGGGCCCGAAACGGGTTGAACCATGCGTGCAGCTCCAACCCGCGCCGGTGCGCCTCGGTGACGGCGAACGCCAGCGGATCGTAATACGGCTCGGGTGCCCGGCCCATCATACCGGTGAGATATTCGGACCACGGTTCCAGCTTCGAGGCATAGAGCGCGTCGCATCCGGGGCGGACTTGCAGGACGATGGCGTTGAGCCGCAACGCCACGGCTTTGTCGAGCAGCGCCAGCAACTCGGCTTGCTGCTGCTGGGAGGTCAACCCCGCCTGCGATGGCCAGTCGATGTTTCCGACGGACGCAACCCATGCGCCGCGAAACTCGCGCGGCAACACGGGGGGCGATTCCTTCGAGGCGACGTAGCCAACGCCACCTGCCGCCCGCACCGGCCAAGCCGGAGCCGCAAGCAGCATGGCGAGCCAGGCACGTCGGTTCATGGCGGCAACCTAGCTGACAATTGGCTGGACTCCAAGTTCCAACCCGCTGGCGTTTCGCGGCACCGGCCGCCGCGAGGAGCTTGATGCTTGTTGAAGCTTGCGCCATCCGCCATAAGTTTGCCCAGCGATGCTGACCGACCGTGAATTCTTTGGACTGGCCGTGCTGCTCTACGGAGCCAGCGCGACGTGGTCCTTTTTCATCTGGCAGCGCGGCTTCCGGGAAGACTCGCGGTGGCAATACTTGCTGCTTCTGCTCGCGGCGGGACTGCACACCGTGGCGATGGGCAAGCGCGGTTTTACGTTGGAGCGGTGCCCGGTCAACAATCTCTACGAAGCCACCACCTTCACCGCCTGGACGATTGTCACCGCCTACCTGCTGCTCGGCGCCCTGCCCCGGTTGCGGTTTCTCGGGGCCTTTGTGTCGCCGGTGCTTTTCGGGATGGGCGTCTTCGCCTTGATGCCCGCGCTGGACGTGAAGGGGCCGCGTCCGGATTTTTCCGGCGGCCTGGTAAGCCTGCACGTGGCGTTGATCCTGCTGGCCTACGGTGCGTTCGGCCTCGGGTCGGCGGCGGGCGTGATGTATCTGACTCAGGAACATGACTTGAAGTTCCACAAGCTGCGCGCCCTCGTCTCGCTGCTGCCGTCGATACAGGGTTTGGAATCGGTAATCGTGCGATTCCTCATCTGCGGGGTCGTGCTTCTGGCGGGCGGACTCGCGCTCTCCCCCATGTTGTTGAGGCAGGCGCAGGCGCCTGATCCGCTCACGGACCCAAAGGTGCTCTGGTCGTTTTTCGTCCTCGTCCTCTACACGGGGCTGCTGATCGCACACTGGCGGTTTTCCCCGGGCGGGCGGCGATTCGCTTGGGGCGCGGTCGGCGGCTTTGCCTTTGTATTGCTGACGTTCTGGGGTTTCAACCTGCTGTCGGGAATTCACAATCCATGAGGAGAACGATGCCAGACGAATTCCGAGGGTCGGGCGCGCCAGTCAAAACCGAGCGTGTATTGAATTTCTCATTCTCCATTCGCCGTTAGTAATTGCTCATGCCTATCGTCGCTCTTGGCCTCAGCCATCACACCGCGCCCGTCACGGTGCGGGAGCGGTTTGCCTTCCCCGAAGGCACCGTGGCCGACAGCACGCGCCGCCTGCGCGAGAGCGGCGTGATCGAGGAGGCGGTGATTCTCTCGACCTGCAACCGGGTTGAAATCTATGCCGCCACCAGCGCCGAGCCGCGCGCCGCCCTGACAGAACTGCGCCATTTTCTCCATGCGCACCACGGCCAAACCGAGCCACTCGGGACCGAACTCTACGAGCTCGCCGAGCCGCACAGTGTCGAACACCTCTTCAAAGTCGCCGCCGGCCTGGACTCCATGGTGCTCGGCGAAACCGAAATCCTCGGCCAACTCAAGCAGGCCTACGACCGCGCGTTGCAACACCAGCACACGGGCCGCCGGCTAAACAAGGCTTTCCAAGCCGCCTTCAATGTCGCCAAGAAAATCCGAACCGAGACCAACATCCAGCGCGGCAGCGTCTCGGTTGCCTCCGTCGCCGTCGAACTGGCGCAGAAAATATTTGAAACCCTCACCGAGCGCACCGTGATGGTGATCGGCGCCGGCGACACCAGCGAAAAGACCGCACGCGCGCTCCTGAGCCGTGGCGCGCACAGCGTCATCGTCTCCAACCGCTCGCACGATCGCGCCGTCGCCCTGGCTGCCGAGCTGGGCGGACAGGCCGTCCATTTCGACGAATGGCACGCGCAGTTTGCCAAGATCGATATCATCATCAGCAGCACCAGCGCCCCGCACTACGTGCTGACTCGCGCAAAGCTGGAACCGTTGCTGGACCTGCGCGGCAACCGTCCCCTGCTGCTCGTGGACATCGCAGTGCCGCGCGACATTGAGCCAGAGGTGAACTTCCTCGACGGCGTTTACCTCTACAACGTGGACGACCTGCAAGCCATCGCGGACGACTACCTGAAACTTCGCCGGGAGGAGTTGGCCGTGTGCGAACGTATCATTCATGAAAAGGCCGGTGCCCTGCTGAATCACCCCGGCCAACGCCCGCCAGCCGCGGGCTCGCAGTTCGCCCTCGGCCACTAACCTTCTTCGGTGCAACCTCGATTGAAATCCGAAATGCAGGAGTGCAGGAAAAACGGCCTGCGGGCCAATCTCGTGTCCTCTTGCATGCCTGATTTAGCGTCACCATTTTTCCATCCGTGCTTTATCAGCGGCTAAATTCTCATGCCCACTTCACGCCCATACATCATCGCCACCCGTGGCAGCGCCCTGGCCCTCGCGCAGGCCAACGCCGTTCTCGCCCAGTGCCGCGCGGCGTTTCCTCGGCTTACCTTCGAGCTGAACGTCATCAAGACCACCGGCGACAAATTGCAAACCGCTTCGCTCGCGAATCCGGACGCCTCGTTGCCCAAGGGACTTTTCACCAAGGAACTTGAAGTCGCTTTGCTCAATGGCGAAGCCGATCTCGCCGTGCACAGCCTCAAAGACCTGCCCACCGAGTTGCCCTCCGGCCTCGTGCTCGGGGCGGTGGGCAAACGAGCCGACGTGCGGGACGTGCTGATCTATCGCGATGCCCAGCTCCTCCAGTTGGAAGCGGCCAAACCGGCCGTGACGGATTGGGTGCCGGGCCAACGTGAACGCCGGGGATTCAAACCCCACCTCAAACTCAAGGACCTTCCGCACGGAGTCGTCGTGGCCACCAGCAGCACGCGACGCCGGGCGCAACTCCTCGTGGTGCGTCCCGATGCCCAAGTCATTGAGCTGCGCGGCAACGTTCCCACCCGTCTGCGCAAACTTGCCGAACAATCGGATTTCGACGCAACGCTGCTCGCAGCTGCGGGATTGGAGCGCCTCAAGTTCACCATCCGTGCCAACGGCACCCTCACCGGTGAAGGCGTTCCTAAGGGCCTGCTCGCCATTCGCCTGGAGCCGGAGGAAATGATCCCCGCCGTCGGTCAAGCCGCCGTCGGCATCGAAGTCCGCGCCGGCGACGACCGCATCACCCCGGTGTTGGAAAAGCTCAATCACGGCAACACACATCTATGCGTCCGGGCCGAGCGGGCGTTCCTCCGTGCCATGGGCGGCGGCTGCGCCAGCCCGGTGGCCGCCTACGCGGAAGTGCTCGGGCATCAACTTCGGCTGCGGGTGATCTCCTTCCTCGAAGGCACGGCCAAATCGGCCGAAGCCCGGCGCATCGCGCAAGAACCCGAGTTACTCGGCGAACAACTGGCCCTGAAATTGAAGCGTCCGTGATCCGGTTTGCCGGAAGCGCGTCAGCGCGCTCCCGGCGGGCGAATCACCGTGATTTTAGCCTCACGCTTGGTGTTGCCCCATTGATCCACTCCGCGCAGCACCAAATCATTGGTGCCGGGGCTGAGGCCGATGTTGTTCATGCGCCACTTTACGTCGTCGAGCCACTCCAGCTTCGCGCGGGGCTGGCCATCGATGACCACGGTGAAGGTTCCGAACGGTGCCTGTCCCTCAATGTTCACGGACAGCGCATTGGTCGTGATGGGCTGGCCGTTGTTGGTGGTGATCTTATACTCGAGCTTATATTTGTCGCCCATCTGCTGTAGCGCATGCGGCTCGCGAGCGGCGAAGAACTGGAGGAAGCGCTGGGGCTTGACATCGAAGTTCGGATTAGCCTCCTGTTCTGCCCGCATGTAGGCGTTCACCCGGGGTGAGTTCTTGGTGTAGTTTTCCAAGATCTCAACGAGGTAGTAATAAAACAACCGCTGGGCCCACGGTTTGTTCATCACATTCTGCACGTTGCCGCCCCAGTAAGGCTCGGGCTTTTTTGGATCGAAGCCGCCGAATGCGAAATCCGCGTCCCACAGGATGTTCATGAACTTACCGTCGGGTTTGCGGTAAAAAAAGCAGTTGTGGCTGGTGCCCATGCTGAAGCAGTCGCTGTCCTTTGAGTAGCCTCGTAGCGCCCAGTTTTTTAGCATCATTTCCAGATCCATGTGGCGCCGCAGGCCAGTCTCATCGAATTGGTTGCCCTCCACCGTGCGCAGCATGTCCATGAGTGGGCCATAGTCGTTGGCCCCCACAGTCCGCGATCCCCAAACGATCTTGTAATCAATCGGATCATTGCCGTAGTTGAGTGCCAGTGTGCTATTACGGATGCTGTTACCCTCTCCGTTGTCCTTGTAGAAGAACATATAGGTCGTTCGGTATAGGGAACCATGCGAACCGTGACGGAAGATCCGATTCAGAAAGTCACCGCCGATGGGCTCGACATCCTCCTGCAAAACGGAGGGGCTGGCATTGAGCACGTGCCGCACCCACTCACTCTCGTTTACCGGGTGGCCCAAGTGGTAGAGCATCCAACGAGCGAGCCGGGTGTTGAAATCGTTGTTGTCCCAACTGAGCTTGGAATGGCCGCGGAAGGTGCGATCCAGCGGCAGCTTCCACTTGGCGCGATTTAGGGTGAGATCTCGGGTGAAGGAGCTGCCGGCGGGATGGACGCGGGCGTTGTAGTAGATGTCCCGTTCATTCGAGATGAACGTCATGTTGTAGTAGCGGTTCGAGAGGCGCGGGAAGCGGAAGTTATATTTGTTGGTATTGCCGTTCGTAAACGCATCCAGGTCTGCCGGCGAAATAACGAACCGCTGGCTGCGGAGATCCTTGGGCAGGTTTTGATTGTCCACGATGAACAGCGCGGGCCGCACCGGTCCCTCGCGTGGCAGGATAGACGCCGTCCCGCCCGAGGATTGTGCCCGCATGTAGAACTCCACGATCTGGCCGTTAGCTTTATATTCCGGGAGTAGGGCACTGTAGACGCCGTCCCCGGCAACGTCATCGCCTCCGGTACCGTTATCCGCCATCGGCTTGCTTTGCCAAGGCGTCTGGCCGTCGGCCGTGGGCGCACGGTGAAAGAGCGTCACCGTGGCGGGCAGGACCGACTTGACCCGGACGGTGACTTTGACCGTGTCGGTGCTGCGCGGCACGGGCGGATAATGGCTGAGCTCCTCCGCCTGCGCTGCTGGACTGCCGACTGCACGTGAGTTCGGCTTGCCGGGTGTGCCAAGGTTCGCGGGCACATCGAGCGTAAAGACTTTGGCAATGCTCCAATCCCAAGTGTGCGCCACGAGCAGGTGACAGCCATCCACCCAGCGGGCGCTGAACTTCAACTCATAGGCATTGCTTTTCACCAGGCCTGGCGCATCGATTTCGAGGCGGTTCACGCGGTTGTCACCGTGGCCTTCGCTGAGGAGGTGGAGTTGATTGCCCTCCATGCGGCTGGCCCAATGGTTGCCCTGCCAGAGCCAGCCGGAATCGCTTTTGCCATTGAGCGCAACCTTCGTCGTGTTTGCCAGCACGTTGGGGCCGGTGCCATCCTTGCGAAGTTCGACATCGGAAATGATGACGTGCCCGCTGGTGTTTAGGAAGAAGTGGAGTTCCTTGAAATCGCTGGGATCTCCCATGGTATATTGCTCCGTATAGATTCCCTTGTGTGAATAGGTGCGCGCCTTGGACTTGTCGGCCTCGTTGCTGGCCGCCCATGCGGAAGACAGCCGATTGTCCATGTCCGGATGGATGAGCTCCAAGCTACTGCCCCGCCCGTGCGCGAGTTCCGGCCAATCCCCACCGGCCTGGTAATCCACTTCGTTGACGAGATTGCCACGCGTGTCCAACAGGCGCAGCATTTCGCCCCCGTTGCTGAGTTTGCCGGAAAAATTGCCGAGCACGTTGATGTTGCCGTGGATGGAACGCAGCAAGCCCGCGTCGGCCGCCACCACGATAAGTTCTCCCGGTTTGAGCTTCACGCCCCGAGGGAAGATGAAGTCGATGCCGCCGGTGAGCACCCAGTCGGACAAGTCCACCGTCTGTTTCCCGCGATTGAGCAACTCGATGAACTCGCCGTTGCCCTGCGTTTCCGGTGGCTTATACATGATCTCGTTGATGACGATGCTCGTATTGCGCTCCGGCGCGTTGGGGGCGTTGCGCGTGGCCTTGGTGTCCACGAACCACTCCTCGCCGCCGTCAGGAAAGGTTGACGTCGAAGGATTTGATGCCCTTGGGCGGCAATTCTCCGCTCAAACCGACCTTGTCGCCGAAACCGGGCTTGCCGGAGAGAAAGTAGCCATTAAGCAAAACGCGGTTCGTGCCGGCATTATATATTTCCACCCAATCGATGCTGCCATTCTTGGCCATATGCACCTCATTGAGTTTCAGCGTGCCGGTCAAACCGGACTGCTTCGCGTTGGCCGCGTCCGGCGTCGGCTGCGCGAGGTAATACCACTGGCCGCTGCCATCGGGCCGTTGTCCGAGCGAGCGGCCATCCGTGGGGACCGGTGCGCTGATGGCGTGCAGGACCGTCTGCCCATCCGGGGCCACGAGGTAGGCCACCACGGGCTGCTTGGGCCACACCCCGGCATCCATCATGTCGAGGATGGCAAAACTCTTCGGGCGGATGACAACGTCCTGCTGAATCTGATAGCGCCTGGCCTGCGGCGGCATGGCGGACGGCGCGGCGGGCAGCAGGAAATGGCCCTTGAGATTGACGACGTTGGCACCGGAGTTGAAGAACTCAATGAAGTTCACCCCCTGCTGGCCGGGGAAGACCTCGTTGATTAGCACGGAACGAGCGAGCGCCCCACCCGCGGCTTTCACTTTCATCTTCATGCCAAACGCCAGATCTGGGGCCTGACCGCTGGGAAACTGGTGAACCTCGACCGCAAACACATTCGTGCCGCGCAGGAGCAGGGCCGGGTTGATCTGAATGATGTTCTTCTCCTCAATCGCATCGCCGACGTTCCGGCTGGCCGGCGTGTTGGCCCGCACGGGCCCGCCTGGCATACCCACCCGGCCCACCTCTTGGTTGTTGAGATAGAAGACCGCCCCGTCATCCACAATGGCGTCCACGGAAATGGCCGCTCCGGGAGCACCATTGTAGATGAACACATGCCGCAGATAATAGGTGACAAACCCGGCGCGCACGGGCGTGCGAATGCCCGGCGGCGGCAGTTTCGAAGCTCCGAAGCCAACCAATCCAAAACCGCGCGTCCAGTTCCGCTCGGGGAAAAGAAGCTCCTTCCACTGCGTCTGTGTGAGGTCCACTCCGGTGGTGACGGACCATTGCGAATCATAATCGATCACCACGGTCTCGCCGGTCTGCGTGACTAGTTCAGGATTGCTGACCGGCACCTCGTTTGCAGCACCAGACTCCGTTCCCGGCGCGCCGCCAGGCTTGCTGCTGACGATCCAGTTGCGCCAGTCGTCGATCTTGCGGTCCGGGTTTTTCACCACCAGCGCATGACCACCACCATCCGCAGCGGCCGGCCACGGTGCCCGGTCCATATACTTTACGGTCGAAATGGTCAGGCCGTTTTTGTCGAGCAGCTTGATTCGATCCCCCTGCTTGTTGAGCCGGCCGACCCACGGGCCCAGCACGCGAACGTTTGGGGCGATTTTGTAGGCCTCGCGCGTCGTCTTCGCATCAGCCATGGAAATCACGATGCGTTCAAACGGCTTCATCCAAGCCGCCATCGGATCTGCCGGATTGAAACCGGGAAACCTGAATTCAGCCCCACCCTTGAGCCGCCAGTCAGCGATGTCCACCGCGTTGGCGGTGTTGTTGTAAATCTCGACGTATTCCGGCAACTCCCCAACCGGGTGATACATGATCTTGCTCAATAGCACCTGATCGGCCTGAGCACCGAAGGCGAAAACGACCCACCCAAGCGCACCCAGCCAACGACGCGCTCGGGCCAGCCAGCGTTCAGGATGTCGATTCATGCACAACCCACAGAAAAACTGGTGCGCAAGGCGGGGGTCGAACCCACAACCTTCGGCTTCGGAGACCGACGCTCTATCCAATTGAGCTACTCGCGCATGGAGCGGGTGAAGGGAATCGAACCCTCGTAACCAGTTTGGAAGACTGGCGCTCTACCATTGAGCTACACCCGCGTTCCGCCCCAACTCTACCGACCGGGCTTGCCCTGTCAATTCATCGGCGGCTAACCTCCGCCCCACATGAAAGCGCTTCTGGTCGCCGGCGGCCGCGTGATTGATCCCGCCAACCAACTCGATGCCCTCGCCGACGTGCTGGTGCTCGATGGGCAAATCGCCGTCGTCGGCCCCAACGCGCGACAGCAGATTCCCGCCGGGGTCGTCACCGAGGAACTCAACGCACGCGGCCAAGTTGTCTGTCCCGGCCTCATCGATTTGCACGTCCATTTGCGGGAACCAGGACAGTCCGCGAAGGAGACGCTCGCCACCGGCACCCGCGCAGCGGCGCGCGGCGGCTTCACGAGCATCGTTTGCATGCCGAACACCTCGCCTTCCATTGACAACGCCGGCCAGGTCGCCCTCGTGCGTGAAAAGGCGGCCCGCGACGCGGTGGTGAACGTCTATGTCACCGGAGCCATCACCAAAGGCATCGCTGGCGAGGAACTCGCGCCCATCGGCTCGCTCAAAGGCGCGGGCGTCGTGGCCATCACGGACGACGGCCATTGCGTGCAGAACAACGAGCTGATGCGCCGCGCGCTTGAATACGCCAAAATGTTCGACCTACCGATCATGGATCACTGCCAGGATTACGCGCTCGTGACTGACGGCGTGATGCACGAAGGCTACTGGAGCACCGTGCTGGGCCTGCGCGGCTGGCCTGCCGCAGGCGAGGACGCCATCGTGGCACGCAACATTCTCCTGGCCGAGCTCACCGGTGCGCACGTCCACTGTCAGCACCTCGGCACCGCCGGGAGCGTGCGCTTGCTGCGCGAGGCGAAGAAGCGTGGCGTGCCCATCTCCGGCGAAGCCTGCTGTCACCACTTCACACTCACGGACGCCGCGATTGCCGGCAGCGAAAAGTTCTGGGCCGCCGACGGGAAACAAATCTACGGCTACCACGACGGCGGTTACGCGCGTCCCACCTGGGCCAGCTACGACACGAACTTCAAGATGAACCCGCCGCTGCGCTCCGCCGCCGACCGCGAGGCGATTCTTGAGGCGCTTACCGACGGCACCTTGGAAATTCTCGCGAGCGACCACGCGCCGCACTGCGACTACGAGAAAGAAGTTGAGTTTGACTACGCCCCCTTCGGCATCACCGGTTTGGAAAACGAGCTCGCGCTCTCCCTCATGCAGCTCTACCACGCGAAGCGACTCAGCCTCTCGGCCTTGATCGAGAAATACACCACCGCTCCGGCGAAACTCCTGCGCCTCAAGAAAGGCACCCTCACCCCCGGTGCCGATGCCGACATCACGGTCTTCGACCCGGATCGCGAATGGACTTTCGAACGCAAGGACACCGCGAGCAAATCTCAAAACAACCCGTTCTACGGCTGGACCCTCAAAGGCCGGGCCTCCGCCACCGTCGTCGCCGGCAACCTCGTCTGGCAAGGCTAACCCGGCCATATCATCCCGCGCCTTGCCCAGGCATTTTTCCCATGCCCCTCCTCGAAGCCCGCTCGCTGACCAAGTCCTTCCCGGGCGTGCGCGCGCTCAAGGGCGTAAGTCTGACCGTCGAACGCGGCGAGGTGCTGGCGGTCATCGGCGAGAACGGCGCGGGCAAGAGCACGCTGATGAAAATCCTCGCCGGCGTGCAGACCGCCGACTCCGGCGAAATTCTTCTCGATGGTCAACCCGTCGCGCTTCGCTCCGTCCACGACGCCCTTGCCAGCGGCATCGCGCTCATCCATCAGGAGCTGAACCTCGCCGACAACCTCGACGTGGCCGCGAACATCTTCCTCGGTCGCGAGCCGCGCCGCTTCGGTTGGATTGACGCGGCGCGCACGCACCGCGAGGCCAAGCAGTTCCTCGACGCCGTCGGCCTTGACGTGAAGCCCGATACGCTCGTCAGCACGCTCGCCATCGGCCAGCAGCAGTTGGTGGAGATCGCCAAGGCCCTTTCCACCAACGCCCGCGTGCTCATCATGGACGAGCCGACGTCCAGCCTGTCCGCCCGCGAGGCCGAGAACCTGTTCAAGGTCATCCGCGACCTCCGCACGCGCGGCGTGAGCATCGTTTACATCTCGCACCGGCTCGGCGAGGTGAAGCAACTCGCCGACCGCGTGACCGTCCTGCGCGACGGCGAGAACAGCGGCGGCCTCACGCGCGAGGAAATCAGCCACGCCGCGATGGTGAAGCTCATGGTGGGCCGCGACCTCTCGCAGTTCTACCCGCACGCCCCGCACCGGGCAGGAGACGTTGCGCTGCACGTGGACCGCCTGCGCACGCCCATGTATCCGCGCCACGAAGTCAGCTTCACGGTGCGGGCCGGGGAGATTGTCGGGCTCGCCGGTCTCGTCGGCGCGGGACGGACCGAAGTGCTGCTTTCCCTCTTCGGCGTCACGCCCGCGCTCGGCGGGACGATTCGCGTCAACGGCAAGGAAGTTTCCCCCGCCTCGCCGCAGGAAGCCATCGAAGCCGGCCTCGCCCTCGTGCCTGAGGACCGCAAGAAGCAAGGCGTCGTGCTGGAGATGCCCGTGCGCGAGAACGTCAGCCTCGCCAGCCTGCGCCGCGACCAGCGCAACGGCTTCCTCAACCAGCGCCGCGAAGTGGAGTTGAGCGCTGAGATGATCGGCGCGATGCGCATCAAGACGCCGAGCGACCGGCAGGTGGTGCAGTTCCTCTCCGGCGGCAATCAGCAGAAGGTCGTGCTCGGCAAGTGGCTCGCCATCCAGCCGCGCGTGCTCTTCCTCGACGAGCCGACGCGCGGCATCGACGTGGGCGCGAAGCAGGAAATCTACAAGCTGATGGAGGAACTCGCGCGCAAAGGCGTGGCGATTCTCTTTGTCTCCAGCGAGATGGAGGAAGTCCTCGGCATGAGCGACCGCGTGCTGGTGATGCACGAAGGCCGGCTGACGGGCGAACTCCAGCGGAGCGAACTCAGCGAGGAAGCTGTGATGCATCTGGCCACGGGCCTCGAAACTACTGCCACCGCATGAAAAAACTCCTCGGCATCTTCGGCCTCCTCCTCGCCGTCTGCCTCTTCGCCACGTGGGCCAGCGAGAGCTTCCGTTCCGGCTACAACATCGAGAACCTCATCCGCCGCACGGCACTCTTCGGGGTCATCGGCATCGGCGTGGCGTTTGTCATCGTGACGGGCGGCATTGACCTCTCCATCGGCTCGGTCATTTGCCTCGTGGGCTGTGGACTGCCGTGGCTGCTCACGGTGCAGAAGTGGTCGCTACCGGCGGCGCTGCTGGCCGTGACCGTCGTGTCCGTCGGCATCGGGCTGATGCACGGCTTGCTCATCACGAAGCTGCGGCTGCAACCCTTCATCGTGACGCTCTGCGGCTTGATGCTCTATCGCGGTATCACGCGCGGCTTCACCGGCGACCAGACCGTTGGCTTCGGCGACGGCTACAAGGGCCTGCGCGTGCTGGCCACGGGAAAGATCAGCATCCCGTTCGTGCAAGGTTTCGAGATTCCCGCGCCGTGGGTCGTGCTGGTCATCGTCGCCGTGCTGGCGGCGATTTTCCTCAACCGCACCATCTACGGCCGCTACCTGCTGGCGCTGGGCCGCAACGAAGACGCCGCGCGCTACAGCGGCATCAACACCATGGCCATGACCATCCTCGCCTACGTCATCTGCTCCACGCTAGCGGGCTTGGGCGGCGTGCTCTTCGTGCTGGATGTGAACTCCGCGCAACCGGTGGACTTCGGGAACTTCTACGAACTCTACGCGATCGCGGCGGCCGTGCTGGGCGGTTGCAGTTTGCGCGGGGGCGAAGGCTCCATCGTCGGCGTCATCATCGGCACCGCCCTGATCCTCGTGCTGCGGAACGTGGTCACGCTCGTGACCAACCACAGCAACATCGAGTTCGCCATCATCGGCACGGTGATCCTGGCCGGCGTGATTGCGGACGAACTAGTGAAGCGTTACGCCGTGAAACGCCGCGCCGCGCGAGCGCTGGCGGAGGAAAGCTCTCGCCCGTAGCACAACTGAGGCGGCAATTCACCTTGCCAACGGGCCGATGCGTTCCGAAGGTTCGCCATGCTAAATCAATTCCGCCTCGCCAGTCTTGTGCCGTTGCTCCTGACGCTGTGCGCCACGCTCCCCGCCGTCACCGGCAGCGCGCAGGAGAAAGCGCCGGCCAATTCACGCTACCAAACCGGTCGCCGCACGCTGGATGGCATCGGCAAATACTACTTTGGACGAGAGATCGCGCATTACATGACGCACCTCGGCGCGTCCTGGTTGGAGCGGCCTGAGCGCGAGGAGGAAGAGCGCCCCGACCTCGCCATGAAGGCGCTCGGCCTCAAGCCCGGCGACATCGTTGCCGACCTAGGCTGCGGCACCGGGTATTACAGTTGGCGCATGGCAAAGGAGGTCGGGCCCAAGGGCATAATCTACGGCGTGGAAATCCAGCCCGAGATGCTCGAACTGCTCGCCAAGAAGATGAAGGAGCGCGGCGTCACGAATGTCGTCGGCGTGCTCGGCACCACCACCGACCCGAAACTCCCGAAGCCCGTGGACCTCGTCATCATGGTGGATGTCTATCACGAGTTCGACCACCCGTGGGAAATGATGGACGCCATCTGCAAACAACTGAAACCCGGCGGGCGCGTCGTCTTCATCGAGTATCGCGGCGAAGATCCCGAGGTCCCCATCAAGCCGCTGCACAAGATGACCGAAGCGCAGGTGAAAAAGGAGATGGCCAACCAACCGTTGGAATACGTCGAAACGATCCGCACCCTGCCCATCCAGCACCTCATCGTCTTCCGCAAGAAAGCGGAGAAGTAGGGCGGCTCGGAGTCACGCCCTCAGGCGGCCTTCGAGAACAAGGTCAAACTCGTGTGAGGGAAGCAGTCCGGGCATTCGCACGCCTCACCGGCTGAAGCACGGGATTCCGTGCGAAATCTCGCAGCACTGCGGTTGTTACTTCATCAATGCCAGCGCGGAGGAGACGAGCTTGTCGGCGCTGAGGCCGTGCAGCTTGTAGAGTTCCTCGGCGAGATAGGCGCTCTGGCCGAACTCACCCGGGATGCCCAGCGAGGTCATGCGGTGCGCGATGCCCGCGCGGCTCAATGCGTGGCTGACTTGAGCGCCCATGCCACCGACGACTTGATGGTCCTCGATGGTCACGACGCGTCCGTTCGCGGCCTTCACGGCGGCACCGATGGTTTCGATGTCCACGTGGTTAATGAACGGGTTGTTGATGACGGTGGCCTTCACGCCTTGCTCGGCGAGTTTCTTGCCAGCGGCAATGGCCTTGTCCAGCAACACGCCGCAACCGATGAGGACGACGTCGGTGCCTTGCGCGAGGACTTGGGCCTTGCCCCACGGGTAGGTCGCCCCGGGAATCCAGCTCATCGGATAATTCTCGCGTCCGACGAAGAAGAGGTAGCTCTCGCCGTCCTTGCCCGCCGCGCGGTCGGCGGCGTAGCGCGTGATGGCTTGATACATCAGCGACTCGGCCTCGTCCGGGCAGCTCGGCATGATGACGCAGGTGTGCGGGATGGAGCTGACGGCCGCGAGGTAGGTCGTGGCCTGGTGGCTGGCACCGTCGGCGGCGTCCTGGAAGCCAATGTGGCTGAACATGGCGATAACGGGCGCTTGCGAGAGCGCGGCCATCGTGAGCGGGAGGTTGCCCTTTGTGACGCCGAACTGGCCGAACGTGTCCACGATGGGGATGTAGCCGGACTTCGCATAGCCGGCGGCCACACTGATCATGTTCGACTCCGCGATGCCCACCTCGACGAAGCGGTCAGGCAACGCCTTCTGAAACGCGCTGATGCCCGTCGAGCCTTGGACGTCGCTCGAAATGGAAAAGACCGGCAAGCCCTCGGTCGCGGCGCGGACGGCACCCTTCGCGAGGCCAGCTTGAACTTTGTCTTTCTTCACGGCCGGTGCGGCGGGCGCAGTGGCGGCGGCGGCGGCCTTGGCTTTCTTGTCGGCTTCCTTCTTCTCCCAATCGGCACGGAGGGCAGCGCCCCACGCGACGAGTTCAGCAGGCGCGGTGTCGCCGGCGTAAAGCTCCGTGACCCAATCGCCGATCTTCTCGCCGTTCGCCAGCGGGAAGCCGTGGCCGCCGGCGGAGTTTTCGACGGTGGCCTTGATGCCGACTCCCTTGATCGTCTTGACCCAGAGGCAAACGGGCTGCTTCGGGTTTGCCTTCGCCGCCGCGATGCCCTGCTCGACCGCGAGGTAAACGGCTTGGAGATCGTGACCGTTCGGGACGGAAATCACGTTCCAGCCCAGCGTGGCCATGGCGTTGAAGCTCGGCTGCATCGAGAAGGAATCCTTCGTGATACGACCGGAAAGTTTGGTGTCGTTGTCTGAAAGGATGAGCACGAAGGGATTCACGCGGTCCTTCGCCGCAAGGCCGGGAATGGCGGCAAAAGCTTCCTTGGCCTCGCCTTCCATCGCCGCGCCGTCGGACACGGTGCAAATGGTCACGCGGTCGCGACCGGCGGTCTTGTCACCCATCGCCAGACCCTGCGCCTGCGGGAGGCTGGAGCCGAGCGGGCCGTTGGAGATGAGCACGCCCTCGGGGTTGAGGTGCGATTCGCCGTGCCCGGTGAACTTGCTCGCGATGCTGCGGAAGCCTTTGAGCGTGTCGAAGGTCATCCCATCGAAACCATAGAGTGCGCGCAACGCGTAGATGCCATTCTCCGTGTGCCCCGCGTCGTTGACGAAGTTAAACGCCTCGTGCCACTGCCCCCCCTGCGTGGCAAACATCTGCGCGTGGACCGCCGCCATGATTTCCGCAAAGGCCGCCGGGCCGCCCCAGTGGCACGCCGCGCCGCCCACGACGGCATGGACATTCATGAGCGCCACGAGCGTGCGCGTCGCGCGCGGGTCAGCCACCGTGACCGGCTGGCCGGCGGCGTTCTTGACGGTGACGGCGTATTTCGGCGCGGCGGAAGGAGTGGGCGCGAGGCGAGACTTGAGCGCGAGGGGCTTCAAGGCCGGCGCTTCGACTTTGGCGACAACGGAATTATCAGCGGCCATAGGTTCGGTGTGGGTTACGGGTTCAACTAGCGAACAAAGCGGGAGACGGTAGTTACCTGCAGCTAAAAAGGGAAGGAGGAAGTTGACCGAAACTGCGCGGCACGAACCGGCACGTTGAGAAACCCCCGCCCTGCCGGCGGCTGGGCGAAATACCATTGCCGGGAAACAACCGCTGACCCCGGCACACAAACCATCGGCCGCGCGACCACCA
>RFVF01000067.1 GCA_009922615.1 Pseudomonadota bacterium
GCACTTTTCGAGGCGTTTTCGACACCCCTGATCATCGATGACATCCCTGAATACTTGAACGGTTAAAACCGGCCGAAATCGGGTGCTGCCACGAGCCGATCGCGAGGGCAAACAGCCTAGAATCGAATCGTGGAGCGTCGGCGTGGAGAGGCGCTTTTCGACCTCCACGACTAGGTTTCGTCCCGAGGTTTTCGCCGAGGAAGTGAGTGCGGCAACGAACCGAAGTATTTTCTGTGCATGTCAGAATCGTTGGCCGAGCTGGTTGGATCGGGTGCGGCTTCGGAGGCGCTTTGACACCGCTGAACGGGTAGAAACAGCTCTGAACTTCCTTGAACTCGCTAGCACTTTTGCTAGCATTTTTAACCGTTTTGCCTCACGTTACCAACCGAAATCACCTTCATTTACCGTGTATTTGTTGTGTAAATGCACAATATCCAGTGTTTACAGGGCTTTTTGAAACAGAAGTTCACGAAACTCTTGATTTTATTGGGTAGATTTAAGAGTGGAGCGGGTGAAGGGAATCGAACCCTCGTCTCAGGCTTGGGAAGCCCACATTCTACCATTGAACCACACCCGCACCGATTCGAACGAAGCTTAGCTATCAAAACCTCGCCCCTCCGGCAACTCCTGATTTTATTCCACCCCATGTTCAGCCCGGCTCTTGACCTGTCCGGCTTGCTCCCTATCCTCCGCCCAATGGACATGAAACGTCTGATTATCTTTGCCCTCTGCGCGACGGGGTGCTGGCCGGCCAGCGCGGCACCAGAGTTGGTAAACGGCATCGTCGCCATCGTCAACGAAACGGTCATCACGGAGAAAGAGGCACGCCAGTTCATCGAGCCGGCCGTCGTGGCGCTGGAACGCCAGCCCGGCATCACCCGACAGGCATACAACGAGAAGGCAATGGAGATTTACAAGGACGGCCTGAGTCAGTTGATCGAGCGGCAGCTCACCCTCGATGACTTCAAGGCGGCGGGTTACAGTTTTCCGGAAAGCATCATCGAGGATTTCGTGCAGGAACGCATTCGCGAACGTTACGGCGACCGGGTCAAGCTGATCAAAACGCTCGAGGCACAGAACATGACTTACGAGCAGTTCCGCACGGACATCCGCGACCAGTTCATCGTCGAGCAGATGAATTTGAAGAACGTTTCCTCGGCCGTGATCATCTCGCCGTTCAAGATTGAAACCTACTACAAGGAGCACACGAACGACTTCAAACTACAGGACCAAATCCGGCTCCGCATGATCGAGTTGCGCAAGCGCGACGGGGAGGATCCAGCGGCCAAGCAGGCACTCGCCCGCGAGCTGCTTGCCAAGCTGAATGCCGGCGACAAGTTTGCCCAACTGGCGGAGGTCTACTCGGACGGGTCGCAAAAGCGCGATGGTGGTGACTTGGGCTGGATCAATCGCTCGTCGCTGCGCAAGGAGTTTGCCGAGGCCACCGCCAACCTGAAGCCTGGCCAACGCAGCGGCGTGATTGATGCCCCGGACGCGTGTTTTCTCCTTCAGGTCGAAGAGGTCAAGATCGCGCAGCTCCGTCCCCTGGCCGAGGTGCGGGATGAGATCGAAAAAACCCTGCTCAATCAGGAACGCGCCCGCCTGCAGAAGAAATACGTCGAGCGGCTGAAGAAGAAAGCGTTCGTCCGCTTCTTCTAGTCGTTCAGCAGGTTCTCCCGATAAAACAGGATCGTGGCGAGGAACTGAAAGTCCGCGTTGCGCTTCTTAGCGAAGCCGTGGCCTTCGTCCTTGGCCATGAGATACCAGACCTTCCCGCCGGCATCCCGGATCGCCTTGACCATCTGCTCGGATTCGGTGACGGGAACGCGCGGGTCATTTTTTCCCTGCACCACGAAGAGGGGCTTTTTGATGCGCGTGGCGTGGTTGGCGGGGGAGATGCGTTCGAGGAATTCCTTCATCTTCGGATCGCGCTCGTCACCATATTCCACGCGACGCAAGTCACGACGATAATCCTGCGTGTTGTTCAGGAAGGTGACGAAATTGGAGATGCCCACCACGTCAATGCCGCAGCGCAGGATGTCCCCATACATCACCATGCACGCCAGGCTCATGTAGCCGCCGTAGCTGCCGCCGGTGACGGCGAGGCGGCTGCGGTTGAACTCCGGCTGCCGCGCGATCCACGAGATGATCGTGGCAATGTCCCGCACGGAGTCTTCGCGCTTGAAGCCGTTGTCGAGTGTCAGGAACGTTTTGCCGTAGCCGGAGGAACCACGGACGTTGGGATACACAATGGCGACGCCCAGCTCGTTGAGGAAATAGTTGTTACGAGCCTGAAATCCAGGGCGTGACTGGCCCTCTGGGCCGCCGTGAATGTTGATGATGACCGGACGAGGGCCGGGGAATTTCTTCGGGTCCGGCCGGTAAACGACCGCGCTGATGAGCAGGCCGTCGAAGCTGCTGAGTTTGATGATCTCAGGCTCGACGAAGCTCTCCGGGTTCAAACCACCAGTCTCGCTTTCGGTCCAGCGTTCGAGCTGGCCGGTGCGCACATCGTAGGAATAGACATCCAGCGGGGACTTCGCGGAACTGAGGTTGAAAGCCAGATCATGTCCGTTCGCATGCCATTCCAGGCTACTTACCGTGCCGAGTGGCAGTTTCGGCTTGGGCAACGGTTTTCCACTTTTGGCATCCATCAAACTGAGCGTGCCGACGCCCGCCTCATTGGTGACAAAGGCGATGACTTTGCCGTCCGGCGACGGCTCGAATTCCTCCACGTCCCAGGCGATACTGGCCGTGAGGTTTTGCTGGTCGCCGCTCTTCAAGTCGATGCGGACAAGCTGTTGAAACTCCGAATCATCGTCGGACGTGGCGTAGATCGCCTTGCCGTCTTTGGCGAACCGCGCGTGGCCATAGGCGACCTTCTCCTTCGACGGCCGGGTGAGTTGCGAACGTTTGCCGGTGCGGGCATCCACCAGGTGCAGGTGCGTCTCGTTGATGGAAATATACTGCATGACCAGCAGCAGGCTGTCGTCCGGCGACCAGTCCAGCACCGCCCAGCCGCCGCCGGAAACTTCCGCCAGCAATCGGTCCGTCTTCGGGTCAGACGCCAGCATCACGTAGAGGTCGTTGTCCTTGCCGTTGCGGCGCGTGGAGGTGTAGGCGAGATCGATGCCGTTGTGAGCGAACCGCGCGCCGGTGTTGCGCGACTTGCCATCGGTCAACAGCGTGGTTCGCCCATCGTGCAGATCGTGCCGGTAAAGCTGATAGAACTCCCCTCCCCCGCTGTCTTGGGAGAAGACGATGAAATCGCCCGCCTTGGGCCGGAAATGCGCACTGCCAATGGGCTCGGTGCCAAACGTAATTTGCTTCCGCGCGCCGCCGGGCATTTTCACAAGATGCAACTGCGGCGTGTCGGCGAAACGCGTCGTGATCAGCATTTCGCGGCGGATGGGATGCCAGCCGTGGAAGGCCGCCCCGCGAAACTCGAGGTAGCGCGCCACGTCCCGCCGCAACTCGGACGTGATCGCGGGCACACCCTCGGCAACGAGATTGTCCGGCACCTGCGCGGACACCGCGGCGGCAACGAGGAAAACCGGTAGGCAAATGGTAAACAACTTCATAAGCGCGCCCAGCGGTGTAGCAGAAACCGGCGCGCGGGCAAACGACTTTGCACACCCGACTCCCGGCGTTGCAAATTGTCACTTGGATTTGACCGCCCGGAGCCAGCATGATCGCCCCATGAAGAAGTTTGCCGCCGAGGCGTTTGGCACCTTCGCGCTCGTGTTCGCGGGCACCGGAGCCATCGTCATCAACGATGCCACGCACGCCATCACCCACGTCGGCATCGCGCTGACGTTTGGCCTCGTCGTGCTGGCGATGATCTACACTGTCGGGGAAATTTCCGGTGCCCACTTGAACCCGGCCGTGACGCTGGCCTTCTGTTCCGCCGGCCGCATGGCTTGGGCCGAGGCCCTGCCCTATCTAGGCAGCCAGTGCGCGGGCGCGTTCGCCGCCAGCGCGTTGCTGCATTTTCTCTTTCCGCAACACGCCACGCTCGGGGCAACGCTCCCCACCGGCTCGGCCACACAATCGTTCGTGCTGGAAATGGTGCTCACGGCCATCCTGATGTTTGTGATCCTGAACGTCTCCACCGGGGCCAAGGAAAAGGGCATTACCGCTGGCATCGCCGTCGGCGCCGTCATCGCGTTGGAAGCATTGTTTGCCGGGCCGATCTGCGGGGCCTCGATGAACCCGGCCCGCTCGCTCGCCCCGGCGGTTGTATCCGGCCACGTCGAACATCTGTGGGTGTATCTCCTCGCTCCGTTGATCGGCGCGCAGCTCGCCGTGCCTGCGTGCCGGTGCGTGCAGACGGAAGGCTGCTGTGGTGCGGTGAAAACAGCGTAAGTGCTAGAAGCGGAGCAGACGTCTCCGTTTAGGTCGTGCTCGTCATTCTGATCCTGATCTGGTCCTCACTATTCTCTAAATGAGCAACAAGCCCCTTATCCTCATCCTCTGCACGGGCAATTCCTGCCGCAGCCACCTTGCGGAAGGGTTGCTACGCCAATTCGCAGGTGACTTCCTGGAAGTGGCCAGCGCCGGTTCCAAGCCCGCAGGCTACGTGCATCCACTCGCCGTTCAAGTCATGCGCGAGATCGGCGTGGACATCTCCACCCACACCTCGAAGCACATGAACGAATTTCTCAACCGCAAGGTCGAGACCGTCATCACCGTCTGCGGCAACGCGGATCAGGCATGCCCGATGTTTCCCGGCCAGATGAACCGCCATCACTGGCCGTTTGATGATCCGGCTCACGCCACGGGCACGGAGGAGGAGAAACTCGCCGTGTTCCGGCGGGTGCGGAACGAAATCGCGGCCGTCTTCCGCGCGTATGCGGACGGACGGCGGGATGCCCGCCAGTAGTTTGCCGGCAAGCACGCGAAACGCCACGCGCAAGCAACCGTCATCGTTACGACTGTTTTCACACCCTTGCAGGTTGGTCGCGAGCAGCAAAAAGGCGGAACCGGAGTTCCGCCTTTGCTGAAATGAGTTGGGCGGGCGTTTACTTCGCCGCAGCGGCCGTGGCTTCGCTGTTGCGGGTGTCCTTCTCCTTCACGGCGGTGGCACCCTTGCCCACGCGCTTGCGGAGGTAGGTGAGCTTGGCGCGGCGGACAGAGCCGTGGCGCTCGACTTCGATCTTGTCCACGCGCGGGGAGTTGACCGGGAAGATGCGTTCGACGCCCTCGCCGTAGCTGATGCGGCGGACGGTGAAGGACTCTTCGAGCCCGTGGCCGCGCTTGCCGATGACGACGCCGCTGAAGATCTGAATGCGTTCCTTGTCGCCTTCGACGACCTTGGTGTGGACCTTGACGGAGTCGCCCACGTTAAAGATCGCCTTCTCCTTGCGGAGCTGTTCGCCGTGAATCTTGTCGAGTAGTGCCTGGTTCATAAATTGTTTCGGTTGTGGCGGGGATGGCCCGCCGGTTCATGTTTCGTTCGGATGGCGGTCAATGACCGCCGTTACAGTTTCATCGCTTGCCGTCGAGCAAATCGGGCCGTCGTTCGCGCGTGCGCAGCAGCGCCTGTTCGCGCCGCCACTTTTCGATCTCCGCGTGATTTCCGGAAAGCAGCACGTCGGGGACTTTCATCCCGCGAAATTCCGCCGGCCGCGTGTATTGCGGGTATTCCAGCAGTCCGTGGCTGAAAGACTCGTCGGTCGCGCTCGCATCGTCGCCCAGCGCGCCGGGCAACAGCCGCGTCACGCAGTCCACGATGACCATCGCCGGCAGCGCGCCGTTGGTCAGGACATAGTCCCCGATGGACAATTCGTCGTGTGCCAGCGCGGTGCGAACGCGTTCATCGTAACCCTCGTAACTGCCGCAGATCAGGAGCAAATGCTCCTGCTGTGCCAACTCACAGGCAACGGGCTGGGTGAACTGCCGGCCCGCCGGGCCTAGCAGAATCACCCGCGTCATCGCGGTCTTCAATTGCTCAACAGCTTCAAAGAGCGGCTCGGGCTTCAACAGCATTCCCGGTCCGCCGCCGAATGGACGATCGTCCACCGTGCGGTGCCGGTCATGCGTGTAGTCCCGCAAATTATGGATGCGCAGGTCCAGCTTGCCTGCGTCGCGTGCGCGCTTGACGATACTTTCATCCAGCGGCCCCGCGAACATCCCCGGGAATAAAGTGAGCACATCAATCTTCATGCTCGGTGTCGCGCGGTCCCGGTCGCGCTCCGGCCTGGGCCGGTCAATCTTCGATGATCTCGACGGCGCAGCGAATTCCTCGCTTGGCCGCGCCCACCTGCGTCAGCGAACGGATCGCCTGAATGGTGGCCCCCTGCTTGCCAATGATCTTGCCGACATCGGTGGGGTGCATCCGCAGTTCGAACAAAGTCTGATTGCCTTGTTCGACCGGCGTGACGGTCACCGCGTCGGCTTGCCATCGCGGGGGCTGCGGCCATCGGCCACGACCACGCGAAAGGCCGGCGTGTTACGCGCGCCGACTCGCTTCAAACGGATTCTGACTGGCATAAAAGTATGTTGCTTTACCGCCGCGCCGCGCCGTCTAACCGGCACGCTTCGCCGCAGTTCCTTATCAAAAAGGAGCGGGAGGTTAGCCATGTGGCCAAGGGTGACGCAAGAACTGATTTCAGGTTCTTGAACCGTCCGAAGCGGGTTCGCCGTTGACAGCCGCCGCTCGCGCCCGCTGAATGCGCGCCGCAAACCGAACGTCGCTACGACCGCTTAAATTATGAAATTGACCTCTGCCTTGTTCACGCTCGCCACCAGCACGCTGGTGTCCCTCTCCGCTTTCGCCGCCGACGAGGCGGGCTTCAAGCCCCTGTTTGACGGCAAGACGCTCACTGGCTGGGAAGGTCGCAAGGAGCATTGGACTGTCGAAGATGGAGCCATCACCGGCACCACGACCAAGGAGAATCCTGCCAAGGGCAACAACTTCCTCATCGCCAAGGACGGCGACAAGAACAAGATCGTCGGCGATTTCGAGCTGCGCTTTGCGTATCGCTTCACCAGCGACTGGGGCAACTCGGGCGTCCAGTATCGCAGCAAGGACTTCGGCAATTTCGTCGTCGGCGGTTATCAGGCTGACTTTGAAGTTGGTGCCACCTACTCCGGCATTCTCTACGAGGAAAAGATGACCCGCGGCATCATGGCCCAGCGCGGTGAGAAGGTGGTCTGGAACAAGGAAGGCAAAAAGGAAGTCGTCGGCAAGACCGAGAAAACCTCCGCTGAGATCCAGGCCAGCATCAAAAAAGGCGATTGGAACGAATACGTCGTCATCGCCAAGGGCAACCACCTCCAGCACTTCATCAACGGCAACCAAACGGTGGACGTGAAGGACGAGGACGAGAAGAAGCAGGTCATGTCTGGCATTCTCGCGCTCCAGCTCCACGCCGGCCCGCCGATGCGTGTCCAGTTCAAGGACATCCGCATCAAGGAACTGAAATAGTTTCAAGCCAGTCGCCTTTTGAGAGCGCGTCGCCAGACGCGCTCTTTTTTTGTCGCTTCGGCTCCGCTACATTCCGCCCGTGGACATCGCTGCCAACATTGCCATCATTCGTGAACGCATCGCCGCCGCCTGCGTCCGCGCGGGCCGCGACCCCGCTTCCGTCACACTCATGGCCGTGAGCAAGTTCCAGCCCCCCGAAGCCGTCAGCGCCGCGCTGGACGCCGGGATCACCGGCTTTGGCGAAAGCCGCGTGCAGGAGGCTAAAGTGAAAATCCCCCTCTGCCCCAGCCGCGCCTGCTGGCAAATGATCGGCCACCTCCAGTCCAACAAGTGCCGCGATGCCGTGGCCCTCTTCAACCTGATCCAGAGTGTGGACAGCCTCGCGCTGGCGCAGGAGTTGAACAAGCAGTGCGAGAAGGCCGCGAAGACGATGCCCATTCTCCTCGAAGTCAACGTCGCCGGCGAGGCGAGCAAGTTCGGCTACGCGCCAACACGGGTGCTCGCCGAGTTCGCCGAGTTGAGCAAGCTACCGCGCCTCGAAGTTCACGGCCTGATGACCATCGCGCCCTACACGCCGACGGCCGAGCGCGTGCGGTCCGTCTTCCGCGCACTGCGAGAACTACGCGGTGAGTGCGAGCAAATCCTCGGTGCGCCACTGCCGCAGTTGAGCATGGGCATGAGCGGCGACTTCGAGATCGCCATCGAAGAAGGTTCCACGCTCGTGCGCATTGGCACCGCACTCTTTGGCGAACGACCACGGAAAGCCCAGGGCGAAGAAGGGGCCTGAGCCTCACGCAAAGGGCACCGCTTCACCGCAGCCTGTCCACAGTTTTCCCTGCCTGCCCTCGCCGTTTCCGCTACTGTCACCGCCGCATGAAGACCCTTTATCTCGACGTGTTCAGCGGCCTCAGTGGTGACATGTTCATCGGTGCCCTGCTGGATTTGGGCGCGGACTTCCGCCAGCTCGAATACAGCCTCGCCAAACTGAACCTCGACGGCTACCGCCTCGCGCACCACCGCGCGGCCAAGTGCGGCATCGAAGGCGTGAAGTTCGACGTTCATCTCACCGGAACGGCCACGCCGCCTGCGCCGGACGGTCCCGATTATCACGCCCTTTCGCACAGCCACAGTCATGGTCCGGGCGACCACGCGCACTCCCATTCTCACGGCCCGGGGGAGGGCGACCACGCCCACGACGGCAGCCGAAACTTTCGCCAGATCAAGGAACTTATCCGGGCCAGCACGCTCTCGGACTGGGTGAAGGAGAAATCCATCGCCGTCTTCCAGCGCATCGCCGTGGCGGAGGGAAAGATCCACGGGATGCCACCGGAACAAGTCCACTTTCACGAAGTCGGCGCAGTGGATTCCATCGTGGACATCGTGGGCGCCTGCCTCGCACTGGAGCAGCTTGGCTGTCCGCGCGTGTTTGCCTCGGCGGTGGTCGAAGGCACCGGCTGGGTGCGATGCGCGCACGGGCGGATGCCACTGCCCGCGCCGGCCACTCTGGAAATCCTCGGCGCTCGCGGCGTGGCTCTTTCGCAATGCGAGGAACCGCGCGAGCTGCTCACGCCCACGGGCGCGGCGCTGCTCGCGGAGTTCGCTGAGGACTTCGGACCGATGACAGGTTTGGTCGCCGAGAAGGTCGGCTACGGCGTCGGCACGCGGGATAATGACACCCGGCCGAACGTCGTGCGCGCGGCACTCGGGGAAGTCCCAAGTCCAAGGCCCAAAGTCCAAAGTCTTGAGTCCGTCAGCCCGACTGATGCCGCTGCCGCTGCGGCGCACGATTGGGACACGGACACCATCGGAGTGCTGGAGACGAACCTCGACGACGTGAGTGGCGAGTTACTCGGCGCGTTTGTCGAACGGGCGTTGGGCGCAGGCGCGCTGGACGTGTTTCACACGCCGATTCAGATGAAGAAAAATCGCCCCGGCGTGCTACTCACCGTGCTCTGCGCGGCGGGAGACGCCGACCGGTTCGCCGCACTCATGCTCCGCGAAACGAGCGCGTTCGGCGTGCGACGCACGCTGGCCGAGCGGCGGAAACTGAAGCGCGAGTTCCTCACCGTGAAGCTCCCGCAGGGCGACGTGACCGTGAAACTCGGAAAATTGGATGGTGAGGTCGTTCAAGTAGCACCCGAGTTCGAGTCGTGCAAGCAACTGGCCGCGCAGTCCGGCCAGCCGCTCAAGGCCATCTACGAGGCCGCGCTCGCTGCCGCCGCCATGTGCCCACGCTCGTGAGCGCATGGCTGATTAGCTGATTTGCTTTGCCCCGCGCTCTCACGAGCGTGGCCGCGAGTGCTTACCCCACGGTCGCCTTCACCGCCGTTAATTTTTCCCCGGCGGTGACCCCATCCACGAGCAACACCCGCTCCTCGTCCTTCAACTGCTTGAAGACATCCGGCGCATCGCGCTTCTGGAGCGTCAAGTCGCTCACACCCGCCGCAGCGCAGCAAAACAGTTTGGCAAAGCCCTTGTAAACGCGCGGCGTGCCGACGACCCGCGACCAGCCAGCGAACTTATCTGTCTCCGGGCGCAGCCCCCGCCGCTCCAGCGCGAGAAAACTGTAGGGCAGGCTACGCAAATCAATGCCCATCCGCTGCGCGAAACGCACCCAGTGTGAATCCGCCATGAGTCCCACCGGAGGCGCGGCGAAGGTGTGGCACCAGTGCCGCTCGTTGCCGAGGGCGAGCTGGCCGCACGTCTCGCGATGGGTGCAGGGGGCGACAACCTCAAACTCCTCGCGCAGTCGCTCGCGCATCGCGATTAGCGCCCGGCTGTCCGTATGCGTGCCCGGCTCCACCCACAGCACGGCGTCAGCACGGCGGACGAGTTGCAGCAGCGCTTCGCGCTCTGCTTCCGATAGCTCGTTGAGCACATGGCTCAACACGAGTGTGCCCGTGCAGCCCTCCGTTAGGGCGCCGAAATTCACCGTGAGTTTGGGAAACAGCGCCTTCGCACGCGCGGCGGCGAAGTCAATCGCGAGCGTGGAGCGGTCGAAGAGCCGCAGCGTTGGAAAGTTCTCCAGACCAAACTCCCGCAGCACGCACCGGCTGGCGACACCGCTGCCGCAGCCCCAATCGAACAGTTCCCCCGGCGGGGGCGTCCAGCCGCGCAGCTTGAGTTCACCCAGCACCGCGTCCCACTTCCACCCGATGCGTTGGGCGAAGGTCAGGTCGTAGTTCGCAAGGTCGGTGTCCGACTGCCAATACGCACCGGCGACGCCGACGCCGGACAGAAAACCGTCGCGTAGTCGTGCGAGTGCAGCCCAATCCAACCGATCCCAAGAAACTTCCAACGGCTTCATACCGAAGAAAGGTAACGGTTCACCAGCGAGATTGAAACATTGCGCTCTGTCGCCACCCGCCCGGCGGCTTGACGGCGGGAAGGTTCGCCCAAAGACTCCCGTTCGCAGTCCTCCTGCCGCCGGCATCGGTGCGGGAGCATCCGTCACTACATGGCCGAACGCCCCAACCGCCCGCGCTCCGGAGTCGATGTCGGCCCCGATCAGGTGCTGTATTTCGGCGAAAAGGTCGTCGTTTGCGCGATCAAGGAAATGCCCGAGTGGGAGAGCCGTGAATCGGCCCGGCCAGCAATCGAATTCGAGGGGCGACGCTACTACCTCTCGCGCAAAATGGTGGGCGACGAGGAACGGCCGGTGCGTTACGAGCTGGCCCCGTGGCCGGACTTCGCTGGCATCCGGCCGCCCGTCACAATTCTGTATGACGAGGATTACGTGGCGTTGCGGGACGGGGCGTTCAAGAAGATCCGTCCTGTGACCGGGCACCGGACAAACTGGCGGTTCGTGTATCCGCTGCTGGGCTTTTTCCCGGCCGGGTTCAAGGAGCATGTGTTGGAACCCAATGGCATCAACCCGTTGCGCGTCTCCCTGTTGAGCAGCCTGCTGGCCTACGTGGTTTTCGTGGCGGAGCTGGCGTGCCTCTTCTTCTTTCACTTCGGCATCTTTCAACGGGTGACGGGTGAACTGATCTGGCTGGATTACCTCGCCGTCGTGCTGCTGCCCTTCGATTCCGCCGTGCGGATCTATCAAATCTTCACCAGCGTGCGCTACCCGGACGGCTTTTTCGAATGGCTGCCCAAACTACTCTGGCGCAGTTAGCCGGCGGATGGCGGCCGGAAGATAACCGCCGAAAAAACGAGACTGTGCCATGATCCAGCCACGCAGAACTTCGTCCGGTCATCCGCTGAGAAGAATAATTCCGCGCCCACACGTTAGTCGCCCACCTGGCCCACCGACATGGGTCTTTCACAACGGCACCGTCGTCCTGCCCTACCGGCTCTTGCCCAACGCCGTTGTTATTTGCGTTGCCGGGCGAATCACCCACGTGGGCCGCGCGCGGAAGCTGCCGCTCGGTGCGACGCTGGTGGACGCCAAGGGCGGCTACATCTCGCCGGGGTTCGTGGACATCCACGTCCACGGCGGGGACGGCGCGGACTTCATGGATGGCACTGTAGCGGCGGTTCGCACGGCTTGCCGCGCGCACGCACGGCATGGGACGACGACCATTTTCCCCACGACTACGACGGGTTCACCCGTGCAGCTTGCCGCGATGCTGGCAGCCTGCGGCGAAGTGAAACGCCATGGCGCAGTGGCCGATGGTGCCCGCATCGCGGGCGTTCATTTCTACGGCCCCTACTTCGCGCCGGACAAGGTGGGTTGCCATTCCCAAGCCGGGAGGCGGGATCCTGACGCCCGGGAATATCGACGGCACTTCGCCACGGGCATCATACGCATCGCGACGTGCGCGGCGGAGCTGCCCGGCGCGGAAGCATTTTACCGCGAGGCGACGGGGCACGGCTGTCTAGTGACGTGCGGTCACTCGAACGCGACCTGGGCGGAGATGGCCCGCGCGTTCCGCGCCGGGATGCGCCACGTGGATCACTTCTGGTGCGCGATGAGTTCGGTGGCTTCGCTGCGCCAACGCTTCGGCACGCCCATGCAGGCGAGCATGGAGCAATTCGTCCTGGCCAATCCCGAGATGAGCACCGAAGTCATCGCAGACGGCTGCCATCTCTCGCCGGAACTGCTGGAGTTCGCTTACCGCCAGCTCGGCCCGCGCCGCCTGTGCCTCGTGACGGACGCGAACCGTGCGCTGGACATGCCGCCGGGCCGCTACCGCTTCGGCTGCGCGGCGGACGGCGAGTGGATCGAAAGCGACGGGCGCGTGGGCTTCGTGCCCGGCGGCGGCGCACTGGCCAGCTCGGTCGTCGGCCTCGACGCGATGGTGCGGCACATGAAGACCGTGACCACGGCGTCGCTGCCGGAAGTCATCCGCATGGCGAGTCTCACGCCGGCAGAGCGCGCGGGCGTGGCTAACGAAGTGGGCAGCCTGGCACCGGGCAAGCGCGCGGACGTGCTGGTGTTGAACCAGCGGCTGCGGGTAAAACGGGTGTTCCTGGGTGGCGAAGAAGTTTCTTTGGCTGCGGACTGAACACAGACAAAACACGGACCCCGTGTTCAATCCGTGTTTCAGCGGTGACTCAACCTCACGCCGAGTAGTCCAGATACACTGTCTTCAGTTTCGAGTAGAACTCCACCGCGCCCGCGCCCTGTTCCTTGAAGGAGTCGGTGCTGCTCTTCTTCACGCCTCCGAACGGCGCCTGGAGAGCGAGGCCGGTCGAGATTTGGTTCACCTTCACCACACCGGCTTGGATGCGCTCGGTGTAGAGCATCGCCTTCTTTAGGTCGCGCGTGACGAGGCTGGCGCTCAGGCCCACGTCCACGCTGTTCGCGACAGCGAGCGCCTCGTCGAAGCTGTCCACGGGAATGATGCCGACGACGGGGCCGAAGACTTCCTCGCACGCGATGCGCGCCGTGGGCCGCACGTTGCCGAGCACGGTGGGCTGCATGAAGTAGCCGTGCGCGAGGTCGCCATCGGTAAGGCGTGCGCCACCGCAGAGGAGTGACGCGCCTTCCTGCTGCGCGATCTGGACGTAGTTCAAATTGCCTTCGAGCTGCGGCTTGCTCACGGCGGGGCCCATCGTGACACCGGCTTTCAAACCGTTGCCGACGACGATGGCCTTCGCCTTTTCAATGAGCTTCGCGGTTAACGCATCCGCCACGCTGCGCTCGACGATGACGCGGCTGGTGGCGGTGCAAGCCTGGCCGGTCAGGCCGAAGCCCGCGATCGCCACGAGACGCGCGGCAAGGTCGAGGTCCGCGTCGGCAAGGACGATGGTCGGATTTTTGCCGCCCATTTCCATCTGCGCGCGGGCCATGCGCGGCGCGAGCTGCTGGTAAATTTGTGAGCCAACGCCGACTGAGCCGGTGAAGGAGAGCGCGACGACGGCGGGATTGGTCGCGAGTTCGCCGCCGACTTCCTTGCCGCTGCCGATGACAACGTTGAGCACACCCTTGGGCAGGCCAGCCTCGACTAGAATTTTGGCGAGCTCGCAAGTTATGGCGGGGGCTTGCGAGGCGGGCTTGATGACGACGGCGTTGCCGCACAGGAGCGCGGGGGCCATTTTCCACGCGGGGATGGCGATGGGGAAATTCCACGGCGTGATGAGCGCGACGACGCCGAGCGGCTCGCGGCGGGTGTAGAGCAACTGGCTGGGAAGGTCGTGCGGGATGGTCTGCCCGCCAAGCACGTAGCTCTGGCCGCCGAAGAAGCGGAAGATGTCGGCCGTGCGCTGCACTTCGCCGGTGGCCTCAGCGAGCGTCTTGCCTTCCTCCCTCGTGAGCAACTCGGCCAGCTCGGACTTACGCGCCTCGATGAGCTGGGAGGCCTTGCTCAGGATGCGTCCGCGGGCGACGGAGGTCTGCGCTGCCCAGCCGGGGAAGGCCGCTTGCGCAGCGGCGATGGCCGCAAGCGCATCCGCGCGTCCACCCTGCGGATACTGCGCGACAGCTTCGCGGGTGTCCGCCGGATTGAAGTTGGTGAAAGTCTGACCAGACGCGGCAGAGGCCCACTCGCCACCGATGAAGTTTTGGTAACTACGCATGGGCGCGATTTGACACGCCTTTGCGGTCGAAGGGAAGTTCCAGTTGCGCTCAGATTAATTATCCGGCAGCCGAAGCAGCGACGGGAAGCGCCGACACGATCAGCGGCGGTCGTAGAGCATGCCGGGCACGCCACCTTCCCAGCCCTTGGGAGAATTCCAAGGACGGGAGGACATGTTGTCCGGCTCGGGGGTGTTGCAGCCAGTGACGAGCAACGCGAACCCGAGCGCCCCCATGACGAGCAGGCAACGGCCGAGCTGGATCGCGCGCAATTTCATATTACTTCTGAGCAGGCAGGATGGTGGAAGAGGGCGTCAGCACAGTGTCGCCTTCGCGGATTTCACTCTTCTTGAAGCCAGGCATGACATTGGCAATGGCGTGGTCCGTTTCCACGCGGGAGGCCTTGACGCGGGCAATGAGGCGGCCATCGCGGCTGATGGAAAGCTCGCCGTTGCGCAGCAACCCGTGGTTGGCTCCGATGTCGAGGATGACAAAGTCCCACTTCGGGTCCACAGCGGAAACCTTGCCCACGAGGCTGGGCAGAGCGACGGCACCTTTGGGATTGAGGAGGGCGTTCAACTCACCAGACGTCTTGGTGAGCTGAACGTTGATGACGCGCTGCTCCTGCTTGAGTGTGGCCAACTCTTCCTTGGCTTTGGGCAAGGCCTCGTGTTCGGCCAAGATGACCGTCGGAGTGAGGCCCTTGTCCTTCAGAACGAAATACTCGGCACCTTCTTTGCGAACGACTTCGGTTTCGGCCTTGGCCTTGGCGACCTCGGCTGCGGCCGCCTGGGCTTTCTTGGCTTCGCCATCAGCGAGCTTCTTGGCGTCCTCCTCGGCTTTTTTGGCCTGATCCAAGTCGTTTTTTAACGCGTCACGCTCCTGCTCGGCCTTCATGGCCCGGTCCTTTTCTTTGGCGCTGGTTTGCTTTTCCTTGCCCAACTCCTCGCCGACCTTTTTTTCCTTATCGCGAACCTCCTCAAGCAACGGCTTGAGTTTCATCTCGCTCAACGCGATGACGCCAGCGCTGGCGAGCAGAACGAGAAACAGAATGAATCGGAGAGCGAGCATTGATTTGGGTCGTTCGGTTAAGTCGGCCCGGATGATTAACGGCGTAATCTCGGAGTGTCAACTGCCACCTTGGTCAGTAGAGGATGGTAAACCCGCCGTCCGGCTCCGCCACGGCAGCCGCCAAGCCCCAGGTCGGCACTCCATCCCGCCGCTGGGCGGTGCCCACGGGCTTGCCGTCCGTCCCGAACAACTGCCACGCCACCGCGCCGCCGCGTTGCCAGGCGGTGCCTTCGGTCCAGACCAGCAGCGTCTCGCCGGCTTTGTTTACGGCCGCGACGGGATGCTTGCCTTTCACGGTCGAGGTCGGCATGGCGGCGACGGGCAGCTTCTGCCCGGGCACGTTCAACGCCGCGAACTGCACCGGACCCGCAGTCTCCCAAGCCGCGAACACCCGGCCGCCCGTTTCGGTGAAAAACTCACTGCTCATCGGGCACTGACCGATGCTCCAGCGGTGGAGCGTGGTGCTGGTGAATCGCTCGCCCTGATCCTTCGACATCAGCAGGGTCATGTCGCGGTTCAACGCACCAGCCGCCGTGCGGTAAAGGGCAAAGAGGTTGCCCTGCGAATCGGCATAAGCGCGCATTCCGCAGCAGCCACACGCGCCGGACAGGTCCGGGTTGATCATACGTTCGGCGGCGAAGGTCCGGCCTTCGTCCTTGGATCGCGCCATGAATACGGCCCGGCCCGCCTCGCCCGCCTTGTTATCCACCGGCGCACTGTGCCAGAGCACGTAAACATTGCCCTGCACATCGGCAGCCACGGTGCCGCCGCCGTCGAGATGCTGCGTGGCGTTGACCAGATTGCGCTGCGGCTCGAAAGCGGTGCCCGTGTCATTGAGCCGGGTGTAAAGCAGCGGCGAACTTTGCGTCGCGGGCTTGGGCTCCGCCTGGTTGGAACCATTCCAAACCACATGAACACGCCCCGCCTTGCCCATCGCAACTTGCGCCCCGCGAATGGTGCCGATGGCGATCGCGCTGCCGGGCTGGCTGTTAACGCGTAAAGGAGTGGAGAAGTCGGCCTTCCCTGAGGCTCGCCGGACGTAGAACACGTCGCAGGCCTTGGGTTCCCCCTTGAGATACACGAGATGCAGCGTGCCCTGCGCGTCCACGATCGCCTGTGGCTGCAGGCCACCTCCCGGAACGCGTTGCAATCGGACTTCGGCAGCCGGGGCCGTCAAGGTGCACACGACCGCCAACAGAGTCAGGACGGGTTTCATTTGCATGACCGCAGCAAAGCGCATCCGCCGTCGGTGCGCAAAACCAAACTGGTCGAACTCTGCGACAGGGCCACCAATTTTCGTCCCACTTGACGGCCACCAAACTGACCGGACTTTGCTCGGCTCACCCGGGCAGGTGGCGGGCATAGAGCGCTTCCAGCGCGTCCGCCATCACCGCCACGCTGTGCCGTTCCACCGCCCGCCGCCTGCCTTCGGTCGTCATCGCTCGGGTCGCCACTGGCTGGGTCAAAGCTCCCCGGATCGCGGTCGCGAGCGCTGCATCGTCGCCGGGAGGGACAAGCCGACCGGTCTGGCCGTGTTCGATGACCGAAGGAATGCCACCCACGTCGCTGCCCACCACCGGCACCTCGGACGCCAATGCCTGCATCGCAACTTGCGGGATGCCTTCGTGCAACGACGGAATGGCCAGCAAATCCATCGCGCGCAGCAGGTCCGGCACGTCCTCGCGATGGCCGAGGAACGTCACGCAATGCTTCAAATTCAAACGCTCGACTTCATCCTGGATCGGCTGGCCGGAAGGCCCGTCACCGATGAAAACCAACCGCACTGGGAAGCCCGTGTCATGCAACCGCCGCGCCGCCCGCACCAGCGTGGCGTGCCCCTTCGCGTAACGCAGCACGGCCACCATCCCCAGCACCGGCCAGTTCGCTTGCTCGGCGGACACGGGCAGGACGGCCTTCGCTCCACGCCGGGAAAACAATTCGGGATCAATGCCCGTGGGCACCGTGCTGACCCGGTCATCGGCCAAGTGGAAGAGCGCCTTGAATTGCGCGGTAATTTTGGGGCTTGTCGTGATCAGGTGATCGGCCAGCAGCGCATAAACGGGGCGGCTAAAAGCCGGGTTGGCCACTGGCACTTCGAAGTGTCGCGACCGCACGATGAAGGGGACGCGGGCGATTCGCCCGGCGAGCCCGGCGATCCAGCCATCGCGCGAACTGTGGGGATTGAGCACCTGCACTCGTTCACGTCGCAACCAGCGCGCGAGCCGGAGCACATTCGTGGGAAAAGCCAGCTTCGACTCCGCCAGCGGCAGAACCGGGAATTGTGCCGCCTGAGCTTTCGCGTAAAGGCTCGAACGCACCGGCGCTGCGAGCAGCATCGTATGGCCGCGGGCGCGCAGCACGTTCAATTCGGTCAGTATCCGAATCTCCTGGCCACCCCAGCCCAACGAGCTTTCGGTGTGCGCGATGCGCCAAGGGCCGGATGGCATGACTACTTCGCGAACTCCACGGCCCGCGTCTCGCGGATCACGGTCACACGGATCTGGCCGGGGTATTGCATCTCGTCCTCGATCTTGCGGCAAACATTGCGCGCGAGCGCGGCGGCTTGATCGTCGGTAAGGACTTCCGGCTGGACGAAGACGCGAAGTTCGCGGCCCGCCTGCACGGCGTAGCACTTGTCCACGCCGGGGAAGCTCAGGCCGATTTTTTCCAAGTTCTCCAGGCGCTTCACGTAAATGTCCATCGTCTCCGAACGCGCGCCGGGCCGGCTCGCGCTGATGGCATCGGCAGCACTGACCAGAATGCCCCAGAGGCAGATGTGCGGCACCTCGTCGTGGTGTGCGGCGACGCCGTTGACAATGTCCGGTGCTTCACCAAGCCGCTGGAGAAAATCCGCGCCGATCTGCGCATGCGAGCCTTCCATGTCCTGCTGCAATGCCTTGCCGATGTCATGCAACAGGCCGGCACGTTTCGCCGCGGCGATGTTCAAGCCCAGTTCCGCCGCGAGCAAACCGGTGAGATGCGCCACCTCGACGGAGTGATCGAGGACGTTTTGCGAAAAGCTCATGCGGAACCGCAGACGACCGAGCACCTGCGCAATCTCTTCGTGCAGCGGCGGCACGCCAGCGCGGAAGATGGCGTCCTCGCCGGCCTTGCGCACGTTCTCGTCCATCTCCTCTTTCACCTTCGCCACGACTTCCTCGATGCGCGTCGGGTGGATGCGCCCGTCGAGGATGAGCCGTTGCATCGCCTCGCGCGCAATCTCGCGGCGCACCGGGTCGAAGCCGGACAGCACGACCGCGCCCGGCGTGTCATCGATCAGCACCGTCACGCCGGTCAGCGCCTCGAATGCGCGGATGTTGCGGCCCTCACGCCCGATGATGCGGCCTTTGATCTCGTCGCCGGTGAGCGCAATCGTCGCGGTCGTGGTCTCGTAAGTATGCTGTGCCGCGTAGCGTTGGATCGCAAGGGAAATGATGCGGCGCGCGGAGTCTTCGGCCTTGCTCTTCGCCTCAGACAAGATGCGTCGAGAAATCTCGTTGGCATCGCTCAACGCCGCGGCTTCGCACTCCTTCAACAACTGAGCACGCGCCTCGCTCTCGGAGATATGCGCGGCCTTGGCGAGTTGCTCGCGGCGTTCTCGTGCGAGGGAATCGACCTCGGCGCGGGCCTTTTCCAACGCACAGTCCCGCGCGTCGAGCGCCGTCTGCTGCGCTTGAATGCTCTTCTCCCGTTGCAGGAAACCTTCGAGCTGGGTGGTGATGAGCGCCTCGCGTTGCGCGAGCCGTTGCTCGGCGGCGGCGACTTCCTGCTGGCGGGTGACATAGGCTAGCTCGGCCTGGCTGCGGAGCTTGATGGCCTCCTCGTTCGCCGCGATGCGCGCCTCGCGCAGGAGCGCCTCGGCCTCGCGTTTGCCAGCCTCGATCTCGGCCGCGCGCAATTCGGAGATCTCCCGCCGCCGCACGCGCTCCTTGTAGCGCACGTAGGCGTAGCCGAACGCCCCGCCAAGGAGCACCCAGCCGGCTTCGGGAAGCCCAAACGCGGCGATGAGGCTCATGAGAAGATTCTTCGCCGCGAAAGGTCGCAGAGAACACAAAGGGGAAACCTTTGAACTTTGAACTTTGAACTTTGAACCATCTGCTTTGAGTTCTTTGCGTTCTTTCGCGGCTATTCTGAATTTGCCGTCAACCACCGCGTCGGCGTGACGACCGCGTCGAGCGCGATGTCGTGCGGCTCGCGCGGCACCTCGGGGACGATCTGAAGATCAAACGCCACGCCGATTTTCCGGCCGCTGAAACCAGCCAGCAACCGGTCGTAATATCCCTTGCCGCGCCCGAGGCGATGCCCGCGAGCGTCAAAGCCTAGCCCCGGCACGAGCGCCAAGTCCAGCCGGTTCAACGGCACCACGGGACACGTGGCCACTGGCTCGCGCATTTGGAACGCCCCGATGACCAGCTCGCGCGCAAGGCCGGTGACTTGCACCGCCTCGTAAGCTTTGGTCGTTGCGTTGAAGCGGGGCAGGGCGAGCAACTTGCCGGTGGCGAGCGCGTCGGCGAGCAACGGGGAAATGTCGGGCTCGCTGGCGAAAGGGAAGAAGAGCAAGACGGCGCGGGCGCTTTGCCAAGCGGAGTAAGCTTTCACTCGTGTGCAAATCTCAGGAGAAACAACAGCCCGCACCTCCGCCACAATGCTTTTCAAGCTGGCGCGGATTTGCACGCGAAGAACCGATTTTAGATGGGTGGCGGGTGTGATCATTGACTACGGCACGGTCTTAACCCGATAGCCATATCCCCTTCAAGCCACGCACTTCGATATCGTCCGGGATCGGGGTGATGTTTGCGATGCTGTAAATCACATCGACACTGGCAAGGTATCCTCGTTGGTCGCAGATCAGCAGGAAGTCCAACTCAAACTCGTGATTCGTCTCGTATGAAAACTCGCAGAAAAGGCCGCTCTTCTCAGTTAGTGGGGGCAAAATCAATCCTTCGGAAAAATGCAGGTCAAACGAGTGACATCCGCACTCGCAGAGCGTGATGCGGGTGGCAGCCTCAATATGCCGCCGAACGAGTGCACGCATGGGAAGGTCCACCGTCAGCAACAAAGCTAGCCAGCGTTTATGGAATTCTTCTCGCGTGGGCATGACCAACGAGGGGATTGTCAGGCTGTGGGTATTTTGGGTTCCCGCGCGGCTTCGGTTTGCTGCCGCCACTTCTCTAAGCGCTCCTTGATCTTCTTCTCCACGCCCTGCTCGGTCGGCTCGTAGTAGCGGCGCAGCTCGGTCAGGTAGTTCTGGGGGACAAAGTGGCCTTCGCCGTCGTGGGAATACTGGTAGCCTTCGCCGTGGCCGAGCCGCTCCGCGCCCTTGTAATGCGCGTCGCGCAAGTGCTCCGGCACCGGCAGCGTGCGACCCGAGCGCACGTCTTCCAGAGCGGCGTCAATGGCCTTGTAGGCGCTGTTGCTCTTGTTTGCCGTGGCGATGTAGATGGCCGCCTCCGCGATGGGAATCCGCGCCTCCGGCCAGCCGACGAATTCCGCGACCTGATGCGCGGCCTGGGCGAGCACGAGCGCCATCGGGTCTGCGAGACCCACGTCCTCGGCGGCACAAATGAGGATACGGCGCGAGATGAAGCGCGGGTCTTCGCCAGCGTGAATCATCTTCGCCAGCCAGTAGAGCGTCGCGTCGGGGTCGCTGCCACGCATGGACTTGATGAACGCGCTGATGGTGTCGTAGTGCGCGTCGCCGTCGCCATCATACACGATGGCCTTCTTTTGGATGCACTGTTCCGCAACCTCCATCGTGATGCGGATGGTGCCGTCGGATTCCGGCGCGGTGGTGAGCGCGGCGATTTCCAGCGAGTTGAGCGCCTTGCGCGCATCGCCATCCGCCACGCGGGCGAGGTGCAGCGCGGCTTCCTTGGCGATCTTAATCTTCAGGTAGCCAATACCACGGTCGGCATCCATGAGCGCGCGGGCGATCAGGTCGAAGAGGTCGTCCTCGGAAAGCGGCTTGAGCTCGAAAATCTGCGAGCGTGAGACCAGCGGCGAGTTGACGAAGAAGAATGGGTTGTGCGTGGTCGCGCCGATGAGCCGGATGACGCCGCTCTCCACGTCGGGCAGCAGCACGTCCTGCTGCGACTTGTTGAAGCGGTGGATTTCGTCCACGAAGAGGATCGTGGTCTGGCCGGTGTTTTCGAGGCGGTTGGCCGCGCCTTGCAGCACGCGCCGCATGTCCGCGACGTTCGACTCGACGCCGCTGAGGCGCTCGAACTTGCACTTGGTCTGCCGCGCGATGATTTGCGCCAGCGAGGTTTTCCCCGTGCCGGGCGGGCCGTAAAAGATGAGGGATTGGATGCGGTCCGCCTCAATGGCGCGGCGCAGGAGCATGCCCGGCGCAAGGATGTGCTGCTGGCCGCAATACTCGTCGAGGTTGCGCGGCCTCATACGCGCGGCGAGCGGCACGGCGGAGGCGGTGTCCACGTCCGGCGACGCGGCGGGCGTGGCGGACGCGGGGGGCGTCTCAGCGAGGGAAAACAGGTCGTCGCGCGGCACGGGGCGAGCCTACCAGCGTGGCGCGGGCGCGGAAAGAGCGGAACGTGTTCGGTCGGGTGGCGGCGGAGTGAAGACCGCGTCGTGCTGGAAGAGCGAGGCCCATTCCTGCGCAGCCTGGTGGTCGGATGCCGAGCCGCCGTGCAACTCGTAGCGACCGTCGCCGCGACGGTGGAGGGTGGCTTGGCCGAAACTCGCCACGGCCTCGAGGCGGTGGCTCCAGATAGCGATGATGTTTTTCACGCCGCCAGTCTGCGGGCGGCGGTGGGACAAGGGCTGTCCGCGCGAAAGATTTCCTTGTCAGAGCTTCCGATGATTCGTCGCGGCGACGGGGATGTCCCTGGGTGCTTCGACCAGCAGCCGCTTCACGTCGGCCACGAACGCGCGGACGTCGGACTCGGTCGTGTCCCACGCGCACATGAGGCGGCAGCCGCCCTGGCCGATGAAGGTGTAGAACTTCCAGCCCGCCGCCCGCAGAGCGACGATGAGCCATGGCGGCATCTCGATGAAGACGGCATTGGCCTGGCGCGGGAACATGAGGCGCAGCTCGGGCAGCTTGACGAGCTCGTCGTGCAGCAGCGCGGCCATCGCGTTGGCCTGCGCGGCGTGCCGAAGCCACGCGCCGTTCTTGAGCATCCCAACCCACGGCGCGGACAGGAAACGCATTTTCGACGCGAGCTGGCCGGACTGCTTGCAGCGGTAGTCAAACTCGTGCGCCAGCTCGCGGTTGAAGAACACCACGGCGTCGCCGACGGGCGATCCGTTCTTCGTGCCGCCGAAGCACAGCACGTCCACGCCCGCCTCCCACGTCACCTCGCGCGGCTTGCAGCCGAGCGACGCAACGGCGTTGGCGAAGCGCGCGCCGTCCATGTGGAGCTTGAGGCCGAGCTGCTTGGTCCTGGCCCAGATGGCTTTCAACTCGGTCGGCGAATACACGGTGCCCAGCTCGGTGGCTTGCGTGACGCTCACGGCACGGGGCTTCGGGTAATGCACGTCGCTGCGTTTCTTCACGAGCCGCTCGATGCCGGCGGGGTCGATCTTCCCGTCCGCGCCGGCGAGGGTGAGCACCTTCATGCCGTTGCTGAAAAACTCCGGTGCGCCGCACTCGTCGGTCTCCACGTGGGCCGTCTCGTGACAGAGAACGCTGTGATAAGACTGGCCAAGCGACGCGAGTGAGAGGGAGTTCGCCGCCGTGCCGTTGAAGACGAAGAAGACCTCGCACTCCATCTCGAAAGTCTCGCGCAGCAGGTCGGCAGCCTCGGCGGTCCAAGGGTCATCGCCGTAGCCGGGCGCGTGGCCACGATTTGATTCCTCAAGGGCTTGCCAAGCCTCGGGGCAGATGCCGGCGTAGTTGTCGCTGGCGAAGTGGCGGCGGGCGGTTTGCATGACGCGCGGAGAATGGGCGGGCAGCCTGCGGATTGACAAGTGCCGGATGGCAACTCACCCGGCGCTCGCTGTTTTGATAGCCTCAAGCTCTTCCCAACGCTTGTAGAGCTGGTTGAGCTTCTCCTTGTGGGCGGCGAGCTCGGCGAGCAACGCATTGGTCTGGGTGGCGTGGGTCTTGTGGAACTCGGGGTCGGCGAAGAGGTTTTCGATCCGACCAATCTGTTCCTCGACGGCATAGACTTGATTCTCCATGTCGTCGAGCTCGCGGGTTTCCTTGAAGCTGAGCTTGCGTTTGCCCGCCGTGGACTTCGTGGCCGTGTCCCGTGAAGGCACGGTTGATTTGTTTGCTGGGGGAATTGCCGCGCTCTCACGAGGCGCGGCCACGCCGGTGATGGCAGCGGCGGCACGGCGCTTCTTCTCAATGTAATACTCGTAGTCGCCCACGCTGTAGGCCACGCGTTCATCGCCCTCAAAGGCGAAGATGCCGGTGCAAACGCGGTTGAGGAAGTAGCGGTCGTGACTGACGACGAGCACCACGCCGGGGAACGCGATGAGCGCCTCTTCGAGCACGCGCAGCGTGTTCAGGTCGAGATCGTTTGTCGGCTCGTCGAGGATGAGGAAGTTGCCGCCCTGCTTGAGGATGCGCGCGAGCAGGAGGCGACTGCGCTCGCCGCCGGAGAGATACTTCACCTGCAAGTTGATGCGGTCGTCGGTGAAGAGGAAGCGCTTCAAGTAGGCACGCAACGAAAGCTTGCCGTTACCCCAGATGACGAACTCCGTGCCGTCGCTCACTTCATCAATCACCGTGCGGTCCTCGCGCAGTTGCAGGCGCGACTGATCGACGTAGTTGAACTTCGTGAGCTGGCCGATCTTCACCGTGCCTTCGCTGGGCGGCAGCTCGCCGATGATGGCCTTGAGCAAACTGGTCTTGCCCACGCCGTTGCGGCCCGCAACGCCGATGCGCTGGCCGTTCTCGAAGACGTGCGTGAAGTTGCGGAACAACGTGCGGCCGCCGAACTGGATGCCGAGATTCGTCAGCTCCACGACGCGGTTGCCCAGCGGCGGCGGCGGCGGGATGACCAGCTCCATGTCTTCCTCAACGACCGGGCCGGCCTGCGCGGCGGTCTCGTAGTAGCGCTCGAAACGGTTCTTCTGCTTGCTGCGTTGGGCGCGTGGACCTTGGCGGACCCAGGCGAGTTCCTTCTCGAGGAACATCTGCCGCTTGTGCTCGACGACGGCTTCGGCGCGCTGGCGTTCGGCCTTGGCGAGCAGGTATTCGCTGTAGCCGCCGTCGTAAGAGAAGAAGCGGCCTTCCGCGAGTTCAACGGTGAGGTTCGTCACGCGGTCGAGGAACCAGCGGTCGTGCGTGACGACGAGGAACGCGCCGCCAAAGTTTTCGAGGAACTCCGCCACCCACTCGATGGACTCGGGGTCGAGATGGTTCGTGGGCTCGTCGAGGATGAGCAGGTCGGGTCGTGAAACGAGCGTGCGGCACATGGCCACGCGGCGTTTTTCACCGCCGGAGAGCGAGGTGATGTCGCGGTCACCGGGCGGCGTGCCGAGATGGGACATCGCGGTCTCGATGCGGTTGTCGAGGTTCCAGCCATCAAGCTGGGCGATGCGTTCCTCCAACTGCTCGTGGCGTTTCGAGTTGGCGGGCAAGGACTCGAACTCCGCGATCAAACCCAGCACCTGGCTCGCGCCGTCACGGATGTTTTCGAGGACGGTCTTTTTCGGGTCGAGGGTGAATTCCTGCGAGAGGTAGCTGACGATCAAATCGCGGCGGGCGGCGACTTCCCCGCTGTCCGGAGCACGCTGACCGGCGAGGACTTTGAGGAAGGTGGACTTACCCGCGCCGTTGCGGCCCACGAGGCCGACGCGATCGCCCTCGTGCAGCGCGAGCGTGGCCTGGTCGAGGATGACGCGGTCGTTGAAGGCGACGACGAGGTCTTTGGCGGTGAGAAGGGCGGGGGCGGAATCGCTCACAATTTGTTCAAAGAGGTTGGGCCGGATAATTCGCTCGGCGTCCCGCCTTCAGGCGGCGAGACAGACGAAAGACGCAGGCGCTGCGCACACGGCTTTGCGGTTGAAGAAGCGTTCCACCGGCTGAAGCCGGGACTCCGAACGAAACTCGGCTCACGCGAATTTAACTTTGAGGCGCTGGCCGCGGATGGTCGTGCGGTTGAGCTTGGCGATGATGGCGTTGGCAGACTCCGCCGCGACGTCCACGAAAGTGTGGCGTTCGCGGATGTCCACCACGCCCACGGTGCCACCCGGCAGGCCGGTCTCGCCGAGGATGCAGCCGACGACATCGCCGGGCGCGACGCCGTGCGCTTCGCCGACACTCATCCACAACCGCGCCATCTGCTCGGGCGTGCGGCGGCTGGCGGGTCGGCGCGGCGCGGGGCTGGCGCGGAAATCATCCCGGGCCGGACGGTCGCCGGGCTGGTCTTCGTATTGATCGTAGTCACGACGAATGGGCTGGCGCGCGGCGGGACGATCCAAAGCGGTGCGTAGTTCCTTTTTCGGCGGGCCGGGCTTGCGCGGCTGGTTGATGAGCTTGCGCAAGTCGGCCGTGGTGGAAGGCTGGGCGTCGAGATCAATGGCCGGGGCAACCGGGGGTGCGACGGGCAGCTTCAATTCGGCGGAAGCGGGGGCAGCAGGCGCGGGCGCGGGCACCGAGGCTTCATCGGCAGGCGTCCGGACGGCGTCGGCGGGCAGCAAAGTTGCGTCCGACTGCTCCCCGACCATGGTCGGGGGCTGTCCGATTGAAGTCGGCTGCTCCAAGGTTGAGTCCGACTGCCCCCGGGTTGAACCCGGCTGCTCCAATGTTTGATTTGGACGCTCCAAGGTTGAGCCCGCTTGCTCCAAGGTTGAGCCCGCTTGCTCCAAGGTTGAGCCCGCTTGCTCCAAGGTTGAGCCCGCTTGCTCCAAGGTTGAACTCGGACGCTCCATTGTTGAAGTGCTCGTCGGAGCCGGCGTGCCGGTGATCTCGATGGACGTATCGCCGGTGGACGTCGTTGCGTCAACCCGGGGCGTGCGGGAAGTCGTCGGTGATGTCACCGATGAGCACAGTGTGCGCAGCGGTATCGCAGACGCCGGTGCCGAGGAGAATGTGGCCTACCTCGTCAACTGCGCAGGCATCCACCTGCAGACGTCATTGGTCGACACCTCACCGGACGAGTGGTCGCGCATGCTGAGCATCAACCTCGTCGGTCCGGCGATCGTGGCCCAGGCATGCCTGCCCCTGCTTGCCAAGTCCGGCTGCGGGTCGATCGTGAACATCACGTCGCTTGAGGCCACCCGGATCGTCGCGCTCGTGCACCCCGAACCGGTGGGCCACTACGCCGCATCGAAGGCGGCACTGGAGATGCTCACGCGCACGATGGCCCGGGACTACGCGCGATTCGGGGTGCGCGTGAATGCGGTCGCGCCCGGCTT
>RFVF01000068.1 GCA_009922615.1 Pseudomonadota bacterium
AACACCGGTCGTAAACAAAACAAAGCAATCAACACTATGAAGAAATTCGTCATCCTGGCCCTCGGCCTCCTCACCGCCTCCGCCCTCACGGTTTCCGCCGCTGAGAAGAAGGAAAAGAAGCCCCTCACTGAAGAGCAGCAGAAGCTCCAGAAGGAACTCGTCGAGAAATACGACACCAACAAGAACGGCAAGCTCGACCCCGATGAGATCGAGAAGATCAGCGAAGAAGACAAGAAGAAGGCCAAGGACGCCGGCCTCCCCCTCGGCGGTGGCAAGAAGAAGAAGGCCTAAGTTAGGCCAGCTTCGGCCCAGACCTTGAGTCTGCTCCGGGCAAGTTTGACCCGCCCTGCGCTTCGGCGCAGGGCGGGTTTTCTTTTGGGGCAACGCACAGTTCTGTTCGCACCAACCGCGCGAAGCTGCTACCACTCATTCGCGATGCGCGGCTTGCTTTCAGTTCAACGGACGTTCCTAGACCTTGTCCTTTGGATTGGGGGAGTTGCTCCGGCGTTCGCGCAGCCCGTCGCTTCGCCGCCGGGAACCAACCAGCCCATCCGGGTCGAAATCAGTATCCCGCCCGCGCAGACCCGCGTGCTCGGAGATGCCACGCCGCTCGTCTGGCGTTTCACCAACACCTCCACCCAGGCGCTAGCCTTCATGTGGGAAGGCTGCTGCCGGAACAACGGCAAGGTGGAGATGAAACGGCAGGGACCACCCCCACCCGTCACCGGCGTGGTGCTCGCACACAACGGCCCCGGTCCCGGCATCTACAGTCCCAAGTGCGATCACTGCAAACAAACCCGTAAACTCGGAGAAGTTACCGTCGAGTCCACCGTTGCCGGCCCCGCACAGGCCCATCAGTTCGCTCGCGCTGTGCGGTTGGCCCCCGGCGCGACGCAGGAATTCTCCACCTTGCTCTCGGATTGGGTAAAGCCCGAGTTCACCGGTGATTACAAGGTCCGCGCCCAATACCTCGGCGTCAGCCCCAAACAACGCCCGCAGATGCCGCGCAGCGTGGCGCTTTGGAATGGCCGCACCGCCAGCACCGAACTAGAAATCAGCCTGCTCTCCGTGGCGGACTATCTCGCCGAGCGCCCCGCGCGTGAAACCACCCGGCAAATCCGTATGGAACTGACCGGCCCGCCCCGCTTGGTTCCGTTTCAGCCAGCCCCACTCAAGCTCAAGCTGGTCAACCTCAGCCCTGCGGAACAACGCCTCGATTGGCCGGCCGCTTTGGAATTGTGGATCGTCACCACCAACGGCGTGCGCGTCGTTCCCGCCGCCCCGCCAAACCTGGGGACGGCGGAATCGCTGGTCATCCCGCCTGGTAGCACCCTCGAACGCGACCTTGCCATCACACACGAACTACTCAACGGCGAACCCTTGGGCTCTTATCAAATCTTCGCCGACTTGCGAGAAACCGATCACGCGCTGCGAGTTCCTTCCCCGCCTTTCACCTTGCGGTGGCAGTTGGATCGCGAACTGGTGGCGCAACTTCTCCGCGATTCCGCCGACAAGCCGCTCACCGGCGCACGCAACGCTCCGCTCAAATTGTTGCGCCTTTACCTCGGCGAAATCGCTGGCCCGCTCCGCGCGCTGGATCCCGCCACGCTGTCACCCGCCGCTGCGAAGCTTGCCACCGACCTGCGCACCGCCGCCGCGTTGAAATCGCTCGCACCCCGGCCGGGCCGCGTGGACCTGAGCCTGGGCGTCTGGCCCGATGGCAAGTTCGAGTTCACCGAGACCGCGCTCGCTGACGCGTTCGCCGGACGTTCCCTCACACCCGTCGCCCAGCTCGGAGAAGTGATTGCCCTGCGCCGACACCTCGGCTGGGATCTGGCCGTGAGCCTGAAGCCCGAGCCAGCCACGTCGCTGCGCCATGTCGCCGCCGCGCTCACCGCCATCGCGCCGCTGCACGCGAACCTCGACTACGCGCCGTCCACGACCCTCTTCAACGCTGACTCGACCGCCTTTAGCAGCGTGACTTTCCCGGCGGGCCTCATCCCGGCCAACCTCATCGTTCGCGTTGGCAAGGCCGACCGTGCTGTGAAGCTCGCCGCCGCCCGCCGTCTGCCGGACCTGCAACGCCCCGGAGTCGAGCCAATGTTCACCGCCGCTGAACTGGCCAACCCCGCGTTCACGTCACTGTCCGGCACCGCTGCGCTCGAAGCGCTTCTCGCCGACGGCCAGTTGGCTTCTCCCCGGCTGCTGGTGCTCGTTGCCCCGGACCTCGAGTGGAGCGAACTCGCCAGTGCAATTGGGCCGCTGTTGAACCGCGGGTTGGCCTTCGACTTGGTGGTGCAATAATCCGCAAGCCAAGGACTGCGGTGCCTTGGCCAATTTTGGAGCGGTCCCCTGGCTGGCGAGTTCGTCAGCCCCTTGTCCGTCCCGCTGTGTCCAGTTATCAAACCGGCCGCGCGACAAACGGGCGATGCTATGCGAATACATGTTTCCAAATTGGCGGTGGCGTTCGGGCTGATGGCGCTTCTCGTCAGTGCTCCAGAAGTGTGGGCTGCCGAGCCCGGGGCAATGTTCCACTGGCGGCCTTTTCTCGGGCCGTTCCACTCCGTGCTGCTGCATTTCCCGATTGGCTTCGTGACGATGGCCTTCCTCGTGGACCTGTTTTATCTCTGGCGCCCAAAGGCCAATGTGCAGCCCGTCATCACGCTGATGCTCGGCCTGAGTGTCGCCACTACCGTGCTCACCATCGTGCTCGGATTACTGCGCGCGACAGGCGCTGAATACGATCCACAAATGCTGGCGGCGCACAAAAACTATGGCATCGCCGTCGGCGTGCTCACAGTTGTGACGTTCGTGTTTCAATGGCTCGGCTATCGGGAGACCGCTGGCGATGCGCCGAGAAAACTCCTGCGTGGCAGCTATCGCGCCTTGCTCTTGGCCAACATCGGCTTGCTCGTCATCGCCGGGCATGAGGGCGGCAATCTCACGCACGGCTCGAACTACCTGACCAAGAACGCACCGGAGTTTGTGAAGGCGATGGTCGAAGATGAACCTGAACCCGCCGCGCCCACTGCGACGGGGGGCAATGAACAGGAAAAATTCTACGTTGAGAAAATCAAACCCCTCTTCGACACCAAGTGCCTGAGCTGCCACGGCCCGGAGAAGCAGAAGGGTAAATACCGCATCGACCAGCCTGCCATCGCGCTCAAGGGCGGTGACAGCGAGAAACTCGCCGTGAAATCCGGCGACCCCTTTGCCAGCAATCTCGTGCGCCTCCTCCTCCTACCGCCCACCGATGACGACGTGATGCCACCTGCCGGCAAAGGCTCGCTCACTCCCGAAGAAGTGATGAACGTCATCCGGTGGATTCAGCAGGGCGCACACATTCCCGGCCACAAGGCGGCGGAAACCAAGCCCGCCGCCGAAAAGCCGGCCGTGCCGGAGAAGTGACTTGCCGCTGCCGCTGCCGCTCTCGCATTCTCACGCGCGATGGCTGACCGCGCGCTTGCCACCCTCAACAGTCCCGACACAGTGCTGGAGACAACACTGCGTCCGTCCGTCTTCGCGGATTTCACCGGGCAGGCCAAGGTCAAGGAGCGCCTCGAAATCTCCGTCCAAGCCGCCAAGCAACGCGGCGAAGCACTGGATCACATCCTTCTCAGCGGGCCGCCGGGCTTGGGCAAGACGACCATTGCCAACATTCTCGCCAAGGCGATGGGCGCGAACGTCAAGGCCACCAGCGGCCCGACCATCGAGAAGGCCGCCGATCTCGCGGGCTTGCTCACCAATCTCGAAGAAGGCGATGTGCTGTTCATCGATGAAATCCACCGCCTGCAAAAAACCATTGAGGAGTATCTTTATCCGGCGATGGAGGACTTCAAGCTGGACATCATCATCGATCAAGGGCCGAACGCCCGCAGCGTGCGGCTGAACCTCCCGCGCTTCACGCTGATCGGCGCGACGACGCGCAGCGGCCTGCTCTCCGCGCCATTGCTCACGCGCTTCGGCATGCGTGAGCGGCTGGATTACTACGATGCGGCGCAGTTGCAGAAGATCATTCTTCGCGCGGCGCGTTTGCTGAATGTGGAGATGGAAGAGCCCGGCGCGCTGGAAATCGCCCGCCGCAGCCGGGGCACGCCGCGCATTGCGGGCAACCTCCTCCGCCGCGTGCGCGACTACGCCCAAGTCCGGCACGATGGCCGCATCACCGAACTGGTCGCCGACAAGGCGCTGGCGATGCTGGAGATTGACCAGAACGGCCTCGATGAGATGGACAAGCGCATCCTCGAAACCGTCATCGTGAAATTCGGGGGCGGGCCGGTGGGCGTGAGTTCGCTGGCCGTCGCCGTCGGTGAGGAGCCGGACACCATCGAGGAAGTCTATGAGCCTTACCTCATCATGGAAGGCTACCTCCAGCGCACCCCGCAAGGCCGCGTGGCCACGGAGTTGAGCTACAAAAAACTTGGCCTGAAGCCGAACACCGGGCGGCAGGCCAGCTTGCTTTGAGCCGCGTTGTCGCCGGGTGCACGAGGCCCCCCCTGTTTGCTGGGTTTCAGTTCCGCCAAGTGGCCTGTTGAACATGGAGCTCCGGCAAGATGCGCTGATTCGCATAAAGCCTCCGCCCTCGGTCCTTGGCACCGCCGCCCGCTGTGCTATGCTCTCCGCAGCATGATGATTCCGCTCCGCCTGTTGGGCCTGTTCGCGCTCACCACTTCGCTCGTTGCTTCAACCGTTCACGCTGCCTCCACCGCCACTTTCGCGGGCACCGGACAGGCTGGCTACTCCGGCGATGGCGGTCTGGCCACCGCTGCCCAAGTAAACAACCCCTTCGGCGTCGTGCGCGGGCCGGACGGCAATATCTGGTTCTGCGAATACACCGGCCAGCGCGTGCGCAAGGTCACGGCGGACGGGAAGATTCACACGGTGGCGGGCAATGGCCAGAAGGGCTACACCGGCGACGGCGGCCCCGCACTCCAAGCCACGTTCAACCTCCCGCACGAAATCCGTTTCGACAAAGCGGGCAACCTCTACATCGTGGACATGGGCAACAACGCCGTGCGCAAGGTGGACTTGAAGAGCGGCGTCATCACGACCTTCGCCGGCACCGGCAAAGCTGGCTATTCCGGCGACGGCGGCCCCGCGAAGGATGCGACCTTCAAGCAGCCGCACAGCATCCAGTTCGACCCCGCCGGCGACCTCTTCATCTGCGACATCGGCAACCACGTCATCCGCAAGGTCAACATGAAGACCGGCGTCATCAGCACGTTCGCCGGCACGGGCGAGGTTGGCCCCACGCCCGATGGCTCGCCCATCGCCGGCACGCCGCTCAATGGCCCGCGCTCTCTGGACTTCGACGCCGCCGGGAACCTCTGGCTCGCCACGCGCGAAGGGAATCAGGTCTTCAAGTTCGACCTCAAGGCCGGGAAGATTCAGCACATCGCGGGCACGGGGAAGAAGGGCTTCACCGGCCACGGCGGCCCGGCGAAGCAGGCGACGTTGTCCGGCCCCAAGGGCATTGCCGTTGCGCCCAACGGCAACGTCTATCTCGCCGACACCGAGAGCCACAGCGTCCGCATGGTGGACGTGAAGCGCGGGACGCTCGAACTCATCTGCGGCACTGGCGAGAAGGGCGACGGCCCGGACGGCGACCCGCTCAAGTGTCAACTCGCACGCCTGCACGGGTTGTGGGTGGACAAAGATGGCACTATCTTCATCGGCGACAGCGAGGCGCATCGAGTAAGGGTCATCAAACCGTGAGCAGAGCTCCCCAGTGAAAGCTCAAAAGCCCAAATCCCAAGCTCCAAGGAAGCTCCACGCACCAAGTTCCACTGGGTGTGGGCTCGTTGCATCGGCGGCGAGGTTTCGCGGGCGCATTTGGATTTGGAGCTTGTTGTTTCTCTGGAGCTTGGAGCTTGGGATTGGGAGCTTCGCCGGTGTCCCTCCGGGTTCAGCAGGCACCAACGCTCCGACACCGCCGTCCTTCGAGCTACTTTCCTCCAACGTCGTCGCGCGCTCGAAGTGGGAACGCACACAGAACACGGCGGCGCAGTTTACCTTCAGTCGCATTCGTGTGCTGGAGGAGTTCGATGCCAAGGGTAAGGTCACCGACCGCAAGCAATCGCGGCAGGAATGTTTTCCCATCAACGGCGTGCCGTTCGCGCGGCTGCTACAGAAGGACGGCCGTCCGCTGACTGAGAAGGAAATCAAGGCCGAGGAGGAGCGCGAGGCTGCCGCGCGCAGCGGCAAGAAGCCCGGGAACAGTCCCGAGCCTTCGAAGCGCGACAAACAATGGCAGTTCACCGACGAAATGCTCGCGCGCTATACCTTCAAGATCACCGGGCAGGAAATTGTGCGCGACCGGCCGGTGTGGGTCGTGGAATTCGCACCACGGAGCAAGGACTTGCCGGTGAAACAAATGACGGACCGTGTGGCTAACAAGGTGGCCGGGAAGCTCTGGATCGACGCGGAGGAATGGGAGGTCGCGCGGCTGAAATTCTGGCTCACCGAGGAAGTCACGGTGGTCGGCGGCGTCGCGGGTGTGCTGCGGAAGTTCGAGATGACCCTGGATCGCACTCGCATCGAGACCAATGCCTGGCTGCCGACGATGCTGGATTTTGAGATGGCCGGCCGCGAAGTGATGGTGAACAAGCGGCTCCATTACCACGAGGAGTCGAAGAACTTCAAACGCGCCGTTTCGCCGCCGAAGGGGGTTGCGCCGGCGACCAAAAAGTAGGTCATTGCGTCCCGCCGGACTTCTGACGTCAAGCAGCCGCCCAAGCGGGGTCTTTCAGATGGAAGGACAGGCGGGACGCGCTGCCCTGCTTGCTACGCCACCACGTCCTTCACCACGTTGCCGAACACATCCGTCAGCCGATAATCCCGGCCCGCGTGACGGTAGGTCAGGCGTGTGTGGTCGAAGCCCAGCAGGTGCAGCATCGTGGCGTGGAAGTCGTGGACGTGGACACCGTTGGCTGCGACCGCATTGCCGTGCTCGTCGCTCTCGCCGTAGCTGAAGCCGCCCTTCACTCCGCCGCCTGCCATCCAGCAGGTGAAGGCCTGCGCGTGATGCTCGCGGCCCTTTGCGTCTTTCGCCGTGTTGAACGGCGTGCGTCCAAACTCCGTGGCCCACACGACGAGCGTGTCCTTGAGCATGTCGCGGCTCTTGAGGTCGGTGAGCAGCGCGGCCATCGGCTGATCCACGTTGCGCGCGAGCGGGGCGTGCCCGGCCATGTCACCGTGGGCGTCCCAGTTGCCGGACGCGCCGGTGTCAATCAACTCGATGAACCGCACGCCGCGCTCGGCGAGCCGGCGCGCGATGAGGCACTGCCAGGCGAAGCCCTTGGTGCTGCCGCGTTCGAGCCCGTAGAGCTTGTGCGTGGCGTCGGTTTCCTTCGCGAGGTCGAAGGCCTCGGGCGCGGCGGCCTGCATGCCGTAAGCGGTCTCGAAGGACTTGATGCGCGCGGCGAGTTGTGCGTCGTTGCCGCGTGCGAGGAGATGCTTCTTGTTGAAGGCCGCGCCGAGGCCCAGCTCCATTTCCTGCAATTCCGCGTCGGTGATGCGGCGGTTGATGTTGGGCACCGGCTCGGGGCCGGGCACCACGCGCGTGCCCTGATGGCAACCGGGCAGGAAATCCGCTGACCACACCTGCGCACCGGCGTAAGGCATCGCGGGGGCAATGACCATGAAGCTCGGCAGGTTCGCGTTCTCGGTGCCGAGCCCGTAACTGACCCACGCGCCCATGCTGGGCCGCGTGAACGTGACCGAGCCGGTGTGGATGCCCAGCGTGGCCTGCGCATGGTCTGCGTGGTCGTTGAACATCGAGCGGATGAGGCACAGGTCGTCCGCGCACTCGGCGGTCTTCGGGAACAGCTCGCTGATCCATAGGCCCGATTGGCCGCGTTGTTTGAACTCCCAGCCCGGTTTCTTGTAAAACTTCACCTCGCTCCGGTTGTTCAGCGCGAAGGCTTCGAGCATCTTCTTCGGCACCTCGTAAGGCTGGTTGTGGTCCGCGATGAGGCGCGGCTTGTAATCCCACGAGTCCACATGCGACGCGCCATGGCGGTGCGGCGGTTCATCGTTCTTTCAGACGGTGGCGACCCGCCGACCAACTCAGGAAATTTAATTCCGCGAGTCCAACGCATACTTCACTCATCATCGACGGAAATAATCGAGAAGCCTGCTTTCGTTGAGCTGGTCGGGATTGCATCGGCGGGCGATTCGTGCGATTGCCTTGCGCGATCATGATGCGCGTGCTTTCCCGCGAGGCCACCGTGGCCGGCGCTGGTTTCAACCGTTGGCTGGTGCCGCCGGCTGCCATCGCCGTGCACATGTGCATCGGGGAGGTGTATGGGTTCAGTGTATTCAATGTGCCGCTGACACAGGCGGGCGCGGGGTGGACGATTCCGCAGGTGGGGTGGATTTACTCGATCGCGCTCTTCATGCTGGGCATGTCGGCGGCGGTGTTGGGGAAATGGGTGGAGCGCAGCGGGCCGCGTCAGGCGATGGTGGCCAGTTGCGCTTGTTTCTGCGGCGGGTTGCTGATCTCGGCGGTGGGCGTGAAGCTGAAGCTGCTGTGGTTGCTCTACCTCGGCTACGGGTTCACTGGTGGCATCGGCCTGGGGCTCGGCTACATCGCGCCGGTGTCCACGTTGATCAAATGGTTTCCTGACCGGCCCGGGATGGCCACGGGCATGGCGATCATGGGGTTCGGCGGCGGGGCGTTGATCGGGGCGCCGCTGGGCGTGAAGCTGATGGAGCATTTCAAGTCTGCGACCTCAATCGGGGTGGCGGAGGCGTTCGTGGTGATGGCGGGGCTGTATGCGGTGTCGATGCTGTTCGGTGCCTGCATCGTGCGCGTGCCGCCGGAGGGTTGGAAGCCGGCGGGCTGGGAGCCAAAGGAGCACGTGAAGCCGATGATGACCAATGCCAGTGTGGCGGTGGAGGTGGCGTGGAAGACCCCGCAGTTCTGGTGCCTCTGGGTGGTGCTGTGCATGAACGTCAGCGCGGGCATCGGCATTCTCGGACAAGCCTCGAAGATGTGTTCCGACATGTTTGGGGTGAGCGCAGCGGTGGGCGGCGGCTTCGCGGGGTTGTTGAGCATCTTCAACATGGGCGGCCGGTTCGTCTGGTCGTCCGTGTCCGATTACACGGGACGCAAGGCCGTTTATTGCCTCTACTTTCTGTTGGGGGCGTTGCTCTACTGCGCGGTGCCGTGGACGCAGCACTTGCAGAACAAAGCACTCTTCGTGGCCGTCACGGCGGTCATCATCACGATGTATGGCGGCGGCTTCGCGACGATCCCGGCGTATTTGCGCGACTTGTTTGGCACCTATCAGGTCGGGGCCATTCACGGACGGCTCATCACCGCCTGGTCCGTGGCGGCGCTGCTGGGCCCAAGTCTGGTGAATTACATCTCCACGGCGAGGATCGAGGCGGGCGTGCCCAAGGCCGAGGCCTACAACACGACGATGTTCCTGATGGCGGGCTTGCTCCTGATCGGTCTGATCGCCAACCTGCTCGTGCGTCCGGTGAATCCCAAGCATCATGTCAACCCCGCCCGCCAAAGCTAAAGCCATTCAGATCACGGTCTTGGTTATCGCTTGGATTTGGATTGCCGTGCCACTGGGCTGGGGCGTGCATCAATCGGTGCAGAAGTCGATGCCGCTGTTCCAAGGGGCGGTCGCAGTGTCGGCGGTTCCGCGTCAGCCGACGCCGTGAACGAAGCGCGCGTAAAAGGCCTGTCCGCTACAGTATCCGGGCACCGGGATGGCGGAGATGGCCGGATCAATTCTTAAGGAATTTCCTGATGTCCTAAGGCTGGACTCGTGACCCTTTTTTCAGCAGAGTCGGGATACTCCGTTCGGGGTACTCCTCGGTCGTCGGTTTTGCTATGAGTTCGCGTTTGTATCGAGTGCAGGTGCTGCTCTTGCTGGTTGGCCTCGCGTTTCGTGCGATGGCCGCTTCCGGCGGACTGGATGCTGCGTTCAACCCGGGCACGGGCGCGGATGGCAATGTGCAGGCGGTGGTGGTCCAGCCGGATGGCAAGCTGCTCCTCGGCGGCGCGTTTGGTTTTTTCAACGGGGTGGCGCAGAGCCGCGTCACGCGGCTCAATGCCGACGGTTCGGTGGACTCGAGTTTTACTTCACCGACGGGCATCGATGGCACTGTTTACGCGCTGGCCCGACAGGTGGATGGCAAGGTCATCGTGGGTGGCAACTTCTACGGGGTCAACGGCTCGAACAACCGGGGCATCGCCCGCCTGAACGCGGATGGTTCCAGAGATGCCACGGCGAACTGGGTGAGCAACGGCGTGCGGACAGACGGGACCGTCAATGCGATTTGCGTTCAGCCGGACGGTAAAATTCTCATTGGTGGCACGTTCAGCCAGGTCAATGGTCTGGCGCGCAACCGGCTCGCGCGTTTGAATTCCGATGGCACCTTGGACATGGGTTTTGTCGTTGGCGGCGGTCCGGGGGGCGCGGTGGCGGCGCTGGTGATGCAGGCGGATGGGCGGATTTTGGTGGGCGGGCAGTTCAGCACTTACAACGGCGTCGCGCACAATCCCGTGGCCCGGCTGAATGCCGACGGTTCGCTGGACACGAGTTTTGATTCCGGCCCTGCCATCAACGGTTACGTGGCCTGCATCAACGTGCTCGCCAACGGCAGCATCCTGCTGGGTGGCGGCATCAGCGCGGGCAACAACAGCCGCATGGTGCAACTGACCGCCTCGGGTGCGTTGGACACGAGCTTCAGCGTGGGGAACACCATCAACTCCGAGTTGCTCGTCGCGGCCGTGCAAGGCGATGGGAAGATTTTGATTGGTGGTTATTTTTCAAGCATCAACGGCGTGAGCCGCCCGGGCATCGCGCGTCTGCAGGCCAATGGCAGCCTCGACACGAGTTTTGATCCGGGCTTGGGCCTGAACGATCTGCCTTACGCGCTGGTGTTGGACAACTCCGGGCAGGTCGTGGTGGGCGGCAAGTTCACGCGGGCTGGCGGGCAGGTGCGCAACCACATTGTGCGGCTGGACAATCTTTCCGCCCCGGCCATCACGAGCCAGCCGCAGAGTCTGCTGGTGGCGGCGGGAACGAATATCACGTTCAGCGTCACGGCGGCGGGTGCCCAACCGCTCGCCTACCAATGGTATTTCAACGGCGCGCTCCGAGCGGGAGCCAATTTGGCGACGCTATCCCTCACGGATGTTCAAGCCGCCGATGTCGGCAACTACACCGTGGTGGTCACGAACGCGCAGGGAAGCACCACCAGCAGCGTGGCCGTGCTGACGCTGGGCACCGCGCCGGTTGTCACGTTGCAGCCCCTCAGTGTGATGGGGAATGTGGGCGACACGGTCAGTTTCGTCGTGGCCGGGACGGGTTCTCCGGCCGTCAATTTTCAGTGGCAATTCAACGGAACGAATTTGGCGGGGGCAGCAGGCACGACGCTGACCTTGGCCAATGTCCAGCCGGCCCAAGCCGGGAATTACACCGTTGTCCTGAGCAACGCCTTGGGCACGGCCGTCAGCACCGTGGCCACCTTGGCGGTCCTTTCACCGCCCATTATCCTCACCCAACCGCAGAATCAGGGCGTGAGCTTGGGGGCGGATGCCACGTTCAGCATCCTTGCGACGGGCAATCCCGCCGTGAGCTACCAATGGTTTTCGAACACCGTGCCGGTGCCCGAGGCGACGAACGCCACATTCACCGTGACTAACGTCCAGGCGGGCCAGAATGGAACGGTGGTTTTTGCCGTGGTGAGCAATGCACTCGGCACGGTGACGAGTGCCAATGCGACGCTGGTTCTCGCGAGCCGGCCGGTGATCACGACGCAGCCGCAGGGAACCACAGTGGCGCGCGGCGGGACGGCGGTGTTCAGCGTGGTGGCGACGGGGTCTGCGCCGTTGAGCTATCAGTGGAGCTTGAACGGCACCAATCTGGCCGTTGCCGGCGCAGCCACACTCACTTTGACGAATGTTCAGCCGAGTCAGGCTGGCAGCTATGTCGTGACCGTGAGCAACGCCGGCGGCAGCGTGGTGAGTTCGGCGGCAGCCCTGACCGTGATCGACTTGCCGACGGCGGGCAGTCTCGACAACGCGTTCAACGTCGGCACGGGCGGGAATGCCCCGGTTTATGCCATCGCGCAACAGCCTGACGGCCTGCTCGTCATTGGGGGGGCCTTTGACCAATTCAACGGAGCCGCGTTGCGCCGGATCGCACGGCTCAAGCCCGATGGTTCGCTTGACCCGGCCTTTAATCCCGGCGTGGGAGCGGATGGCTCGGTTTACGCCGTGGCTTTGCAGGCCAACGGTCAAATCGTCATCGGCGGCGGTTTCTTCGGGGTCAACGGCGTGTCTCATCGCGGCATTGCGCGGCTCAATGCCGATGGCTCGGTGGACACGAGCGGCAATTGGGCGAGCAATGGCGCGCGCACGGACGGGAACGTCAATGCCGTTGTCATCCAGCCGGACGGAAAAATCATCATGGGCGGTGCGTTTGGCTCGGTGAACGGCGTGCCACGCAACCGCCTCGCGCGCTTGAACGCCGACGGCACCTTGGACACCGCCTTCGTCCCGGGAGCCGGTCCGAACAATGCGGTGCTCGGGCTCGCCCTGCGGTCGGACGGAGAAATCTTGGTGGCTGGCCAGTTTAATGCCTACAACGGCGCCCGGCACAATCCGGTGGCGCTGCTGTATCCCGACGGTTCGCTGGACACCTCGTTTGACATCGGACCGGCGATGGTCGGTTACGCGCAATCAGTCTCCGTGCAGGCGGACGGGAAAATTTTGGTGGCCGGTGGCCTGAGTTCAGTCGATGGCCGGAACAGCAAGGTGCTGCGGCTGAATGCCGATGGCTTCCGCGATGCAAGCTTTTTGGCGGGCAATGCGTTTAATTCGGATGCGCTGGCCGTCGCCGCCGAGTTGAGCGGTAAAATTCTCATCGGTGGTTATTTCACCGCGATCGGCGGTGTCTCGCGCAACGGTGTCGCCCGGCTCAACGCGGACGGCACTTTGGATGCCTCATTTGACGTGGGCACGGGGGCCAACAATCTGGTGTATGCCATCCTGAGCGACAGCTCCCGCCGCGTGCTGATTGGCGGTTCCTTCACTCAGGTCAACGGCGTTCCGCGCAATCGCATCGCCCGCCTCTATGGTGATGTGCAGCCGGTTCTCTTCGCGGCCCAGCCCCAGAGCGTCACGGTGGCGGCGGGATCGCCTGCCTCGTTCAGTGTCAGCCTGCTGAGTTCGGGGGCTTCGGTGCAGCCGCAGTTCCAGTGGCGCTTCAACGGTGTGGACCTGCCGGGGGCCACGAACTCGACACTGATCATCCCCGCGGCTTTCCTCGCGAACGCCGGTGTGTATGACGTGGTGGTTAGCAACTCCATCGGCAGCGTCACCAGCAGCCATGCTACGCTCGCAATTGCCCGGGCAGTCCCGGCGGTCATGTGGCCGTCTCCAGCGAACATCACTTATGGCACGGCCCTGAGCGCGCCACAGCTCAACGCGGCTTCGGCGGTTGCGGGCGTTTTCAGTTACCAGCCGGCGGCGTCAACGGTGTTGAATGCCGGTCCGAGCCAGGCCCTCGTGGCCGTGTTCACTCCGAATGACACCGACAATTACGGGCCGGTGACTGTCACGCAGCGGGTCACCGTCTTGCCCGTGCCGCTGGTCATCAAGGCCGAGGACAAGGCCAAGTATTACGGCGACCCGTTGCCGACGTTCACTGCGACTTACTCTGGTTTTGTCAATGGCGATACCGCGGCGGCCTTGACCACCCCGGCAAGCTTTGCGACGCCAGCTCAGGCCGCGAGTTCGGTGGGGACTTATCCGATCACCGTTAGCGGAGCCGCCTCCGGCAATTACACGATCACGTTCCAGCCGGGCACGCTCACCGTCAGCAAGGCCACTCCGGTGGTTTCTTGGGCGGCCCCGACCGACATCACATACGGCACGGCATTGAGCGGGACTCAACTGGGAGCCAGCACTCCCGTGGCCGGCAACTTCAGCTACACGCCGGCGGTCGGCACGCGGTTGAATGCGGGATCGGGCCAAACTTTGGCGTTGGTCTTCACGCCCAGTGATCCGATTAATTATAATCCGGTGGCATTGTTCCGCTCGCTGACCGTTCTGCGCGCTCCCTTGACGATTGTAGCCGACAGTAAGTCCAAGCTCTTGGGGGATGCTTTGCCACCGCTCACGGCGACCTATATCGGCTTCGTATATGGCGAAACCGCATCGGTTTTGAGCACTCCTGCAACCCTCACCACAACTGCGAGGGCCAACAGTCCCGCCGGCAATTATCCTATTCTAGTCAGTGGGGCGACCGCCGCGAACTACAGCATCAGCTTCATCCCCGGCTCAATGAGCGTCGGCAAGCTGACGCCCACGGTGACGTGGCCGGCTCCCGCCGACCTGACCTACGGCACGGCCTTGGGCACGAACCAATTGAACGCCACGACTTCGGTGCAGGGGACCTTCAGTTACTTGCCGGCGGCGGGCACGCGTTTGAACGCGGGAGCGACCTACCCGTTGGTGGCGGCCTTCACCCCGAACGACCCGGCAACCTACGCTTCGGTGACGGTCACGCAGACGGTCACGGTCGTGAAGGCTCCGCTCACCATCACGGCTGACAACCAGACCAATACCTTTGGCAGCCCATTGCCGGCGCTCACGGCCAGCTACTCGGGTTTTGTATACGGGGAGAATGCGACGGTGCTGAACACTTCGGTTTCGCTGGCGACCACCGCCCAAGCGAACAGTCCGGCGGGCAATTATGCCATCACCGCCAGCGGGGCGACGGCGGCCAACTATAATATAACCTTTGCGTCCGGCGTGCTGGTGATCGCCAAGGCCACGCCTCAAGTGTCGTGGGCGGTTCCGGCCGATATCGTCTATGGCACGGTATTGAGTTCCACCCAACTCAATGCCAGCGCTTCCCAGCTTGGAGCATTCAGTTATTCGCCGGCGGCCGGTGCGCTCATGAACGCGGGGCCGGCGCAACCCCTTTCGGCCTTGTTCACTCCAGCCGACACGGCCAACTACAATGCGGTGACCGTGACCCGCCCGATCACCGTGCAGCCGGCCACGTTGAGCGTTGTGGTGGACAATAAGACGAAACTGTTTGGCGAGGCGAATCCCTTGTTGACCGCCGCCTACTCTGGGTTCGTGAACAACGAGACCGAGGCGGTGTTGACCAGTCTGGGTGCGGTCACTACGCCCGCCCAGTCCACGAGCCCGGTTGGAACTTATCCCATCACGGTCGTCGGCGCGGTGGCCTCGAATTATATCTTTAACATCACGCCGGGCGTGTTGACCATCAACAAGGCCACACTGGTGGTCACGGCGAATGACAAGACTATGACCTACGGCGGGATTCCTCCGCTGCTGGACGGGACGGTGGTGGGGCGCCAACCAGGCGACGGAATCATCGTTCGTTACGGGAGCTATCTGGTTGGTGCGGGCAACGCGGTTCCGCCGCCGGTCTTCGATCGAGCTTGGGGCGTGGCAGGTAATGCCGATCAGGGGTTTGGCGTGCCGCAGGCCATCGCGGTCGAAAGCAGTGGGACGGTGCTGGTGCTGGACCGGGGATTCGCTCAGGTTTTGCGGTTTGATGGCAATGGCGGATTCATGGGCAAGTGGGGTGCGGTGGGTGCTGGTAACGGCCAGTTTAATTCGCCCTATGGCGTCGCCGTGGATGCGGCGGGTGCGGTTTACGTGGCTGATACTGGATCGCAGCGAATCCAGAAAATGGATGCCAGCGGGCGCTTTCTGGCGAAGTGGGGGTTCCTCGGCAACACCGGCAGCGGGCGCTTCAACAGCCCGTTCGCGGTGGCGGCGGATGATTTTGGCAACGTGTTTGTCTTGGACCGCGTTACCGGCCTGTTGCAGAAATTCGGCAACACCGGCTACTTCCTCACGCAGTGGGGCGGCCTGGGGAGCGGCCCTGGTCAGTTCGACAACCCGCGCGGCGTGGCTGTGGATGCGGCGGGCAATGTGTTTGTGGCGGACACGGGCAACCACCGGATTCAGAAGTTCGATAACAACGGCAACTACCTCGGCTCCTGGGGCGGGTTCGGCGCCGATGTGGGCCAGTTCAACCAGCCCATGGGCGTCGCGGTGGACTGGTTTGGCAATGTCTTCGTCGCGGACAGCGCCAACCATCGCCTTCAGGAATTCGATGGCAGCGGCGCTTTCCTCACGCATTGGGGCGGAGAAGGCGCGGGCAACGGCCAGTTTGAATTCCCCAGCGGCGTGGCCGTGGATGCTCTGGGGCAAGTCTTCGTCGCCGACACGGGCAACTACCGCATCCAGAAATTCCGTCCGGGTGCCATCGTGCCCGCCGGGACGTTCCCGATCCATCCGATCCTCAGCGCGCCGGAGGATCGCCTCACGAATTATAATATAACTTTCAACCCCGGCACGCTGACGGTGCAGCGCGCGCCGCTGACCATCACTGCGGACTCGAAGACGAACATCTTTGGCACGCCGTTGCCGGTGCTGACGGCGACCTACACCGGCTTGGTCAACGGCGAGACTCCGGCCGCGATCTCCACCCCGGCCATGTTGACGATGGCTGCGACCAATGGGAGCCCGGTGGGCGTGTATCCGATCACGGTGGCCGACGCGACCGCCATCAACTACGCCATCACCTTTGTGGACGGGGCGCTCACCATCCAGCCGGTGAATCAGGCACCGAGTTTTGCTGTGCGGCTGACGGCGATCACCGTGTCCGAGAATGCCGCGCCGCAATCTTTCGCCAATGCGTTGACCAATATTTCCCCCGGCCTCGCGGTCGAGGCTGGCCAGCTCGTCAGTTTCTACGCGACGAATGACAATCCCGCATTGTTCTCGCAACCGCCCGCATTCAGCACGAACGGCACGCTGACCTTTACGCTCGCTGCCGATCAGTTCGGCAGCGCAACCATCACTGTGTGGGCGAGGGATGACGGCGGCGTGGCGAACGGCGGCGTGGACACGAGCTCGCCGCAAATCATCGTGCTCACCGTTCTGCCGGTGAACCATGCGCCCATCGTCACGCTCGCCACGAACTTGCTCATCGTGACGCCGAATGCCGGGTCGGCATCGTATTCGGGCTTCGCGGCCTTTTCGCCGGGCATTGCGCGGGAGGCCGCACAGTCCCTCCTCGCCTACACCGTGGCCAACAACAACGCCGCCCTGTTCGCCGTGGCTCCGGCCATCGATCTCGACGGCAACCTGACGTTCACGCCCGTGGCCAACGCGAGCGGTCTGGCACTCGTGACCGTGATCGCGCAAGACGACGGCGGGACGGCGAATGGCGGCGTGGATCGGAGCACGAACACCTTCTCCATCGCAGTGGCCTCGCCGGATAACCAGCCGCCCACCTTTGTGCTGAACCTGACGAGCCTTTCGGTGCTGGAAGACGTGGGCACGCAGACCTTGGCCAATGCGGTGGCGAGCATTTCTCCCGGCCCGTCGGGCGAGGCCTGGCAGACGGTCAGCTTCCTGGTCACGAACGACAACCCCTCGCTCTTCAGCGTCGCACCGGCGATTGCCGCAAACGGAACGCTGACTTACCGGCCTGCACCGCTGACGATTGGCACGGCGACGGTGACGGTTTACGCCCGCGACAATGGCGGCACGCTCAATGGCGGCTCAGATACCAGCAGCGCGCAGACTTTCACCATCAGCGTGACGCCAGTGAACCACCCGCCGACGTTTACGAAAGGATTTAACCAAACCGTTTATCCGGGCGATGGCGCAGTCATCGTGACGAACTGGGCGACGGCGATCAGCGCGGGGCCGCCCCACGAATCAGCCCAAGCCCTCACGTTCGTTGTCACCAATGACAACAACGCACTCTTCACAGCTCAGCCCGCTCTCGACATCAGCGGCACACTGACCTTCGAGCCGGCCATCGGTTCGGTGGGTGTGGCGACGGTCACGGTGCAGCTTCTGGACGACGGTGGCACCGCGGATGGCGGCACGAATGGCTCGGTGGCGCAGACGTTCACCATCACGCTCGCGTCGAGCAAAGTGTTCCTGACGACGCCCGCGCCTGTGCTGGTCGGCGACACGTTGACGGTGCCCGTCAATCTCGCAGCCAGCGGAGTGGAAAATGCCGTGGGTTTCACGCTTGCATTCGATGCGACGAAATTGCTTTTCACCGGTGCGACATTGGGTGCCGATGCCGCCGACGCATCGCTGGTGGTAAACGCGCCGCCCGCATCCACCGGCAGCGTCGCCTTGTTGATCAGCAAGCCGGCCAACGGTTTGTTTGCCGTCGGCAGCAACGAGCTGGCGCTCGTGAATTTTGCCGTGCTGCCGCAGGCGGTGGTGGGGGAGACGGCGTTGAATTTCACCGATGCGCTCACCGCTCGCGAGGTGAGTGACACCAATGCGCACCAGTTGCCTTACATCCTTTACGTCGGCACTCGCGCGACGGTCACGACCAACACAGTGGCCTACGAAGGCGATGTCTCGCCCCGGCCCGGTGGTAACGGCCGGTTGACCGTCACCGACGCCGTGCAAGTCGGTCGCATTGCAGCGGGCCTGGACACGATCACCAGCTTTGGTGAAGGCGGTGAGTTTCAACGGGCCGATTCCGCCCCGCGCGAGACGCTCGGGGATGGGCGCATTACGGTATCTGACTGGGTGCAGGCGCTGCGTTATGCGGCTGGCCTGGATCCGCTGACGCCGGTCGGTGGCCCGACGGGGCCGGTGGCAGTCGCGCAATCGCACCGGCTCGCCGCATTGTCCCCGACCGGCACCCGCACCTTGAGCGTGACCAGCCTGCCGTTCGTTGTCGGCCAGACGAGCGCTGTGAGTGTGGTGATGGCGGCGACGGGCACAGAGAATGGCGTTGGCTTGAGCCTCAGCTACGACCCCGCCGCACTGAAATTCGTGAGCGCCACGCTCGGCAGTGCGGGCACGGGAGGCACTCTGCTGGTGAACACCAACCTCACACTTTCTGGACGGCTCGGTTTTGTCTTCGCCCTCCCCGCCGGCAGCGCACTCGCCACCGGGGCCAGGGAAATCATCCGGGTTAATTTCGCCACATTGGCGGCGGTGTCGCCGACCACCACGATTGGTTTGAACATCGACACCCCGGTGGTCCGCGAGGTCACGGATGTGAACGCGAATGTCGTCCCGACGACGTTCGTCAGCGGGACTGCCTCGATCTTGCTGCCGCCGACGTTGAAGTTGCTCGCTCCGGTGCGCGCTGCGGGCGGAACGTTGCAGTTGACCTTTGGCAACATGGACAACAGTGCGCCGACCACAGACCAGCTCGCGAAGCTGCAGTTGTATTACTGCACGAGCGTGGGCTTGCAGAACTGGGTGTTGTTGCCCGGTGGTTTGGTGATTTCCAACAGCAGTTTCCAGATCGTGGATCCCGGCGCGACGGGTGCTGGCCTGCGCTTCTACAAAGTCATTCAATCCCCGTGAAAGCTCTCCTCCTCATCTCAAGTTGCCGCCGGGTGGTGGCTGCCGGCTGTTTGTGGCTGGCATTGGCTGGCATTGTGCGCGCGCAGGGCACGGCGTTCACCTTCCAAGGTCGGCTCACCGACGGCGGCACGCCGGCCAACGGTAACTACGATTTCCAGTTCGCGTTGCGGGACGCGCTCACGGCAGGTAACGCGGTGGGCAGCCCGGTGGTGTTGAATCCCGTCGGGGTGACGAACGGAATTTTCACGGTGGCGTTGGATTTTGGTGCGGGGGTGTTCAATGGGACTCCGCGCTGGCTGGAAATCGGTGCGCGGCCCAACGGATCGATTTCCGCCTACACGGTGCTGTCGCCGCGCACGCCGGTGTCCGCCGTGCCTTATGCGGTGTTCAGTGGGACGACCTCGACGAACAGCGTGGACGGGCTGGCCGCGCAAGTCGCCGCGCTGGCCGCGCAGGTTGCGGCGTTGAGCGGACAACTTCAGACGAACATTCCCGCCGGCGTGCCGATCGTGTCGGGCGATGCGCAGGACGCGGCGTTGCTGGCGCAGGGTTTGCGGATGTTTTACACGGTGCCGGCATCGCCGTGGATCAGTGGCAATGCCACCGACGCGCCCTCGGCACGTTTCGGTCACTCGGCGGTGTGGACCGGTCAGCAACTGCTGATCTGGGGCGGTGATTTGGGCGGCGGCTCCTACAGCGCGGGCGGCGGTGCGTATGCGCCGGCCTCGGACTTGTGGGTGAATCTCGGTTCCTTTCAGGCACCCTCGGCCCGCGCCGGTCACACGGCGGTGTGGACAGGCACGAACATGATTGTTTGGGGCGGGTTCGGCGCGGCGGGCTTTGCGACCAACGGGGCGAGTTACAATCTGACCACAGGAGAATGGACCACCGTCACGACCAATGGCGCTCCGGCCGCCCGCGACGGACACACGGCGGTGTGGACGGGGACACGCATGGTGGTGTTCAGCGGCCGCAGCAACACCGGTTTGCTGGCGGACGGCGGTGCGTATGATCCCGCCGCCAACCAATGGGCCGGGCTCCCGACGGTGGGCGTGCCGGAAGGCCGCCGGTATGCCTCGGCAGTGTGGACCGGGACACGGGCGATTTTCTGGGGCGGTCAAGGTGCCACCAGTGAAATTGCCACGGGCGGCCGTCTGGAGTGCGGGGTAAACGGTGTGCCGCAGAGCTGGTCGGCGGTCAGCACGGTTAATGCCCCAAGTGCGCGCACGCGGCATGCGGCGGTGTGGACGGGCACGCGGATGATTGTCTGGGGCGGACAGCGCGCAGGGGCGTTCCTCGGTGATGGCGCGGCATACGACCCGGTGGCGGACACCTGGACGCCGTTGCCGGTGCTCGCAGCACCCGTAGCGCGGGCTGGTCACGTGGCGGTATGGTCTGGGAGCGAGATGTTGATTTACGGCGGTGAGGATTCCACGGGCGCGCTGTCCACCGGCGCAGCGTATGATCCGGCGAAGAACAAGTGGCGCACGTTGGATGCGGCTGCCGGAGCGACGCCGCGCAGCGGTTCCACGGCGGTCTGGTCCGGTTCCGAACTGGTAATTTTTGGCGGCCAGGCGGCCAGCTCGCCGCTGTCCGCCTTGCAACGGCTTACTCCGCAACCTGCCTTCTACTTCTTCCGGAAACCATGAAACGCATCCTCTCACTCCTCATCGGGGCGCTCCTGCTCGCGGCGGGCCGGCCAGCACACGCGCAGTGGACCACGCAGACCGTGACCCTCAAGCCCGGCTGGAACGCCGTTTACCTGCACGTGGACGCCACGCACACGACGCTGGCCGGGACCGTGGGAGCCGATGGAGCGAACCCGATCACGGAGGTCTGGCTGTGGCAGCCGATCGTTGCGCAGGGACGTTTCATCAACAACCCGCAGCAGCCGGCGGTGGTGAACAACGACTGGTCGCTCTGGAACCGCAACCCCAGCCTGACGGGTTCCTTGCGCAGTCTGGTGGCCAACCACGCTTACCTCGTGCGCAATGGCAGCGGGGCGACTTACACTTGGAATATCGTGGGCCGGCCCGCCTTGCCGAACTATTCGTGGACGGCCCAAGGGGTGAACTTCATCGGGTTCCCCACGCCGCCAGTGAACCCGCCGGTGGTGGACACGTTCTTCAGCCCGGTGCCTGCGTTGGCCAGCCAGGCAGAAATTTATTACTACCCCGGTAACGAGGCGGCGGGTGCCGCGCCCACCACGGCGCAGTTGTTCTCCCTCTTTTCCACGCCGCTGAAACGTGGGCAGGCGTTCTGGATCCGGGCCAACAATCTGCACAATAATTATTTCGGCCCGGTGCAGGTCATTCCGCAGGACCCGGACGGCATCCACTTCAGCACCGCCCTCGGCCAATACAGCCTGCGGCTGCGCAACCTGACGCCGGGCACGCTGCGGGTGACCAATTCCCTCGTGGCCTCGGCCTCACCGCCGGCGGGCCAGCCGGCCTTCGTCGGCCAGGTGCCTTTGTTGCTGCGGGGCGCGTTCAACCCCACCAACAGCACCTACTTCTTTTCCGACTTCTCCGCGCCCCGCGTGATCACGCTTGCACCGGCGGGCACGCCGGGTTCGGATGCCGAGATCGTGATCGGCCTCAACCGCGCGGCGATGACGAATTCACCCAACCAGGCCGGCGATCTATACGAAGGCATCTTCCGCCTGAACGACTCGCTAGGCTACACGCAGATCGAGTTGCCCGTCACCGCGGTAAAGACCTCGAACCGCGGGCTATGGGTGGGCAATGCCACGATCGATCAAGTGCGGCATTACCTCAAAGCCTATCAACGGGACGGAGCTGGACAGCCCGTCGTCAGCCCGCTGTCCTCCAACGGTGCGGCGTTTGTCGTCACGAATCTGGACACCTCGTGGGGCGCGGTGCGTTCGCCATTCAACCTGCGGCTGATCGTCCACAGCGACACCAACAACACCACCCGGCTGCTCCAGCGCGTGTTCAGCGGCTGGGATCGCAACACGAACGCCGTGCTCTGCCTGCGCGAGCAGCAGCTCGATCCGCAGCAGTTGGACAAGGCCCGGCGCATCAGCGCGGCCCATCTGCCGTGGAGCGCGGCCAACGCGCCGTGGAATTTCACCGGCACGTTTCAGACCGGTGGCAGCATCACCAACGTCGTCAACCTCGATTACAACGACCACGCCTCGAATCCGTTTCTCCACACGTATCATCCCGACCACGACAACTTGAATGCGACCTTCAACGCCGTGCTGCCCGTGGGCGTGGAGTCCTATGGTGTGCGGCGCACGATGGTGCTCACGTTCACCCCGCCCCCGCTGGATTACACCAGCCTCACCACTGGCGGCACGCGCATGGAAGGCACTTATGAAGAGAACATCACTCTCCTGGGCCGGGCCTACGTGCTGGGCGGCGTGACTACCAACGAAACGCGCACACTCTCCACGCGCGGTTCTTTCTCGCTCAACCGCATCAGCCCCATCGCGCACCTCAGCGTGCCCTGACGCATGAACGCCACGACCTCTCACTTTCTTATGGCTACGAAATCCTTCTTCGCCGCGTGCCTGCTGATGTTCGCGCTGACGGCTACTGCCGCGGATCAGTATCCGCCCGGCAAGCTCACCTTCCAGGGCTACCTGACCGACGGCGCCGGCACGCCACTCGGCCAGGCCACCACCGTCAGCGCCACCGTGCAATTCCGTTTGTATCGCAACGCCACCGGCACAGCCTTGACTGATCTGCTCTGGGCCGAGCAGCAAACCGTGAAAGTCACTCGGGGCTTTTTCAACGCGCTGCTTGGCGCGGGCAATGCCACCGGCGTCACCGGAGAATTCTTCACCAACAACCTCGCTGGTCTTTTCCTCGGGGCTGATTCCTCGGACCGTTTCCTCGGCGTCACCGTGGTGGGGCAGGGCGGGGAAATCAGCCCGCGCATCCAGTTCCTCTCCTCGCCGTTCGCGCATCTTGCGCGTTCCACGGCGGCGCTGCTCAACGACGCCGGCCAGCCCATCGTCGCCACGGCTCCCGGCGCGGTCGGTGTGAACCTCGGCGGCGCGGCCCCGGGCGCGACGCTGGATGTGCGTGGCACCGTGAAGGCCACCACGTTCACCGGCGACGGCAGCGCCCTCACCGGCGTGATCGCCAATGCAGCCAATGTCACCGGCACGTTTGACGCCTCGCGCATCTTAGATGGCTCCATCCCGGGAACGAAATTTATCACCAACACCATCGGCTCGGCGCAGATCGCCGCCAATGCCGTGACTGCGGCCAAGCTCGGGCCGGACGCGGCGCTGGCGCTGGCGGCGGCGGCGGCCGGCGTGGGCAACGGCGGCGTGATCGTCTCCAGCAAGAAGGTGGACCCCGTGCTGCACAACATGGGCTACGTCAACATTGGCCGCGCTAACTTTGAGGGACCGAAGTGGACCATCCGTGCCACGAAGGATACGCCTAATGCGCCCACGCCACGGCTAAACCGCATGGGCTCATCGGATCACCGCCAGGCCGCCACGATTTGGACCGGCAGCAAGTGGATTATGTATTCGGGTATTAACATCTTTTCGTCAGCCAACGTCTCGGACGGTGCCATTTTCGATCCAGCCCTGAATTCTTGGACGCCCATTTCCACCGTCAACGCTCCTACGCGCCGCGATGAAATAAACTTCATCTGGGCTCCCACCGTACAAAAGGGCATTTTTTGGGGCGGTCATAATGGCAACCCGCTTGCCGCTGGAGCACTTTACGATCCGAGCTCCGACACGTGGACTCCCATGAGCACCATCAACCAGCCCGCCGCGCGCAACCGTCACCGCTCCGTGTGGACCGGCACCGAGTTGTTCGTCTGGGGCGGTGAGATCAACAACAACATCAGCGCCCAGTATGCCGACGGAAAACTCTACAATCCCGTGACCGACACATGGCGCAACGTGGCCGCCGCGCCCATTGCCGGCCGGCGCGACTTCAACTGCTTTTGGACCGGCAGCGAGGTGTTGATCTGGGGCGGCGTCAACGGCGGCAGCTACGCGACGAGCGGTGGCGTCCTCTACAATCCGGCCACCGACACTTGGCGCGCGATGAGCACCCGGAACGAACCATCTTCGCGCGAGGCGGGCTTGGCCGTCTGGACGGGCAAGGAATTCATTGTTTGGGGCGGCAACAATGGCGGTGTTGCAGTGGCAAACTCCGATGGTGGCCGTTACGACGTGGCCTCGGACACGTGGGTTCCGTTCAAGACGCCAAACTTGGAATGGCTCTATGAGAGTGCGGCCTTCTGGAGCGGCTCGAAGGTGTATTACGTGCAGGGCCGATACTCGGGCGCCTGGGTCAACGAACACGGCGGCGGCTTTTACTCTGGCTGGAGCTTTGATCCATCCAACAACAAGTGGGACTATCTGCCGCAGGCTCCGATCACTCAGTCCTGGATGCCGCACGTCTGGACCGGCACCGAGCTGCTGACCTTCGCCACCTTCCGTGACGGCAACGACCGCACGGTGCTCTCCTTCAAACCGGAGACGGAAACTTATTTCTACGCCAAGACTCCCACCACGTCCGACCAGTGGCAGATCCGCGCCACCAAGGACACGCCCAACGCGCCCATGCCACGGTTCATTTCGGGAGGCGGGACACCTACGAAGACGGTGTGGACTGGCAGCAAGTGGCTGGTGTGGGGTTCGGATTTACTGCCTGCGATCTCCGGCGGTGTGTTGGACAGCGGGGCGATGTTCGATCCGGCCAACAACAGTTGGCAAACGATGTCCACCACCAATGATCCCAGCCCTCGCACGCAGTTCTCGGTCGTGTGGACCGGCAATCAGGCGATTTACTGGGGTGGCATCTCGAACAACTTCATCGGCGACGGCAAGCGCTTCTTCCCGGCGAACAACACATGGAGCAATATGACCACCACCGGCGCACCCTCGGCCCGCTGCCGGCACACTGCCGTGTGGACCGGCACGGAGATGATTGTCTGGGGCGGTATCTTCAGCTCGGGCGTTACGACGAACAACGGTGCACGCTATAATCCGGCGACGGACACTTGGACCACGATGGCCACTCCGCCCACGGGGATGACCAACCGGGCTGACCATCTCGCCGTGTGGACAGGCACGGAGATGATCATTTGGGGCGGCAGCAGCAACGGCAACGTCAACGCCTTCAACAATGGAGCGCGTTACAACCCGGCTAACAACACGTGGACGATGATGAGCTCCAACAATGCGCCGAACGGTACGCTGTTCCCACAGGCCGTCTGGACTGGCACCGAATTAATCACTTGGGGCGGCTTTCTCGGCCTCACGAATAGCAACACCGGGGGCCGCTACAACCCCACGACCGACACGTGGACGACCTTCAACACCGGCCAATACACTTGGTCGCAGGATGCCACCGCCGTGTGGACCGGCTCAAAGGTGATCTGGGCTGGTGGCGTGAACAATGTGGGCATGGTGAACCGCTCCGGCAAAGGCGGCATCACCTACGACCCGGCCACCGGCGTGGTTGGCACGCTGCCCGTCGCGCCCATCCAACAGCGCGCCATGCCCTACACGTGGACCGGCACTGAACTGCTGACCTTCGGTTCGTGGGAGGATGCCACTGACCGCACCGTGCTCTCCTACAAGCCCTGACGCGCCATGAACTTCAACGCACTTCGCACGAACATGAAACGCACTGCCACAGAATTGAGCGCGTCGCCCGCCGCCTTTGCCTTCTCCCTTCGCGCAGCGAGG